>NZ_JBFACU010000005.1:335833-337842 GCF_040641015.1 Streptomyces sp. NPDC021356 | reverse complement strand
CTAAGGAGCACTTCTTACCGACTCCGGTCGGTCAGAGGCCAGTACATCAGCGAATGTCTGATGCTGGTTGCTCATGGGTGGAACGTTGACTATTCGGCACGGTCCAGGACGGGCCAGGCGCTAGTACTGCTCTTCGGAGCGTGGAACGCTGATCTGGTCGGCTGGTCGTGTCGGGCACGCTGTTGGGTGTCTGAGGGTGCGAGCGTTGCTCGCCCTTCGGGATGCCGGCCCCGGTGAAGCATCGCGTGAGTGGTGTGTGACGGGTGGTTGGTCGTTGTTTGAGAACTGCACAGTGGACGCGAGCATCTGTGGCCAAGTTTTTAAGGGCGCACGGTGGATGCCTTGGCACCAGGAACCGATGAAGGACGTGGGAGGCCACGATAGTCCCCGGGGAGTCGTCAACCAGGCTTTGATCCGGGGGTTTCCGAATGGGGAAACCCGGCAGTCGTCATGGGCTGTCACCCGCTGCTGAACACATAGGCAGTGTGGAGGGAACGCGGGGAAGTGAAACATCTCAGTACCCGCAGGAAGAGAAAACAACCGTGATTCCGGGAGTAGTGGCGAGCGAAACCGGATGAGGCTAAACCGTATGCGTGTGAGACCCGGCAGGGGTTGCGTATACGGGGTTGTGGGATCTCTCTTGATCAGTCTGCCGGCTGGTCGGTGAGTCAGAAACCGTTGATGTAGACGAAGGACATGCGAAAGGTCCGGCGTAGAGGGTAAGACCCCCGTAGTCGAAATGTCAGCGGCTTGCTTGAGAGACACCCAAGTAGCACGGGGCCCGAGAAATCCCGTGTGAATCTGGCGGGACCACCCGCTAAGCCTAAATATTCCCTGGTGACCGATAGCGGATAGTACCGTGAGGGAATGGTGAAAAGTACCCCGGGAGGGGAGTGAAATAGTACCTGAAACCGTGTGCCTACAAGCCGTGGGAGCGTCGGAGTGGAGCTTGCTTCACTCTCGTGACTGCGTGCCTTTTGAAGAATGAGCCTGCGAGTTTGCGGTGTGTTGCGAGGTTAACCCGGGTGGGGTAGCCGTAGCGAAAGCGAGTCCGAACAGGGCGTTTTAGTAGCACGCTCAAGACCCGAAGCGGAGTGATCTAGCCATGGGCAGGTTGAAGCGGAGGTAAGACTTCGTGGAGGACCGAACCCACCAGGGTTGAAAACCTGGGGGATGACCTGTGGTTAGGGGTGAAAGGCCAATCAAACTCCGTGATAGCTGGTTCTCCCCGAAATGCATTTAGGTGCAGCGTCGTGTGTTTCTTGCCGGAGGTAGAGCACTGGATAGGCGATGGGCCCTACCGGGTTACTGACCTTAGCCAAACTCCGAATGCCGGTAAGTGAGAGCGCGGCAGTGAGACTGTGGGGGATAAGCTCCATGGTCGAGAGGGAAACAGCCCAGAGCATCGACTAAGGCCCCTAAGCGTACGCTAAGTGGGAAAGGATGTGGAGTCGCAGAGACAACCAGGAGGTTGGCTTAGAAGCAGCCACCCTTGAAAGAGTGCGTAATAGCTCACTGGTCTAGTGATTCCGCGCCGACAATGTAGCGGGGCTCAAGCGTACCGCCGAAGTCGTGTCATTGCAGCATATACGCCCAACGGCGGCTGTGATGGGTAGGGGAGCGTCGTCTGCCGGGTGAAGCAGCACCGGAAGGTAGTTGTGGACGGTTGACGAGTGAGAATGCAGGCATGAGTAGCGATTCACACGTGAGAAACGTGTGCGCCGATTGACTAAGGGTTCCTGGGTCAAGCTGATCTGCCCAGGGTAAGTCGGGACCTAAGGCGAGGCCGACAGGCGTAGTCGATGGATAACCGGTTGATATTCCGGTACCCGCTGTGAAGCGTCAAACATCGAGCATCGTGATGCTAAGGCCGTGAAGCCGCCCTGATCTCTTCGGAGTTGAGGGGAGTGGTGGAGCCGCCGGCCCAAGCGGTTAGTAGGTGAGTGATGGGGTGACGCAGGAAGGTAGTCCATCCCGGGCGGTGGTTGTCCCGGGGTAAGGGTGTAGGC
>NZ_JBFACU010000005.1:0-335738 GCF_040641015.1 Streptomyces sp. NPDC021356 | reverse complement strand
GTTCGAGCTGGGGGTGGCCGCAGAGACCAGCGAGAAGCGACTGTTTACTAAAAACACAGGTCCGTGCGAAGCCGTAAGGCGATGTATACGGACTGACGCCTGCCCGGTGCTGGAACGTTAAGGGGACCGGTTAGCTCCATTTCGGTGGGGCGAAGCTGAGAACTTAAGCGCCAGTAAACGGCGGTGGTAACTATAACCATCCTAAGGTAGCGAAATTCCTTGTCGGGTAAGTTCCGACCTGCACGAATGGCGTAACGACTTCTCGACTGTCTCAACCATAGGCCCGGTGAAATTGCACTACGAGTAAAGATGCTCGTTTCGCGCAGCAGGACGGAAAGACCCCGGGACCTTTACTACAGTTTGATATTGGTGTTCGGTTCGGCTTGTGTAGGATAGCTGGGAGACTTTGAAGCATGCACGCCAGTGTGTGTGGAGTCGTCGTTGAAATACCAGTCTGGTCGTGCTGGATGTCTAACCTGGGTCCGTGATCCGGATCAGGGACAGTGTCTGATGGGTAGTTTAACTGGGGCGGTTGCCTCCTAAAGAGTAACGGAGGCGCCCAAAGGTTCCCTCAGCCTGGTTGGCAATCAGGTGTTGAGTGTAAGTGCACAAGGGAGCTTGACTGTGAGACCGACGGGTCGAGCAGGGACGAAAGTCGGGACTAGTGATCCGGCGGTGGCTTGTGGAAGCGCCGTCGCTCAACGGATAAAAGGTACCCCGGGGATAACAGGCTGATCTTCCCCAAGAGTCCATATCGACGGGATGGTTTGGCACCTCGATGTCGGCTCGTCGCATCCTGGGGCTGGAGTCGGTCCCAAGGGTTGGGCTGTTCGCCCATTAAAGCGGTACGCGAGCTGGGTTTAGAACGTCGTGAGACAGTTCGGTCCCTATCCGCTGTGCGCGTAGGAGTCTTGAGAAGGGCTGTCCCTAGTACGAGAGGACCGGGACGGACGAACCTCTGGTGTGCCAGTTGTTCTGCCAAGGGCATGGCTGGTTGGCTACGTTCGGGAGGGATAACCGCTGAAAGCATCTAAGCGGGAAGCCTGCTTCGAGATGAGGACTCCCACCCACTTGATGGGGTAAGGCTCCCAGTAGACGACTGGGTTGATAGGCCGGATCTGGAAGCACGGTAACGTGTGGAGGTGACCGGTACTAATAGGCCGAGGGCTTGTCCTCAGTTGCTCGCGTCCACTGTGTTGGTTCTGAGGCAACGAACCGTTGCCGGCTTTGAGCTGAACTCACAATTAAAGAGTGTGCTTGTTCGCTCGAAACCATTAGGGTTTCGGTGGTCATAGCGTGAGGGAAACGCCCGGTTACATTCCGAACCCGGAAGCTAAGCCTTACAGCGCCGATGGTACTGCAGGGGGGACCCTGTGGGAGAGTAGGACACCGCCGAACAATCTTTGGAGGACCCCTGGTCACCAGCGTTCAGCTGGGACCAGGGGTCCTTTCGTTTTTTCACCGAACACAGCTTGCAGCGCGCCGGGTACCCGGTTGCGCGAGAATGACTTTGCGGTACAGCAGACAGGAGTCACCGATGTCCACCAACTCTCCCGACGAGCGTCCGGAGCGCGATCAGCGCCGCCGGGACGTTGGTGACCGCGGTGAACGCGGTGACCGTGGCGGCTTCCGGGGTGGCCCGCGCCGCAGCAACGACCGTGCGGGATACGGCCGTCGTGACGACGAGCGCGGCGGAGGCTACGGGGGTCACCGTGACGACCGCCGTGGCAGTGAGCGCGGCGACCGAGGCGACCGGGGTGGTTTCCGTCGGGACGACCGGCGTGACGATCGCCGGGACGACCGGCGTGATGACCGGCGTGATGACCGGCGTGAGGGTGACCGTGGTGGTTACGGCGGTCGCCGTGATGACCGGCGTGACGGTGACCGTGGCGGCTTCCGCCGTGAGGGCGACCGTCCCTCCTACCGCCGCGACGACCGCCGCGACGACCGCCGCGACGACCGGCGTGATGGCGACCGCGGTGACCGCGGTGGTTTCCGTCGTGAGGGCCGTGAGGGCGACCGTCCAGCCTACCGCCGCGATGACCGCCGTGACGATCGTCGTGATGGCGATCGCGGTGACCGCGGTGGTTTCCGGCGGGACGACGACCGAGGTGGCTACGGCCGCCGTGACGACCGTGGCGGCTACGGCCGTCGCGATGACCGGTCGGAGCGTCCCGACCGGGGTGGTTTCCGTCGGGACGACCGGCGTGACGATCGCCGGGACGACCGGCGTGATGACCGGCGTGAGGGTGACCGTGGTGGTTACGGCGGTCGCCGTGACGACCGGCGTGACGGTGACCGTGGCGGCTTCCGCCGTGAGGGCGACCGTCCCTCCTACCGCCGCGACGACCGACGTGACGACCGCAGGGACGACCGGCGTGACGGTGACCGCGGTGGCTTCCGCCGTGAGGGCGACCGCCCCTCCTACCGCCGCGACGACCGCCGCGACGACCGCCGCGACGACCGCCGTGACGACCGCCGCGACGACCGCCGTGACGACACCCGCGGTGAGCGCGGCGATCGTGGGGGCTTCCGTGGCCGGGACGACCGTGGCGGCCGTGGTCCCCGCCGTGACGACCGGGGCGACCGCGGTGGGCGCCCGGGCGGCTTCCGCCGTGAGGGCGACCGCCCGTCCTACCGGCGTGACGACCGGCGCGATGACCGTAGGGACGACCGCCGTGACGACCGCCGTGGCGGAGGCCGGTTCCGCGACGAGCGGGACCGGGACCGGGAGCCGATCAAGCGGCTGCCGATCCCCGAGGACGTCACCGGCGAGGAGATCGACAAGGACGTCCGGCAGGAACTCCAGAGTCTGCCCAAGACGCTTGCCGAGGACGTCGCCAGGAACCTGGTGATGGTCGCCCGGCTGATCGACGAGGACCCGGAGGGCGCGTACGGCTACTCCAGGGTGGCTCTGCGCCTGGCGTCGCGCGTCGCCGCCGTACGTGAGGCGGCCGGCTTCGCCGCGTACGCGAGCCAGAAGTACGCGGAGGCGCTCGCGGAGTTCCGTGCCGCCCGGCGGATGACCGGCAACGTGGAGCTGTGGCCCCTCATGGCCGACTGCGAGCGCGGGCTCGGCCGGCCGGAGAAGGCGCTGGACATGGCCGGTGCTCCCGAGGTGCACAAGCTCGACAAGGCCGGGCAGGTGGAGATGCGGCTCGTGGCGGCGGGCGCCCGGCGCGACATGGGGCAGCTGGACGCGGCCATCGTGACGCTGCAGAGCCCCGAGCTGGCCTCCCACTCCGTGCAGCCGTGGACCGCCCGCCTGCGGTACGCCTACGCCGACGCGCTGCTCGCCGTCGGCCGGGAGTCCGAGGCACGGGAGTGGTTCGCCAAGGCCGTCGAGGCCGACCGCGACGGCAGCACCGACGCGTCGGACCGCCTGGCCGAGCTGGACGGTGTGGAGTTCACCGACGCGCTCGACGAGGACCGTGCGGATGGCGCGGATGGCGCGGATGGCGCGGATGGCGCGGATGGCGCGGATGGCGCGGACGGTGCGGACGGCGCGTCCGGCGCGTCCGGCAGCGCCTCCCCGTCCTCCCCGGAGAGCCGCGAGGACGACGGCAGGAACGAGGACTGACCGGGCCTGAGAACGCCTTGAGAACAAGGGGGTGGGCCCTGACCGGATTCCGGTCGGGGCCCACCCCCTTGTCCGTATCTCCCTGCGTCCGCCCGTGCCTCCCCGCGTGTCACAGGTCCAGCGCCCGCAGCACCAGCCCGGACGCCGGCTTCGGGCCGAACGACGTCGACTTGCGGGGCATGGTGACGCCCTGGCGGGCCAGTTCGCGCACCAGGTCCTCACGGACCGGGTGCAGCAGGACGGCCGTTCCGCCGTCGCGCTCGGCCTTCGCGACGGTGGCGGCGGTGTCGTGGATGTAGGCGATGCGGGTGGGATCGTCCTCGGGGATGTGCCAGACGTGCTTCAGGAGCGCGGCGTGCAGGACCGTCGCATCCAGCGTGCGCCAGGCGGCCGGGCGGTCGGCGGGGACCGTACGGGCCAGGAGGCCGGGGTCCGGGCGGTCCACGAGGTGGAAGGAACCGTCGCCGGCCAGCAGGAAGGCGTTGCCGGCGCAGGCCGCGTCCGCCAGGATCTCCAGGGCCTCGGGCAGAGCGGCGCCGTCCAGCCGCCGTACGTGGAACAGGCCGGCCAGCGCCGACAGGGCGTCCGCGACGGGGAGGCCGTGCAGCAGGCGGTGGATGGCGCGGACCCGCAGGGGGTAGCGGGCGGTGTCGACCAGGAGGACGAGACCGTAGTCCCAGGCGCTGGGGGAGGGGTGCTCCGTGCGCAGGCGCCGATAGGTCGCCCAACGGTGGTGCCCGTCGGCGATCAGGGCCTGGTGCCCGGACAGGTCCTCCCGGACCCCGGCCAGGTCGGCGGGGTCGGTGACGGCCCACAGGCGATGGCTGAAACCGTCCTCGGTGGTCGTGGACAGCAACGGCGGCTGTTCGGCGACGCGCTCGACGACCACGGTCGTCGCGGCCGTCGAGCCGTTGCCGCGGTAGGTGAGCAGCAGGGGTTCGAGGTTGGCGCTGGTGGCGCGCATCAGAGCGGCGCGGTCGGCGACGACGTGGGGCATCACGTCCTCGTGCGGCAGCACCACGCCCTCGGCGGGGTCGGACACGCGCAGTGCGCCGATCAGCCCCCGTTGCAGCATGCCGTCGGCGTGCCGCTGCTCGTAGACGTACAGGCCCGGCTGCGGGTCGGCGGTCAGGACGCCCTCGCAGAGCCAGCGGCGCAGGGTGTCGGCCGCCTGTTCGTTGCGGGCGGTGGGCGTGCCGGCCTGCGGCAGGATCAGGCGGACGATGTTGTGGGGGTCGGCGGACTGGAGGTGGTGCAGGCCGTCGGGGCGTACGACGACGTCGTACGGAGGGGATGTCACGGCGGCCAGACTGCCGACCCGGTCGGGGTCGTAGCGGAGGCCTCGGAACGGGGTGAGGTCGAGGCCGCGGCGCGGTGTTGCCGGCGAGTGACCTGCTGTGTTCATCCCGGCATCGTACGTGTGTCAGTGGCATGGGGGATGATCGGGGGAAAACCGGCACCACGAGGAGCGATGCGGAATGAGTCAGGGCGTCAGGACGAGGCCGGAGGGCAGTGGGCAGGCCCTGAGCGAGGCGTACGACACGGCCCTGCTCGACCTGGACGGGGTGGTGTACGCGGGGGGTGACGCGATCGCGCATGCCGTCGACTCCCTCGCCGCCGCACGCTCGGGCGGCATGCGGTTGGCGTACGTCACGAACAACGCCCTGCGCACCCCGGACGCGGTGGCCGCGCACCTCACCGACCTGGGGATAGCGGCCGAGGCCGCGGACGTCGTCACCTCGGCGCAGGCGCTGGCCCGGCTGATCGCGGATCAGGTTCCGCAGGGCGCGCGAGTGCTGGTGATCGGCGGTGAGGGGCTGCGGGTGGCGCTGCGCGAGCGCGGCCTGGAGCCGGTGGAGTCGGCCGAGGACGACCCGGCGGCCGTCGCCCAGGGGTTCGGCGGCCCCGACCTGCCGTGGGGCCGCTTCGCGGAGGCGTGCTACGCCATCGCGCGCGGGGTGCCCTGGTACGCCTCCAACACGGACCTGACGATTCCGAGCGCGCGCGGGATCGCGCCGGGCAACGGCGCGGCTGTGGAGGTCGTCCGGATCGCCACGGGTGCGGACCCGCAGGTGGCGGGCAAGCCGCTGCCGCCCATGCACCGCGAGACGATCCTGCGTACCGGCGCGCGGCGGCCCCTGGTGGTGGGGGACCGGCTGGACACGGACATCGAGGGCGCGTTCAACGGCGGGGTGGACTCGCTGCTCGTGCTGACAGGGGTGACCGACGGGCCGCGGTTGCTCGCCGCTCGGCCGGAGCACCGGCCGACGTACGTCGACGCCGATCTGCGGGGCCTGCTCACCGGGCAGCCGGAAATCACCCCGGAGGGTGACGGTTTCCGGTGCGGCGGGTGGACGGCGACGGCGGGCGGTGACGCGTTGGCGCTGAGCGGCGACGGGCAGCCGCTGGACGGACTGCGCGCGCTGTGCGCGGCGGCGTGGACGGCGGGCGGCGAGAGCGCGTGCACGCTGGACGGCGGGAAGGCGCTGGCCCGGCTGGGGTGGTGACGCACGCACGGGCGGGACGGTGACGCACTGTCGAAGACGTAGCGAGGGTAGGCTAACCTAACTGCGTGTTGGTCGACAGTCCTCCCGAAGAGCGCGCGGCGGCAGCCGCGGCGCCCCCGACCCGTCGCGGAGTGCGAGCCGCCGGGCTGCTCCTGTCCGCCGCGATCCTCTTGCTCGTCGCCCTGGCGAGCATCGCGATCGGGGCGAAGGAGCTGTCCCTGGCGCAGGTATGGCACGGTCTGTTCCAGGACTCGGGGACCTACGGCGACGTCGTGGTCGGCGAGCGGCTCTCCCGTACCCTGCTCGGTCTGCTCGCCGGGGCCGCGCTCGGGCTGGCCGGAGCCGTGCTGCAGGCGCTGACCCGCAACCCCCTGGCCGACCCGGGGATCCTCGGCATCAACGCGGGCGCCTCGGCCGCCGTCGTCACCGCGATCACCTTCTTCGGCGTGACGAGCCTGCGCGGCTACGTGTGGTTCGCCTTCCTCGGCGCAGCCGCCGTGGGAGCGCTGGTGTGGTTCCTCGGCGGCAGCCGGGGCGCGACGCCCGTACGACTCGCACTGGCCGGCACCGCGATCGGCGCCGCGCTCTACGGCTACGTCCAGGCCGTGATGATCACGGACGACGCGGCGCTGGGCCGGATGCGCTTCTGGACCGTGGGCTCCCTGGCCTCCGCCACGAACGAGACCATCGTCCAGGTGCTGCCGTTCTGCGTCGTCGGCACCGTCCTCGCGCTGCTCCTCGCCCGGCCGCTCAACGCGATGTCGATGGGCGACGACACCGCCCGTGCCCTGGGCGCCCACCTCAACCGCACCCGGGCGCTCGCCATGCTCGCCGCGACCGTGCTGTGCGGGGCGGCGACCGCCGCCTGCGGGCCGATCGTCTTCGTCGGGCTCATGGTCCCGCACGTGGTGCGCTCCTTCACCGGGCCCGACCTGCGCTGGATCCTGCCCTACTCCACGGTCCTGTCGCCCGTGCTGCTGCTCGGCTCCGACGTGATCGGCCGGATCGTCGCCCGGCCCGGCGAGGTCCAGGTCGGTGTCGTCACCGCGCTCATCGGCGGCCCGGTGTTCATCCTGCTCGTTCGGCGGCGGAGGACGACCCAGCTGTGAAGACCACCCCCACCACCGGCTCCGAGCGCGCCCCCGGCCGCCCACGGACCCCCGGCAGCACCGGCACTCCCGGCGGCACCCGCGCCGTCCGCACCCCGGGCGGGCTGTCCTTCCGCCTGGAGACCCGGACGCTCACCGTCGTCGTCCTGCTGGTGCTCGCCGCGCTCGCCGCGAGCGTCGTGCTGATCGGCACCGGCGACTTCCCGATCCCCGCCTCCGACGTGCTGAGGACGCTGGTCGGCCAGGGCAACCCGGGCCAGGAGTTCATCGTCCGCGAACTGCGGCTGCCGCGCGTGCTGGTCGGCCTGCTGGTCGGCGCCTGCCTGGGGCTGGGCGGCGCGCTGTTCCAGTCCGTCGCCCGCAACCCGCTCGGCAGCCCGGACGTGCTCGGGCTGTCGCAGGGGTCGAGCGCCGGTGCGCTCGTCGTCATCGTGCTGCTGTCCGGCAACGCGACCGCGGTCACCGCCGGCGCGCTCGTGGGCGGCCTGGCGACCGGGCTCGCCATCTACCTCCTCGCCTGGAAGCAGGGCGTCCACGGCTACCGGCTCGTCCTGGTCGGCATCGGCGTCAACGCCGTCGCCACCGCCGTCAACGGCTACCTCATCACCAAGGCCGACTTCGTGGACGCGGCCCGCGCGGTGAACTGGCTGACCGGCTCCCTCAACGGCCGCGACTGGGCGCAGGTGTGGCCGCTGCTCGCCCTGTGCGCCGTCCTGCTCCCGCTCGTCCTCGCCAACGCCCGCGGGCTGCGCATGCTGGAGATGGGCGACGACGTGTCCTATGCCCTGGGGGTGCGCGTCGAGCGCGTACGGCTGCTGCTGATGGGCTCCGCCGTCCTGCTCACCGCCGCCGCGACCGCCGCCGCCGGTCCCGTCGCCTTCGTGGCGCTGACCGCGCCGCAGCTCGCCCGCCGCCTGACCCGCTCGCCCGGCCCGAACCTGCTCCCGTCCCTGTGCATGGGCGCCGCCCTGCTGGTCACCGCCGACTGGGCCTCGCAGCGGGCGTTCGGCGCCGACCAGCTGCCCGTGGGCGTGGTCACCGGCGTGCTCGGCGGGGCCTACCTGCTGTGGCTGCTGGTCGCCGAGCGCAGGAAGGGCCGCATATGAGCACCCGAAGCACGACCGTGACCGACCCGAGGAGCACCGTGAGCCGCCTGTCCGCCGACAACGTCACCCTGGCCTACGACCAACGGGTCATCGCCGAGCAGTTGTCGGTGGAGATCCCCGACAACTCCTTCACGGTGATCGTCGGACCGAACGCGTGCGGCAAGTCCACGTTGCTGCGCGCCCTGTCGAGGATGCTCAAGCCCAGTGACGGCCGGGTGCTGCTGGACGGTCAGGTCATCCAGTCGATGCCGGCCAAGCAGGTCGCCAGGACGCTGGGCCTGCTGCCCCAGTCCTCGATCGCGCCCGACGGCATCACCGTCGGCGACCTGGTGGGCCGCGGCCGCTACCCGCACCAGGGCATCCTGCGGCAGTGGTCCGCCGAGGACGAGCGGGTCGTCCAGGAGTCCATGGAGCGGACCGGGGTCACCGCGCTCGCCGAGCGGTACGTCGACGAGCTGTCCGGCGGTCAGCGCCAGCGCGTGTGGATCGCCATGGCCCTCGCCCAGCAGACGCCGCTGCTGCTGCTGGACGAGCCGACGACGTACCTGGACATCCAGCACCAGATCGACGTCCTCGACCTGTGCGCGGACCTCCACGAGGAGCAGGGACGCACCCTGGTCGCCGTGCTGCACGACCTCAACCACGCCGCCCGCTACGCCACCCACCTCATCGCCCTGCGCGGCGGGGAGGTCATCGCGCAGGGCGCGCCGAAGGACATCGTCACCGCGGAACTGGTCGAGGAGGTCTTCGGGCTGCGCTGCCAGGTCATCGACGACCCCGAGACGGGCACTCCGCTGGTGGTGCCGGCGGCACGCAGGGCACGCACGCGCGTGACGGCGCGGTAGCGGCCGGGGAGCGGTGCCGCGACAGCTCCCGGGAAGGGGCGCAGCGGCTTCCCGAGAAGCGGTCACAGCAGCTTCCGGGAAGCGGTCACAGCAGCTTTCTGAGCCGGAACAGGTCCAGCAGGCTCGCCTCCAGCTTCACGCGGCCCGAAGCCCAGGCCGAGGCGAAGTTCAGCCCGCCGGCGACCAGCGCGACCAGGTCGTCGCCGGCCATCGCGAGCCGGATCTGGGCCTTCTCGGGCGGCGGCCCCGGCACGGTGTCCCGCACGTCGATCCTGCCGCCGGTGAGGCGGCCGGCGAAGGTGACGTCGAGATCCGTGATGTGGCAGCTCACCGAGCGGTCCAGGGCAGCCGCCTCACGGACCTTCCCGTCCGCGTCCGTCATGCTGTCCGAGAGCTTCTCGAGTGCGGCACGGCACTCCTCGATCGTGGCCATCGTGACCGACGGTACCCCAGGGCTTCGCGGTAGCGTCGGGGCATGAACGACTCTGTGTACGGGACGCGGGACCGTACGGAAGCGGCGGCGAAGGCGCCGTCCGCGGAGCCCGCCGCTGACCTCTCCGCCCCCGGCCCCGGCGATGCCCCCGCCCCCGGCGGGCCCGCCCCCCTCGGCGTGCCCCGTACCCCCACCGGTGACGCGGACGTGGACGCCGTCCTGGAGCGGCTCGGTGACGCCGACCACCTCGACACCGACGGACACCTCGGGGTGTACGAGGATGTACACGGGGGGCTGCGCGACGCGCTCACCGCGCTCGACGCCCGCCCGGACCCTTCCGGACGCCCGGGACCTCCGGGGCCCCCGGCGCCCCCGGCGCCTTCACCGTCGTACCGACACAGGAGCTGAACCGAACGTGGCAGGAGTCGCACGCCGCCGTCTCGACGCGGAACTGGTCCGCCGCAAGCTCGCGCGCTCGCGCGAGCACGCCGGCCAGTTGATCGCCGCCGGACGGGTCACCGTCGGCAAGACCGTCGCGACCAAGTCCGCCACGCAGGTGGAGACCGCCGCCGCCATCGTGGTCACGGCCGACGACAGTGATCCCGACTACGTCTCCCGGGGCGGCCACAAGCTCGCCGGGGCACTGGCGGCGTTCGTTCCCCAGGGGCTCGTCGTCGAAGGGCGGCGGGCGCTGGACGCCGGGGCGTCCACCGGAGGCTTCACCGACGTGCTGCTGCGGGCGGGCGCCGCGCACGTCGTCGCCGTCGACGTCGGCTACGGCCAACTCGCCTGGTCGCTCCGGCAGGACGAACGCGTCACCGTCAAGGACCGTACGAACGTACGTGAGTTGACGCTGGAGGCGATCGACGGGGAACCTGTTGACCTCGTCGTGGGAGACCTGTCCTTCATCCCGCTCGGTCTGGTGCTGCCCGCGCTGGTGCGCTGCGCGCGGCCGGACGCCGACCTGGTGATGATGGTCAAGCCGCAGTTCGAGGTGGGGAAGGAGCGGCTGGGCAGCGGGGGTGTCGTACGGAGTCCGCAGCTGCGGGCGGAGGCCGTGCGGGGCGTCGCCGGGAAGGCGGGGGAGCTGGGGTTCGGGGTGCGCGGGGTCACCGCCAGTCCGCTGCCCGGCCCGTCCGGCAACGTCGAGTACTTTCTGTGGCTGCGTGCCGGGGCGCCCGCCCTGGACCCGGCCGACGTTGACCGTGCAGTGGCGGAGGGGCCGCGTTGACAAAGAGTCATGCTCGTACCGTTTTCCTGCTGGCCCACACCGGGCGGCCGGCCGCCGTCCGCAGTGCGGAGCTGGTGGTCAAGGGGCTGCTGCACTCCGGGATCGGGGTGCGCGTCCTGGAGGCGGAGGCGCGGGACCTGCCGCTGCCGGGCGAGGTGCAGCTGGTCGGCGAGGCCACGCCGCAGTGCCTGGACGGGTGCGAGCTGCTGATCGTCCTCGGCGGTGACGGCACCCTGCTGCGCGGTGCCGAGTTCGCCCGCGCCTCGGGGGTGCCGATGCTCGGCGTCAACCTGGGCAGGGTGGGGTTCCTCGCCGAGGCCGAGCGGGACGACCTGGACAAGGTCGTGGACCGGGTGGTGTCCCGGGCCTACGAGGTCGAGGAACGCATGACCGTCGACGTGATCGTGCACCGCAACGGCGACATCGTGCACACCGACTGGGCACTGAACGAGGCGGCCGTGCAGAAGGTGTCCGCGGAGCGGATGCTGGAGGTCGTGCTGGAGATCGACGGGCGGCCCGTGACCGGGTTCGGCTGCGACGGCATCGTGTGCGCCACGCCCACCGGGTCCACGGCGTACGCCTTCTCCGCCGGCGGGCCGGTGGTGTGGCCGGAGGTGGAGGCCCTGCTGATGGTGCCGATCAGCGCGCACGCGCTGTTCGCGAAGCCGCTGGTGACCTCGCCGGACTCGGTGCTGGCCGTGGAGGTGCTGCCGCACGTGCCGCCGGGAGTCCTGTGGTGCGACGGGCGCCGCACGGTCGAGCTGCCGCCCGGAGCACGGGTGGAGGTGCGGCGCGGCGCCGTGCCCGTACGGCTGGCCCGGCTCCACCACGCGTCGTTCACGGACCGCCTGGTGGCCAAGTTCGCCCTGCCGGTCTCGGGGTGGCGGGGGGCGCCGCACTAGGACCCTTCTGGTGGATCTCCGCGGGAGAAGGACCCTGGGCGTGCCGGCGTCGCGCTCCCGTCGTTGCGCCCGACCACTCGCGTGGGTGACAAGGGCGGGGCGGTCGCACTCGCCGCCCCGGACCTCGTAAGGTCGTGTGCGTGTTGGAGGAGATGCGGATACGGTCGCTCGGGGTGATCGACGATGCGGTCGTCGAGCTGTCACCCGGCTTCACCGCGGTCACGGGTGAGACGGGTGCGGGCAAGACCATGGTGGTCACCAGCCTGGGACTGCTGCTGGGCGGGCGCGCCGACCCGGCGCTCGTACGGATCGGCGCCGGCAAGGCGGTCGTGGAGGGACGCGTGGCCGTGCCCCCGGGCGCCGCGGCGGTCCTGCGGGCCGAGGAGGCGGGCGCCGAGCTGGACGACGGGGCGCTGCTGATCAGCCGTACCGTTTCCGCCGAGGGGCGCTCGCGGGCCCACCTGGGCGGGCGGAGCGTCCCCGTGGGGCTGCTCGCCGAGCTGGCCGACGACCTGGTCGCCGTGCACGGCCAGACCGACCAGCAGGGGCTCCTGAAACTGTCCCGGCAGCGGCAGGCACTGGACCGGTACGCGGGCGACGCGGTCGCCGTACCGCTCGCCAAGTACAGCGAGGCCTACCGGCGGCTGCGGGCGGTCTCCGCGGAGCTGGAGGAGATCACCACGCGCGCGCGTGAGCGGGCCCAGGAGGCCGGCATGCTCCGCTTCGGCCTGGACGAGGTCGCCGCCGTGGAGCCGCGCGCCGGGGAGGACGCCGAGCTGGCCGAGGAGGCCGAGCGGCTCGGGCACGCCGAGGCCCTGTCGTCGGCCGCGACGGCCGCGCACGCCGCTCTGGCGGGCGACCCGGAGGACCCGGAGAGCATCGACGCCGCCACCCTCGTCGCGGGCGCCCAGCGTGCCCTGGAGGCCGTACGCGCGCACGACCCGGCGCTGGCCGCGCTCGCCGACCGGATCGGCGAGATCGGGATCCTGCTGGGTGACGTCGCCGGGGAGCTGGCCGGATACGCCGACGACCTGGACGCCGACCCGCTGCGGCTGGCGGCCGTCGAGGAGCGGCGGGCGGCGCTGACGGCGCTGACCCGCAAGTACGGGGAGTACGACAAGGGCGTCGACGCCGTTCTCGACTGGGCCGAGCGCGGCGCCGCCCGGCTGACCGAGCTGGACGGCGACGACGAGCGGATCGGGGAGCTGACCGCGGAGCGCGACGCGCTGCGCACCGGACTGAGCGGTCTCGCCCAGGCGTTGACGGACGCCCGCGCGGAGGCAGCGCAGCGGTTCGCCGCCGCCGTCACCGCCGAGCTGGCCTCGCTCGCCATGCCGCACGCGCGCGTGTCGTTCGACCTGCGGCAGACCGAGGACCCGGACGGCGTGGAGGTCGACGGCCGTACGGTCGCCTACGGCCCCTCCGGCGTCGACGAGGTCGAACTGCTGCTCGCACCGCACCCGGGCGCTCCGCCGCGCCCGATCGCCAAGGGCGCCTCGGGCGGTGAGCTGTCGCGCGTGATGCTGGCCGTCGAGGTCGTCTTCGCGGGCACCGACCCGGTGCCGACGTACCTCTTCGACGAGGTCGACGCGGGCGTGGGCGGCAAGGCGGCCGTGGAGATCGGGCGGCGGCTGGCGAAGCTGGCCAGGACGGCGCAGGTCGTCGTCGTGACGCACCTGCCGCAGGTGGCCGCCTTCGCCGACCGGCAACTGCTGGTGGAGAAGACCGACGACGGCTCGGTGACCCGCTCGGGCGTGAAGGTCCTGGAGGGCGAGGAGCGGATCCGGGAGCTGTCCCGGATGCTGGCGGGCCAGGAGGACTCCGAGACGGCTCGCGCCCACGCCGAGGAACTGCTGGAGACGGCACGGGCCGACGGGTAGCGGCCCCGGCGGAGCGGGCATCGTCCGCGCGGCGGGCCGTACCCGCGCGCGGGCCGGACGACGTCCGGTACGGCGGACCGCTGGCCGTGACCGCTGGGTTTGATCGCTGGTTGTAGGGGGGTCGCCGTGGAACGGGGAGCGCCTAGAGTGATCGGATGACCATCGCACGAGCGGGCCGGAGCGCCGCCTTCCTCGCCACGGCCGCACTCACCGGGGCGACGGCGTGGGCCCTGCGCACCTGGGCGCCCGGGGGACGAGCGCGCTGGGAGCGCAAGAACCACGCCGGCCGGACGGTCGGGCTGTACGCCGCCCCCGCCACCGCCCTGGCCGCCGCCGTGGGTGCGGCGCGGGTGCGTCCGGCGGCCGGGCTCGCCGTGGCCGCCGCCGGGATCTGCGGGGCGTACGACGACATCGCGGGCGCCGGTGACGCGCGGCGCGGCTTCCGCGCGCACCTGTCCGCCCTGCGCGACGGCGAAGTCACCAGCGGTGCGGTCAAGTTGCTCGGTATCTCGGCGGCCGCGCTGGCCGCCGGGGCACGGCTCAAGGAGCGGCCGGTGGACAAGGTGCTGGCCGCGGTGGTCATCGCCGGGACCGCACACGTCGTCAACCTCGTGGACGTCCGCCCCGGGCGGGCGGCCGGGGCGGTGCTCGCGTTCGGGGCGCCCGGCCTGCTGCGGCGGGGGCCGGGGGCCGAGCTGTCCGCGACCGCCATGGGCGCCGCCGCCGCCGTCCTCCCAGACGACCTCGGCGAGCGCGAGATGATCGGTGACACGGGCGCGCACGCCCTGGGCGCGGCCCTGGGCGCCGCGATCGTCACGGGCAACGGCCGCGCCGGCCTGGCCGCGCACGCCGCCGCGGTGGTGGCGGCCACGGTCTGGGGCGACCGGGTGAGCGAGGGGGCCCGCGGGCGCTGACGCGGGGCGGGGCCCTGGGCCGCGGGAGGGCCTGACCGGCGTGCGGACTGACCGGCGTGCGGAGACGGCGTGTGGGCGAGAGACGCGCGGGCGAAGACGGGGCAGGGACGGAGAGCGGGTTGCGAGCGGGGTGGCGGTCACGGTCTGTCGTGACCGGATGAGCATGTGGGCCCGCTGGCGCTGACGTACGGCGAGACGGCGGGACCGGCGCGCGGCCTGAACGGCCCGCAGCCGCACCGGCCCGTAGCCTCGCGGTGCACGGGCGGAGACGGCGCACGAGCCGAGAGGCGCCGACGCCAGGGGGGTAGGGCACGGCGCACGGGCCGAGAAGGCCGAGAGGGCGCCGACGCAGGTGGCAGGTGGCAGGTGGCAGGGCACGGCGCACGGGCCGAGACGGCGTGAACGTCAGGTGGCAGGGCGCCCCGCTCTGCGCTTGTGCGCCCCTCCGGGGATCCGGGCGCCGGGGTACGTTCACCCGTCCGCGCAAGTGGTCCGTCCCGCACCTCCGTTCCTGCCGCATCCTCACTCGTGCGGATGACGCGCTCCGGCGTGCCCGCCCCCGTCCGCTGTCCCGCGCCGGCGCAGGGCGGGCCGGAACGCCCGTACGTCCTGGCATCCTTGGCGCAGAAGGCGGTGCGCCCAGGAGGCGCGCACGGGCCGCGTCGCGCCCCCGATACCTTCGGTACGTTTCTTCGTGACCGCACCACGCCGAACCAGGAGCCCCGCCCGCGTGAGCCCCGTGAGCAGCAACGCACCGCACGGTCAGTCGCCGCTGCGCACCGTGCAGGTGGTCGGCGGGGGCAACGCGAGCAGCAGTGCGCACGTGCGTTCGCTGGCCGCGGGGCTCGTCGCACGGGGCGTGCGAGTCACGGTGTGCGCCCCCGTGGAGGCCGACCACGCCTACGATTTCACCGGCGTCGGCGCCGACCACGTGCACGTGCCGCGCAGCAGCGATCCCGGCTCGGTGGCGGCGCTGCGCGCGGCCTGTTCGGAAGCTCACCTCGTGCACGCGCACGGGCTGCACGCCTCCTTCCGTGCCGTGCTCGCGCTCCGCGGACGGCGGACGCCCCTCGTGGTCACCTGGCACAACCGTGCCCAGGCCGAGGGAGCACGGGCTCGTTTCCTGCGGCTGCTGGAGCGACGGGTGGTGAAGGCGGCCGCCGTGGTGCTCGGCACCACCTCGGACCTCGTGGACCGGGCCCGCCGCGCCGGTGCCCGGGACGCCCGCCTCGCCGCCACCGCGCTGCCCGGCCCACCCCGGCCCGCCGACGGCGACGACCCGGACCGCACACGCCCCAAACTCCGGGCCGAACTCGGCGCCATGGGGCGCCCGTTGCTCCTCGCGGTCGGTTCCCTCGACCGGCACCGCGGCTACGAGTTCCTGCTGGACGCGGCAGGCGCCTGGCGCCGGCTCGACCCGGTGCCGCTGCTCGTCGTCGCCGGGGAGGGGCCGTTGCGCGCGACGTTGCAGCGGCGGATCGAGGACGAGGATCTGCCGGTCCGGCTCCTCGGGGTGCGCGACGACGTCCAGCACCTGCTCACGGCCGCCGACCTCGCGCTGCTGACCAGCAGTTGGGAGCCGCGTTCCGTGCTCGCCCAGGAGGCGCTGCTCGCCCGGGTGCCGCTCGTCGCGACCGCCGTCGGCGGTGTTCCCGACCTGGTGGGCGACGCGGCCGAACTCGTCCCGTACGGCGATCCGTACGCCCTCGCCACCGCGGTCACCGGGCTGCTGGCCGACCCCGACCGCCGCGAACTGCTCAGGGAGAGGGGCGCGGCCCAGGCCGCCCGGTGGCCCACCGAGGACGAGACCGTCGCCCAGGTGCTCAGCGTCTACGACGAGTTGACCGAACCGGCGAGACCGGTCTGAGGCGGGACTGGCCTGAGGCAGACCGGCCTGGGGCGGGCAGCCGAGGAGCGCGGGCACGGTCGTGCGTCCTCGAGCACGGGCCCCGGCCGATCTCACAGCCCCTGCCGTCCCTGCCGCCGGCCACCCCTGCCCCGGCCGTGCTCACGTGCTCTCAGGACGCGTGTCGGCGTGCCCGCAGAGCCAGGCTCAGCGTCAGGACCGTCTGCGGGTCGTCCAGGTCGGTGCCCAGCAGCTCCCCGATCCGGGCGAGCCGGTTGTAGAGCGTCTGCCGGTTCAGGTGCAGCTCGCGGGCCGTCTCCGCCTTGCGGCCCGCGTGCGCCAGGTACGTCTGCAGGGTGGGCAGCAGCGGCGGCTTGGAGCGGCGGTCGTGATCCTGTAGCGGACCGATGGCACGCTCCACGAACGCCGCCAGGTCAGGATGGCCGCGCAGCCGCCACAGCAGCAGGTCGATGTCGAGGCGGCGGGCGTCGTACCAGGCCCGTTCGGGCAGCCCCTGCGCCGCCGTCGCCGTCTCGGCCGCGTGGCGCAGCCCCGCCGAGGCCGCCGCCCAGCCGCCCGCGACCCCGACGACCACCACCGGCTGGGGACAGCCCCGGTGCGAGGAACCGGTGGGCGTGGCAGGCCGCCGCATCCCCGCCCGCTCCCCGCCGGCCCGCAGCGCCGCCGCGACCCGGTCCGCGACGGCCGACCGCTCGGCCTCCGTGCGCAGCCCGACCAGCAGCAGTACCCGGCCCTCGACCGGCCGTACGCCCAGCAGGGCCGGCACCCCGACCGCGGCCAGCTCCTCGGCGACCGCGCGGGCCAGCACCGCCCAGCCGCCCCCGCCACCGCCCGGTGCCAGGGAGTCACCGAGCCGCATGACCACGGGCAGCAGCGGGCTGCCGCCGGGCTTGAAGCCGAGGACCCGGGCCTGCGCGGGGGCGTCCTCGGCGGTGATACGGCCCTCGGCGAGATCGGTGAGGAAGTCCCCGCGTCCGCGCGCCGCCAGTTCCTCCTCCTGGCGGGCCTGCATCAGCACCACCGCGAGGATCCCGGCCGCCCGCTCGGCGGCCATGCGGTGCACGGGGGCGAGCGGGCCGCGTACGGGCAGCAGGACGAGCCGGGCGCGGACCGAGCCGGGGCCGAGGCCGCCGCCGGGCACGTCCACCAGGACCGAGCCCGCCGGCGGCGGCGTTTCCTTGTGCTGGCCCCGCAGCCCTTCCCAGACCTGGAGCGCGTCGGCGCCCTCGGGGCCGGCGCCCGCCGCGTACAGCAGCCGGCCGTCCGGGGTCTCCAGGAAGACCGGGTTGGAGACGAAGTCGGCGAGGATGCCGAGGACCTGCGGGATCCCGCCGCCGCCGAGCAGGGCCTCGGTACAGCGGCGGTGCACCTCCTCGGCCCGCTGGAGCAGTGCGTAGTGGCCGTTGACGATCTCGGTGTGGATCTCTTCGGTGACCGTGACGAAGGGCACCTCGCGGTGCAGCTGGACGAGCGGGAGACCGGCGGTGCGGGCGGTCTCGACGAGCGCGGCGGGCAGCCGGGCGAAGCGGGGGCCCAGCTCCACGACGAGGGCCGCGATGCCGCGCTCGGCCAGGGTGCGGACGAACGCGCGCTGGTCCGCGGGCCGGGTGCCCAGACCGTAGCCGGTGGTCAGCAGCAGCTCGCCGCCCTTGAGCAGGGAGGCGATGTTGGGGACCTCGCCCGCGTGCACCCAGCGCACGGTGCGGCCCAGCCGGTCGGCGCCGGCCACGGTCTCGGGCAGGCCGCTGCGGAGGCCGGGCAGTTCGAGGGCGCGCTGCACGGTGATCCCGGCGGCGCCCTCGGTGTCGAGTCTGCGGTCCATGAAACCGGACGCTACCTGGGGAAACGACACCGGGACAGTACCGGGTGAACGGCACCCCGGCGGCCGGCGGGCCCCCGGGACGCCGCCCCGGCGCGCCTCAGCCTCCGTACGCCCCGCTCGCCGTCAGGCGCAGGGCGGTGTCGATCAGGGGGACGTGGCTGAAGGCCTGCGGGAAGTTGCCCACCTGGCGTTGCAGGCGGGGGTCCCACTCCTCCGCCAGCAGGCCGAGGTCGTTGCGCAGGGACAGCAGCTTCTCGAAGAGCTTGCGCGCCTCGTCGACGCGGCCGATCATCGCCAGGTCGTCGGCCATCCAGAACGAGCAGGCGAGGAAGGCGCCCTCGTCGCCGGGGAGGCCGTCGACGCCCGCGTGGTCCCCGTCGGTGGGGTAGCGCAGGATGAAGCCGTCCGAGGTGGACAGCTCGCGCTGGATCGCCTCGATGGTGCCGATCACGCGCTTGTCGTCCGGCGGCAGGAAGCCCATCTGCGGGATGAGCAGCAGCGAGGCGTCCAGCTCGCGTGAGCCGTAGGACTGCGTGAAGGTGTTGCGTTCCTTGTCGTAGCCCTTCTCGCAGACGTCCCGGTGGATCTCGTCGCGCAGGTCCTTCCACCGCTCCAGCGGGCCGTCGACGTCGCCGGACTCCATCAGCTTGATCGTGCGGTCCACGGCGACCCACGCCATGACCTTGGAGTGCACGAAGTGCCGGCGCGGCCCGCGTACCTCCCAGATGCCCTCGTCCGGCTCCTGCCAGTGCTTCTCCAGGTAGCGGATCAGCTTGAGCTGGAGCAGCGACGCGTAGTCGTTGCGGGCCAGGCCCGTCATGTGGGCCAGGTGCAGGGCCTCGGTGACCTCGCCGTAGACGTCGAGCTGGAGCTGGTGGGCCGCGCCGTTGCCGACCCGCACCGGTGCGGAGTTCTCGTAGCCGGGCAGCCAGTCCAGCTCCGCCTCGCCGAGTTCGCGCTCACCGGCGATGCCGTACATGATCTGGAGGTTCTCGGGGTCGCCCGCGACCGCGCGCAGCAGCCACTCGCGCCAGGCGCGGGCCTCCTCGCGGTAGCCGGTGCGCAGCAGTGAGGACAGGGTGATCGCCGCGTCCCGCAGCCAGGTGTAGCGGTAGTCCCAGTTGCGCACACCGCCGATGTCCTCCGGCAGGGACGTGGTGGGCGCGGCGACGATGCCGCCGGTGGGGGCGTAGGTGAGGGCCTTGAGCGTGATCAGGGAGCGGACCACGGCCTCGCGGTAGGGGCCGTGGTACGTACAGTGCCCGACCCACTCCCGCCAGAAGTCCTCCGTCGCCTCCAGGGACTGCTCGGGCTCCGGCTCCGGCGGCGCCTCCTTGTGCGAGGGCTGCCAGGAGATGGTGAACGCGACCCGGTCACCGGCAGCGACCGTGAAGTCCGCGTACGTGGTCAGCGACTCGCCGTAGGTGTCCACCGGGGTGTCGAACCACACGGAGTCGGGGCCCGCGACCGCCACGGTGCGCGTCTCGTTGCGGTGCACCCACGGCACGATCCGGCCGTAGGAGAAGCGCATGCGCAGGGCGGAGCGCATGTGCACCCGGCCGGTGACGCCCTCCACGATGCGGATCAGCTGGGGTGCGCCGTCGCGCGGGGGCATGAAATCGGTCACGCGGACGGTGCCGCGCGGGGTGTCCCACTCCGATTCCAGGATCAGCGAGTCGCCCCGGTAGCTGCGCCGGTCCGCCGTGGGGGGCTGGGCGCCCTCCGGGAACGCGGGGCCGAGTCGCCAGAAGCCGTGCTCCTCGGTGCCCAGCAGGCCGGCGAAGATGGCATGCGAGTCGAAGCGGGGCAGGCACAGCCAGTCGACCGTCCCGTCCCGGCAGACCAGGGCAGCGGTCTGCATGTCTCCGATGAGTGCGTAGTCTTCGATGCGCCCGGCCACGTGCAACTCCAGTCGAACGGCCACGTCACCCCGCATGGGGGGCGGTCGCTAGTGCGGTCAAGGGGTTGTGCTGCGTCGTTGAGCGGTCCAGCAGACCGCCGGTCGGCCCTGGGGCAGAACGGCAACCTTTGCTCAACGAACTGACGAGCTCTCGTTGTTCCGGTGAATACGGGCGGGGGTGGTGCCGTTTTGCCGGCCGGGCTCGGCAGCGAGTGTCCGAGCAGGATACGACGCACGTAGATGATCCGCGCGCCGCTCCGGACAACGCGCATGCGCCGAACGGGTGAGCCAACGGTGATGAACCCGTGACCGTCGCGCACCCGTGCCGACGCGTGCGCGGAGCGTGGCCGGAGGCCATCGCCGTCCGGCGCTGATACCCTGGTAGCCCGTGGACCGGTGGTCTCGAAACCCCCGAACCGCAGCGACGGCGCCCCAGCCGGACAACCCGGGTTCCCCGGGCCGGACAGCCGTACCGCACCACAATCCGCGACCACGGGAGCCCCCTCTTGGCCATGCCGCCCAAATCAACGACGACCAAGCACATCTTCGTCACCGGGGGTGTCGCCTCCTCGCTCGGAAAGGGCCTCACCGCCTCGAGCCTCGGCATGCTGCTCAAGGCCCGGGGTCTGCGCGTCGTGATGCAGAAGCTCGACCCGTACCTGAACGTCGACCCGGGCACGATGAACCCCTTCCAGCACGGTGAGGTCTTCGTCACCAACGACGGCGCCGAGACCGACCTGGACATCGGACACTACGAGCGCTTCCTCGACCGCGACCTGGACGGCACCGCCAACGTCACTACAGGACAGGTGTACTCCACGGTCATCGCCAAGGAACGGCGCGGCGAGTACCTGGGCGACACCGTGCAGGTCATCCCGCACATCACCAACGAGATCAAGCACCGCATCCGGCGGATGGCCACCGACGAGGTGGACGTCGTCATCACCGAGGTCGGCGGCACCGTCGGCGACATCGAGTCGCTGCCGTTCCTGGAGACCGTCCGCCAGGTCCGCCACGAGGTCGGCCGGGACAACGTCTTCGTGGTGCACATCTCGCTGCTGCCCTACATCGGCCCCTCCGGCGAGCTGAAGACCAAGCCGACCCAGCACTCGGTCGCAGCCCTGCGCAACATCGGCATCCAGCCGGACGCCATCGTGCTGCGCTGCGACCGCGAGGTGCCCACCGCGATCAAGCGCAAGATCTCGCTGATGTGCGACGTCGACGAGGACGCCGTGGTCGCGTGCCCGGACGCCCGTTCGATCTACGACATCCCGAAGGTCGTGCACACCGAGGGCCTGGACGCCTACGTCGTGCGCAAGCTCGACCTGCCCTTCCGCGACGTGGACTGGACCACCTGGGACGACCTGCTGGACCGCGTCCACAACCCGGACCACGAGATCACCCTCGCCCTGGTCGGCAAGTACATCGACCTGCCCGACGCCTACCTGTCGGTCACCGAGGCGCTGCGTGCGGGCGGCTTCGCCAACAAGGCCCGCGTGAAGATCAAGTGGGTCACCTCCGACGACTGCAAGACCCCGGCCGGCGCCAAGGCGCAGCTCGCCGGTGTCGACGGCATCTGCATCCCGGGCGGCTTCGGCGACCGGGGCGTGCTCGGCAAGGTCGGCGCGATCCGCTACGCCCGCGAGAACAGGATCCCGCTGCTCGGCCTGTGCCTGGGTCTGCAGTGCATCGTGATCGAGGCGGCGCGCAGCCTCGCCGACATCTCGGACGCCAACTCCACCGAGTTCGACCCGGCCACCGCGCACCCGGTGATCTCCACCATGGCCGAGCAGATGGACATCGTCGCCGGTGAGGGCGACATGGGCGGCACCATGCGGCTCGGCATGTACCCGGCCAAGCTGGCCGAGGGCTCGATCGTGCGCGAGGTCTACGACGGCAAGGAGTACGTCGAGGAGCGCCACCGCCACCGCTACGAGGTGAACAACGCCTACCGCGCCGAACTGGAGAAGAAGGCGGGCATCGTCTTCTCCGGCACCTCCCCGGACGGCAAGCTCGTCGAGTACGTCGAGTACCCGCGCGACGTCCACCCCTACCTGGTCGCCACCCAGGCCCACCCGGAGCTGCGCTCGCGTCCGACCCGCCCGCACCCGTTGTTCGCCGGGCTGGTGAAGGCCGCCGTCGAGCGGAAGATCGGCAAGTAACACACCGGTTGTACGGTTGCCGGGGTGCCCGCCGTGATGGTGGGCACCCCGGTGGCGTACAGGTACGGGAACGTGCGGGAGGACAGGGCATGACGATCAAGGACACCCCCGAGCAGTGGGAGGTCCGGGGGAGCCGGACGCCGTTCACCGGGGCCAAGACCTCGATGCGGACCGACGAGGTGGTCATGCCCGACGGCTCCGTCTCCTCCCGCGACTACCAGGTCCACCCGGGCTCGGTGGCCGTCCTCGCCCTGGACGAGGAGGACCGCGTGCTGGTCATCCGCCAGTACCGCCACCCGGTGCGGCAGCGGCTGTGGGAGATCCCGGCCGGGCTGCTCGACGTGCCCGGCGAGAACCCGCTGCACGCCGCCCGGCGCGAGCTGTACGAGGAGGCGCACGTCAAGGCGGAGGACTGGCGGGTGCTGACCGACGTATACACCACGCCCGGCGGCTGCGACGAGGCCGTGCGGATCTTCCTCGCCCGCGACCTGTCCGAGGCGGAGGGCGAGCGCTTCGCGGCGGAGCACGAGGAGACGGACATGGAACTGGACCGGGTGCCGGTCGGGGACCTGGTGCGCGGTGTGCTCGCGGGCGAGCTGCACAACAACTGCCTGGTCGTGGGGGTCCTCGCGCTCGTCGCGGCCCGGCAGGGCGAGGGCCTGGAGTCCCTGCGCCCGGCGAAGGCGCCGTGGCCGGCCCGGCCCTTCGCCTCCTGAGCGGGCGTTCGCTTCCTGAGCGGGCCCCGCGTCCTGAGCGGGTCACACCTCCGTCCGGTGTGACCATCGGCTGATCCGATCGGGCGACCTGCCCGCCGTGCTCGTCCCGGAACGTCGCAGAGCGTGAACTAGGGTCCTTCTGATGGATCTCCGCTGCGGAGATCCATCAGAAGGACCCTAGGCTCTTCAAACGCCCGTGCCGGAGTCCCGGCGGGTATGCGCGTGTGTGGGACGGGAGTGTGGCCCGTGACGGATCAGGCGGTGGACGCAGGTGGCGCGAACCTGTCCGGCAACGACCGGCCGCCCGCGCCCTCCGAGCGTCACTTCCTGGGCCGCACACGGGAGTTGAAGGAACTGCGCGCCGACATCGAGCGCGCCGGACTCGACACCATCTCCGGCCGCAAGGCCCCCCGCGCCCGCGTCCTGCTGGTCGCGGGCAGGCCCGGTTCCGGCCGCACCGCGCTCGCCGAGGAACTGGTACGGCAGGTCGCCCACCGTTACCCCGACGGCGTGCTGCGGGCCCGGCTCACAGAGCCGGACAGCACCCCCGTCCCGGTCGCCCGCGCCGCAGGCGAGCTGCTCACCGCCCTCGGACTGCCCGCCGCGCCGGGCGCCGCCGAGGACGACCTGGCCGGCGCCCTGCGCACCGCCCTGGCCGAGCGCCGCACCCTGCTCCTGCTCGACGACGCGGCCGGCGCCGAGCAGGTCGACGCGCTGCTTCCGGACAACGCCGACTGCCTGCTCGTCGCCGTCTCCCGGGGCCCGCTCACCGGCATCGCCGACGTCCGGCCCTGCACCCTGGGCGGCCTGGACACCAAGTCCGCCCTCGACCTGCTCACCCGGCACATCGACCCGGTGCGCATCACCGTCGACCCCCGTGCCGCGGAGAACCTGGTCGAGGTCTGCCAGGGCCAGCCCGCCGCGCTCACCCTGGCCGCAGGCCGGCTCGCCGCCCACCCCGAAGAGACCGTCTCCGACCTGGCCAAACGGCTGCGCACCGACCCCGGCGAGGGCACCGCGCTCGCCCGCGTCCTCGGCCTCGTCCACGCGGAGCTGCCGAAGTCCGCCGCCCGGATGCTGCGCCTGCTCGCCCTCGCCCCGGCGGGCGACGTCGACCCGCACACGGCCTCCGCGCTCGCCGGCACCTCCCTCGACGGCGCACGGCCCCTGCTCGACCACTTCGCCGCCCTCGGCCTGCTGCGCGTCCTGCCCGCGCCGCTGCCCCGCTACGAGGTGCCCGGCTGCCTGCACCCGCTGCTGCTGTCCCTCGCCGAGCGCGAGGACCGCCCCGCCGAGCTGCAGCTGGCCCGCGCCCGGATGCTGGAGCGGACCGTACGGCTGCTCCAGTCCTGCCGGGCGGTCACCGAGACCGACAGCCCCGAGACCAGGGAGAAGCAGAAGAACCTGCCGCCCGCCCTGCGCTTCGCCACGCCGCGGGCCGCCGAGGAGTGGCTGCGGGCCCGCAGGCCGGCGCTGCTCGCCGCCGCCCGCCTCGCGGTCGCCGACGGCGAGCTGGACACCCTGGCCCGCCGCCTGATGTCGCAGCTGGTGCGGGCCATGGTCGCCCACTTCGGCACCCGGGCCGCGGCCGGCGACCTCTACGGCATCCACCGCCTGGTCCTGGACGTCGCCGAGCGGCAGAACCTGCCCCGGGAGCAGGCCGCCGCCCTGCTGAACCTGGCCGACCTGGACGCCCGTACCGGCCGGACGGCCGAGGCGCTCGCCCGCTACCGCGCCGCGCTGGACGCCGGACGGGTGGCGAACGATCCCTATGCGACCGGCCGCGCGATGGAATCCGTAGGCGCCGCCCACCAGGAGCTGGGCGACCACGACCGGGCGGCCGACTGGTTCGGCCGGGCCCTGGCGCAGCGGCTGGCGCGCGGCGAACATCCGGAGGCCGCCCGGCTCTACGGCCGGATCGCCGCCGCCCACACCTACGCCGGCCATTACGGCGAGGCGCTGCGCAACTGGCGGGCCGCCGTCGCCGCGCACCGCAGGACGGGCGATGTCGCCGCCCACGCGCGGGCGTTGAGCGAACTGGCCCGCGTCCAGGAGTACGCGGGCCGCCCCGAGGAGTGCCTGCGCACCTGCCAGGAAGCGGTCGAGTGGGCCCGCCGCGCCGAGGACGTACGGCTGCAGGCCGCGCTCCAGCTGCGGCTCGCCGACACCCTGGAGCGGCTGGGCGATCCGGCGGCGGCGCACCTGCACCGCGGGGCCGCCGAACGCCTGCTCGCGGGCGAGGACCGGCCGGTTCGGACCACCACGACGGCCGGAGCGGCGGCCGTCCAGGACGACACATCACAGGATCAGGACGCTGATGCCTGCGAAATCCGCAGCACATCCGCTGAAGATTGATGCAATGAAAGGCTAGACAGCGAGAACGCCTTCATTAGACTGGCTCTGCCGCTCGTTCTCCTGCGGTGTCTCCTGGTATGCCCCCGCATGCCGGGGTACGTCTTTATTGCCCCACATTCCCTGAGTCAAGGACCGTGATCGACGTGAAGGTCGGCATCCCCCGCGAGGTCAAGAACAACGAGTTCCGGGTGGCCATCACCCCGGCCGGCGTGCACGAGCTGGTGCGACACGGCCACCAGGTCGTCGTCGAGCGGAACGCGGGCGTCGGCTCCGCGATCCCGGACGAGGAGTACGTGGCGGCCGGCGCCGAGATCCTGGAGACCGCCGACGAGGTCTGGGCCGCCGCCGACCTGCTGCTCAAGGTCAAGGAGCCCATCGCGGAGGAGTACCACCGCCTCCGCAAGGACCAGATCCTCTTCACCTACCTGCACCTGGCCGCGTCCAAGGAGTGCACCGACGCCCTCCTGGAGTCCGGCACCACCGCGATCGCCTACGAGACCGTCGAGCTGCCGAACCGCGCGCTGCCGCTGCTCGCCCCGATGTCCGAGGTCGCGGGCCGCCTCGCCCCGCAGGTCGGCGCCTACCACCTGATGCGCGCGGCCGGTGGCCGCGGCGTGCTGCCGGGCGGCGTCCCGGGCGTGCCGGCCGGCAAGGCCGTCATCATCGGCGGCGGCGTCTCCGGCTGGAACGCCGCGCAGATCGCCATCGGCCTGGGCTTCCACGTGACCCTGCTCGACAAGGACATCAACAAGCTCAAGGAAGCCGACAAGATCTTCGGCACGAAGATCCAGACCGTCGTCTCCAACGCCTTCGAGCTGGAGAAGGCCTGCCTGGAGGCCGACCTCGTCGTCGGCGCCGTCCTGATCCCGGGCGCCAAGGCCCCGAAGCTGGTCACCAACGAGCTGGTGTCCCGCATGAAGGCCGGGAGTGTCCTTGTCGACATCGCGATCGACCAGGGCGGCTGCTTCGAGGACTCCCACCCGACCACGCACGCCGAGCCGGCCTTCAAGGTCCACGAGTCGGTGTTCTACTGCGTCGCCAACATGCCCGGCGCCGTGCCCAACACCTCCACCTACGCGCTGACCAACGCGACCCTGCCGTACATCGTCGAACTCGCCGACCGCGGCTGGGTGGAGGCGCTGCGCCGCGACGCCGCGCTCGCCAAGGGCCTCAACACCCATGACGGCAAGGTCGTCTACAGGGAGGTCGCCGAGGCCCACGGCCTGGACCACGTCGAGCTGGAGACGCTGCTCGGCTGAGTCCCGGCATCGAGGAGTCGACCAAGTCACCCGACGGAAAAAGGCGATACGTCAACACGTGTCGTCAACGCCACGCACCCGGCCGGACCTTGCCCCACAAGGTCCGGCCGGATGTGTGTATGGTCACTTCGCCGCACACGGCCAACTCGCCTCGAACGCAACCATTCGACCGATTCACGCCCCGGTGAAACCTGCTGTGCGACGGTCGTACGCCCTTGACAGAGGGATGTTTCATTGCCGACACATCGGGCCGGGTCCGGCGGATTGTGTTGCTGCGGACGCCCGACACGCCATAGAGTCGCCAACCGTCGGCATGGTGCCACGCTGACCTGTCTAGAAGTTCCCTGGTCACCAAGGAGGTAAGACGACTTGTGAATGAGTCGACATTTTCTCCCGGGGGTGGTCGACCAGGAATGCCTGCGCGGGGCCAGAGCTCCACGGGGCTCGAGGCTGTCGGCTCCGTCGCTGTGCGCACCTTCGCAGCCCACCAGGGTCACCGGTTCCCGCAGGTGACCCAGCCAGGACACCAGAGCATGGATGGCCATCACGTGAACGCCATGGCCGGCGACGGAAGGGGCGCGCCCCACAACCAGTTCGCCGACTACGACGAACTGCCCGAGGGGCACTTCTACGACCCCGACGCCGAGTACGAGCCCGATCCCGAGTACGCGGCCACGCTCGCGCCCGACGCGGCCCGCCAGCGCCGTGAGCGCGTCGGTCCGACCGGACGCCCGCTGCCGTACTTCCCGATCCCCGGGCCGCTGACCGACCACGGACCCGCGAAGATCATCGCGATGTGCAACCAGAAGGGCGGCGTCGGCAAGACGACGTCGACCATCAACCTGGGTGCCGCGCTCGCGGAGTACGGACGCCGGGTGCTGCTCGTCGACTTCGACCCGCAGGGCGCGCTGTCGGTGGGTCTCGGCGTCAACCCCATGGAGCTGGACCTCACCGTCTACAACCTGCTCATGGAGCGGGGCATGTCCGCGGACGAGGTCCTGCTGAAGACGGCGGTCCCCAACATGGACCTGCTGCCCAGCAACATCGACCTGTCGGCCGCCGAGGTGCAGCTGGTCTCCGAGGTCGCGCGCGAGTCGACCCTTCAGCGGGCGCTCAAGCCGCTGATGGACGACTACGACTACATCGTCATCGACTGCCAGCCCTCGCTCGGCCTGCTCACCGTGAACGCCCTCACGGCCGCGCACAAGGTGATCGTGCCGCTGGAGTGCGAGTTCTTCGCGCTGCGCGGTGTCGCGCTGCTGACCGAGACGATCGAGAAGGTCCAGGAGCGCCTCAACCCCGACCTGGAGCTCGACGGCATCCTCGCCACGATGTACGACTCGCGCACGGTGCACAGCCGCGAGGTGCTCGCGCGTGTCGTCGAGGCGTTCGACGACCACGTGTACCACACGGTCATCGGACGCACCGTCCGCTTCCCGGAGACCACGGTCGCCGGCGAGCCGATCACCACGTACGCCTCCAACTCCGTCGGTGCCGCCGCCTACCGCCAGCTCGCCAGGGAGGTGCTCGCCCGGTGTCACGCCGAGTGAGTCTGCCGGGGGCCGACGAACTGTTCCGTACGACAGGGGGGACCGCGCTCCAGGCGTCCACTCCCCGGCGGCAGCCGGGCGGCGAGGCGCGGGTACCGGCTCCGGCGGGCGAGAGCGACCCTGCGGCCGTACCGGCGGAGGACGCCCCGCAGGCGGTGCCCGCCCAGGGCGGTGACGGCGAGGGTGCCGAGCACGCGGCGGCCGACGCCGAACCGGCCGAGGCGGGCGAGTCCCGCAGCCGCGGCACCGCGGGCGGCGGGGCGGAGCGCGCCGGGCGGCGCCAGACGGTGCAGGAAGGTTCCGCGGCGGGCGCCGCGGCGGCCCCCCGCAAACGCGGACGGTCGGCGGCGCGCCGCCCCAGCGGGCGCGAACGGCACGACGAGAAGATCACGGTCTACGTCTCCGCCGAGGAACTCATGGACCTGGAGCACGCGCGACTGGTGCTCAGGGGCGAACACGGCCTGGCCGTGGACCGGGGCCGGATCGTGCGCGAGGCGGTCGCCGTCGTCCTGGCCGACCTGGAGTCCCGCGGGGACGCGAGCATCCTCGTACGCCGGCTGCGCGGCCGGTAACGGTAGCCTGCGGGGGCTATGACCTCGAACGACGTTCCGCCCGCCGGGCCGGGCCCCGCCGCCCGCAGGCGCGCGCTCGGGAGGGGCCCGGGCACGAGCACCCCACCGCCGGAGCCCACCACACCGACGGAGCCCCTCGCACCGACGGAGCCCGCCGACCCGGCCCCGCCGGTCGAGCGGCCCGCGCCGGATGGCCCGCCCGCGCCCGACGAGCGCGCCGAGCCGGAGGAGCACGGCGAGCCGGAAGAGAGCGTCGGCCCGGAAGAGCGGCCCGCAGAGCCGACCGGGCCAATGGCGCCGGGTGCGCGGACCGAGCCGGTGATCCTGGCCGGGCCGGTGGTTGCGGCCACGGCGGCGGTCAGGGCCGAAAGGGACGAGCCCGCCGCGAGGGGCGTTCCCACGGAAACGGGAGCCCTCGCCGCGAGGGGAGCCGGCGCCACGATGGGCGCTCCTGCCGAGACGGACGCCCCCGCCGAGGCGGGCGTTCCGGGGGAGCGGGTCAGGTCGGCCGGGACGCGCGGAGAGCGTCCGGTGCCGCAGGCCGCCGCCCCCGCGCCGCCCAGCACCCACGGGCAGCCGGATTCCGGGCCCGGCGGCCCGGACGGCACCGGCGGTGCCGAGAGCCCCGCGGCGGAGGAGAGCGACGACCGCGTCTTCAAGGTGCGGCTCGCGAACTTCGAGGGGCCCTTCGACCTGCTGCTCCAGCTGATCTCCCGGCACAAGCTCGACGTCACCGAGGTCGCGCTGTCCAGGGTGACCGACGAGTTCATGGCCCACATCCGGACCATGGGGCCGGCCTGGGACCTCGACCGGACGACCGAGTTCCTGGTGGTGGCCGCCACGCTGCTCGACCTGAAGGCCGCCCGCCTGCTGCCCGCCGCCGAGGTGGAGGACGAGGCCGACCTGGCCCTCCTGGAGGCCCGGGACCTGCTCTTCGCGCGCCTGCTCCAGTACCGCGCGTACAAGCAGATCGCCGACATCTTCAACGGGCGGCTTGACGAGGAGGGCCGGCGCCACCCCCGTACCGTGGGACTCGAACCGCACCACGCCGAGCTGCTGCCCGAGGTCGTCATCAGCATCGGCCCGGAGGGGTTCGCGCGGCTCGCGGTCAAGGCGATGCAGCCCAGGCCGAAACCGCAGGTGTACGTGGACCACATCCACGCGCCCCTGGTCAGCGTGCAGGAACAGGCGGCGATCGTCGTCGCCCGGCTGCGGGAACTGGGCGAGGCCGGCTTCCGCGCCCTGGTCGAGGACACCGACGACACCCTCACCGTCGTGGCGCGGTTCCTCGCGCTGCTGGAGCTGTACCGCGAGAAGGCCGTCGCGCTCGACCAGGAGACGGCGCTCGGCGACCTGCTCGTGCGCTGGACCGGCGGGGACGGCGACGCGCGGACGATGGTGACCGACGAGTTCGACCGCCCGCGGGAGGAGCCCGCGGCGTCCGGGGAGCCCGGGGAGCCGGGGGAGCCCGGCGGGGACGAGGAGGAGAAGGCGTGAGCGAGGAGACCACCGAAGTGCCCGCGGGCCTGAGCGGCGTCGCCGGCCTCGACCTCAAGCCCGCCCTGGAGGCCGTCCTCATGGTCGTGGACGAACCCGCCACGGAGGAACTGCTGGCCAAGACGCTCCAGCGGCCCCGGCGGCAGGTCGCCGACGCCCTGCGGGAGCTGGCCGACGAGTACACCGTCCAGGGGCGCGGCTTCGAACTGCGGACGGTCGCCGGGGGCTGGCGCTTCTACACCCGCCCCGAGTACGCCGCGGCCGTCGAGGGCTTCGTCCTGGACGGTCAGCAGGCCCGGCTCACCCAGGCCGCGCTGGAGACCCTGGCGGTGGTCGCCTACCGGCAGCCGGTCAGCCGCAGCCGGGTCTCCGCCGTCCGCGGAGTCAACTGCGACGGCGTGATGCGCACCCTGCTCCAGCGCGGACTGGTCGAGGAGGCGGGCACGGAACCCGAAACAGGTGCGATCCTGTACAGGACGACGAACTACTTCCTGGAGCGGATGGGCCTGCGCGGTCTGGACGAGCTCCCGGAGCTGGCGCCCTTCCTCCCGGAGGCGGAGGCGATCGAGGCCGAGACCCAGGAAGCCGTACCGTCGTTCGACCCGGACGCCCCGGACCCGGACGAGGGTCCGGGGACGCACATGACTGACACGACGACGACGGAACTTTGATGCGAAGCAGCGGCAGCGGCAAGAGCGGCGGGCGCGGTAACCACCGCGGCGCCGGCAATGACAGGGACCAGAAGCAGGGGCAGGGCCGCCCCCGCAAGCCCCGCCCCGAGGAGCGCCGCTACGACGTGGGCCCCGGCGCCACCAAGGACGGTCCGAAGGCCGGGCGCGGCGGGGCGGCCCGCGGCGGCGCGAAGGGCGGTCCGAAGAAGCCCGACGCCCAGCGCGGGCGGACAGCGCCGGCGCGCTCCCGTGAGTACGAGGCGCGCGCCGAGGAGCGCAACCGGGAGCGGTACGCGGGCAAGAAGGACATCAAGCCGCCCAAGACCTTCCCGGGCGCCGAGCAGGAGGGCGAGCGGCTGCAGAAGGTGCTCGCACGCGCCGGGTACGGCTCGCGGCGCGCCTGCGAGGAGCTGGTCGAGCAGGCCAGGGTCGAGGTGAACGGCGAGATCGTCCTGGAGCAGGGCCGCCGGGTCGACCCGGAGAAGGACGAGGTCAAGGTCGACGGCCTGACCGTGGCCACGCAGTCGTACCAGTTCTTCTCGCTGAACAAGCCCGCCGGTGTCGTCTCCACCATGGAGGACCCCGAGGGCCGGCAGTGCCTCGGCGACTACGTCACCAACCGCGAGACGCGCCTGTTCCACGTCGGCCGGCTGGACACCGAGACCGAGGGCGTCATCCTGCTCACCAACCACGGCGAGCTGGCACACCGCCTCACCCACCCCAAGTACGGCGTGCGCAAGACCTACCTCGCGCACATCGTCGGCCCCATCCCGCGCGACCTGGGCAAGCGTCTGAAGGACGGCATCCAGCTGGAGGACGGCTACGCGCGCGCCGACCACTTCCGGGTCGTCGAGCAGACCGGCAAGAACTACCTCGTCGAGGTCACCCTCCACGAGGGCCGCAAGCACATCGTGCGCCGCATGCTCGCCGAGGCCGGTTTCCCGGTCGACAAGCTCGTCCGCACGGGCTTCGGCCCCATCACCCTCGGCGACCAGAAGTCCGGCTGGCTGCGCCGCCTGTCCAACACCGAGGTCGGCATGCTGATGAGCGAGGTCGACCTCTAGGCGTCAGACGTACGGCCCCGGAGCCTGCCGGCCGTCGGGGCCCTCTGCGACGGCTCAGGCGCGCTCCCGGCGGCCGGGGGCGCGCCTGAGCGGTCCCAGGCCTCACACAGGCCCGGCGGGGGCGTCAGGGGCGGCCGGGGCCGATCCCAGCGCCGAGGCGCGGCGGACGCGGTACAGGAAGTCCTCCACGCGGCGCAGGTCGGGCTCCTCGGGGAGCGGGGAGTGCGCGGCGGCCTCGTCCGTGCGGGCGGCCAGGCGGGTCATCCAGGACTCCACCTCGGGCCAGGGGACCTCGCCGCGCCGCACGGCCAGCAGGCGGGCCCGGGCGTCGCCCACCTCGACGGTCAGGCGGCCCGTGCGCAGCAGGTCGCGGGCGCTGATCAGCAGGCGCGGCAGGTGCATCGCGTGCTTCCAGCGCGGGGCGCCGTGCGTCCGTACGTCGGCGTCGAGCCTGCGGCGCTGGGCGAGGGCGTAGCCGGTGAAGGCGGCGTGCACCCGGCGGGAGAGGAACGCCTCGCGCAGCGCGAGCAGTTCGCGGCCGGTGGCGTCGGCGTGCTCGACGAGCGGGGAGTGCAGGCACTCCAGGATGTTCGGGTTGCCGCGCAGCGCCAGTTCGCAGAAGCGTTCCAGTTCCCAGCCGAACTGTTCCGGGCCGGGCCCCTCGACGTGCGTCGGGGGCTTCGCGAAGCGCCGGAAGAGCGGGGCGGGGGCGACGAAGACGCCACGGCGGTCCGTGTCGCTGCTCTCCGTCGCCAGCCCGAAAGCCCGCGAACCCGTCACACAGGCGTAGATCGTGTGGTCGCGTACCAGGTCCTCGGGCCGCATGCCCGGGAGCGTACGCGGATCCTCACGCCAGGCGGATGGAATTTCCCTCCACGTGGATCTCCTTGGCGGCCAGCGGCCGGGACGCCGGGCCGTGGGCCACCGAGCCGTCGGTGACGTGGAACATGCTGCCGTGGCAGGGGCAGGCGATGGTGCCGTCCTCGACGTGGCTGACGGTGCAGCCCTGGTGGGTGCAGACCGCGGAGAAGGCCTTGAACTGGCCCTTCACCGGCTGGGTGACGATGACGCGCTGCTCCTTGAAGACCTTGCCGCCGCCGACCGGGATGTCCTCGGTCCGCGTCAGTTCCGCGCCGGCGGCGGCGCTGTGCGAGGGGGACGCGGCGGCGGCCGTGGTCGGTGGCCTGGAAGGGCTCGGCGGGGCCGAGGAGGCTGCGTCCGCGGCGGACGCACTGCCGTCGCCCGATTTCGAGTCGCTGCAGCCGGCGGCGAGCGCGGCGGCCGCGCCCGTGGCGAGAACCGTGCGCCGGGTCGATCCCTGAGTCATGCCGTCACTCCGAGGGGTGCCGAGGTGGGGGGAAGACGCTCCGAGCGGAGCGGAAGCATCTTCGCACCGAAGACCCCCAAGTCGAAGTAAATCCGAGTCGACTGGTGCAAATGGTTCATCGGTGTGGCGTCTCAGCGGGCGGGCGCCGTGCCTGCCCCGCGTGCCGCCTGACTAGGCTGGCCGCGAACCACCCAGACACACGTCAGCGAGGAGCAGCGCCGTGGCGGTACGAGCGGTCCGGGGGGCCGTCCAGCTGGAACGGGACGACGCCGGTCACATGAGCGAGCAGGTGGAGGCACTGCTCACCGCCGTCCTGGAGCGGAACGGCCTGGCCGCCGAGGACCTGATCAGCATCTGGTTCACGGCCACCCCCGACCTGCACAGCGACTTCCCCGCCGTCGCCGCCCGCCGGCTCGGCATCGTCGACGTACCGTTGATCTGCGCGCAGGAACTGGACGTCGAGGGTGCCATGCCCCGCGTGGTCCGCGTCCTCGCGCACATCGAGACCGACCGGCCGCGCGCCGAGATCGCCCACGTCTACCTGGGGGCGGCGGCCGCCCTGCGCAAGGACATCGCCCAGTGAGGAACGCACTCGTCATCGGCACCGGCCTGATCGGGACCTCGGCGGCCCTGGCCCTCGCCCGGCGCGGGGTGGGCGTGCACCTCACCGACCGCGACCCCGAACAGGTCCGTACGGCCCTCGCGCTCGGCGCCGGAACGGACGCGGCGCCCGACGGCCCCGTCGACCTGGCGATCGTCGCCGCCCCGCCCGCCCATGTCGCCGGGGTGCTCGCCGACGCCATGCGCCGCAAGGTGGCCCGCGGCTACCTCGACGTGGCCAGTGTCAAGGGCGGCCCCCGCCGCGAGCTGGAGGCGCTGGGTCTGGACCTGAGCGCCTACATCGGCAGCCACCCCATGTCGGGCCGGGAGAAGTCCGGCCCGCTGGCTGCGACCGCCGACCTCTTCGAGGGCCGCCCCTGGGTGCTCACCCCGACCCGCGACACCGACACCGAGGTCCTCAACCTCGCCCTGGAACTGGTCTCGCACTGCCGTGCGGTCCCGGTCGTCATGGACGCCGACGCCCACGACCGCGCCGTGGCCCTGGTCTCCCACATGCCCCAACTGGTCTCCAGCACGGTCGCCGCGCGCCTGGAGCACGCCGAGGAGGCGGCCGTACGGCTGTGCGGGCAAGGCATCCGGGACGTGACCCGGATCGCCGCCTCCGCGCCGCAGATGTGGATCGACATCCTCTCGGCGAACCCGGGCCCGGTCGCCGACCTGCTCGCCGACGTCGCCGCCGACCTGGACGAGACGGTACGGGCCCTGCGGGCGCTGCAGTCCTGCGACGAGGCCGAGCGCCAGGAGGGCGGCGCCGGCATCGAGGACGTGCTGCGGCGCGGCAACGCCGGACGGGTCCGGGTGCCCGGCAAGCACGGGTCCGCGCCGCGGGCGTACGAGGTCGTCGCCGTCCTCATCGACGACCAGCCCGGACAGCTGGCCCGCATCTTCGCCGACGCCGGGGCGGCCGGGGTGAACATCGAGGACGTCCGGATCGAGCACGCGACGGGACAGCAGGCAGGCCTGGTGCAGCTGACGGTCGAGCCGAAGGCGGTCCCCGTGCTGACGGCGGCCCTGCGGGAACGGGGCTGGGCCCTGCGGAAGTGAGGGCGTGACCGGGCGGGAGCGCGGGCGCGACCGCGCGCCGGTGAGGGCGGAACCCCGCAGCGGTGAGGGCCGTACCCTCCGGCCGTCGGAGGGTGTCCGGGCAGCCAGTAACCTTGTGCGGGGGCCCCTGGCCCCCGTACACCCGTCCACCACCCTTCACCAGGAAGGTGCCCCGCTGTGGAACACGGCGCCGCCCGGACCGCCCAGCCCGTGATTGTCGCCATCGACGGCCCCTCCGGCACGGGCAAGTCGAGCACGTCGAAGGCCGTGGCCGCGCAGCTCGGCCTGAGCTACCTGGACACCGGCGCCCAGTACCGGGCGATCACCTGGTGGATGGTGACCAACGGGATCGACATCGAGGACCCCACCGCGATCGCCGCCGTGGCCGCCAAGCCCGAGATCGTCTCCGGCACCGACCCGGCCCACCCGACGATCACCGTCGACGGCACGGACGTGTCGGGTCCGATCCGCACCCAGGAGGTCACCTCCCAGGTCAGCGCGGTCAGCGCCGTGCCGGAGGTGCGGACCGTGATCACCGAGCTGCAGCGCTCCCTGGCCGCTGCCGCCGCGAGGGGCATCGTCGTCGAGGGCCGCGACATCGGCACGACCGTCCTGCCCGACGCCGATCTGAAGATCTTCCTCACCGCCTCGCCCGAGGCCCGCGCCGCCCGTCGCAGCGGCGAGCTGAAGAGCGCCGACGTGCACGCCACCCGGGACGCCCTGATCAAGCGGGACGCGGCCGACTCCAGCCGCAAGACCTCCCCGCTGGCCAAGGCGGACGACGCGGTCGAGGTCGACACCACCGACCTCACGCTGGCCCAGGTCATCGAGTGCGTCGTCACCCTCGTCGAGGAGAAGCGGGCCGCCGAGTGACTGCTGAGTCCGTTTCGTCCGAGCGCGGTGCGGAGGTCGGGCGCCGGATCGGCGTCGGGCTGATGTACGGGCTGTGGCGCCCACGGGTGCTGGGCGCCTGGAAGGTGCCGGCGTCCGGCCCGCTGATCTTCGCCGTCAACCACTCGCACAACGTCGACGGCCCGATGGTCATGGGCGTGGCGCCCCGGCCGGTGCACTTCCTGATCAAGAAGGAAGCGTTCATCGGCCCCCTCGGGTCCTTCCTGACCGGCATCGGCCAGCTCCAGGTGGACCGGCACAGCGCCGACCGCACGGCGATCACCCGCGCGCTCGGCGTCCTGGAGCAGGGCGGGGTCCTCGGCATCTTCCCGGAGGGCACCCGCGGCGAGGGCGACTTCGCCTCGCTGCGCGCGGGCCTCGCCTACTTCGCCGTCCGCAGCGGGGCGCCGATCGTCCCGGTGGCCGTACTGGGAAGTTCCGAGCGGCGCGGACGGTTGATACGAGGGCTGCCGCCGCTGCGCTCGCGCGTGGACGTGGTCTTCGGCGAGCCCTTCGACGCGGGCGACGGCAGCGGCAGGCGCACCCGGCGGGCACTGGACACGGCCACCGAGCACATCCAGAAGCAGCTCGCCGACCACCTGGAAAACGCCAGGCGCCTCACCCGGCGCTAGCACACACTCGAGTAGTGGATCACCACGGCCCCGTGATGATCCACCGACCACCACGATGAACTACGAGGTACGGACTTCATGAACGACGACATCCAGCCCGACGGCTCGGCCGAGCACGAGTACGAGCACGGGGCGCTCGGCGACGCCGAGTACGCGGAGTTCATGGAGCTCGCCGCCGAAGAGGGCTTCGACCTGGAGGACGTCGAGGGCGCCATCGAGGCCGCCGGACACGGTCCGCTGCCTGTGCTCGCCGTCGTCGGCCGCCCCAATGTCGGCAAGTCGACCCTGGTGAACCGCATCATCGGCCGCCGCGAGGCGGTCGTCGAGGACAAGCCCGGCGTCACCCGCGACCGCGTCACCTACGAGGCCGAGTGGGCGGGCCGCCGCTTCAAGGTCGTCGACACCGGCGGCTGGGAGCAGGACGTCCTCGGCATCGACGCCTCCGTCGCCGCCCAGGCCGAGTACGCCATCGAGGCCGCCGACGCGGTCGTCTTCGTCGTCGACGCCAAGGTCGGCGCCACCGACACCGACGAGGCCGTCGTCCGGCTGCTGCGCAAGGCAGGCAAGCCCGTGGTGCTGTGCGCCAACAAGGTGGACGGCCCCAATGGCGAGGCGGACGCCGCCTACCTGTGGTCCCTCGGACTCGGCGAGCCGCACCCCGTCTCGGCGCTGCACGGCCGCGGTACCGGCGACATGCTGGACCGGGTCCTGGAGGCGCTGCCCGAGGCGCCGCGCGAGAGCTTCGGCGCCGGCGGCGTCGGCGGTCCGCGCCGCATCGCCCTGATCGGCCGCCCCAACGTCGGCAAGTCCTCGCTGCTGAACAAGGTCGCCGGCGAGGAGCGCGTCGTCGTCAACGAACTGGCGGGCACCACCCGCGACCCGGTCGACGAGTTGATCGAACTGGGCGGGGTCACCTGGAAGTTCGTCGACACCGCGGGCATCCGCAAGCGCGTCCACCTCCAGCAGGGCGCCGACTACTACGCCTCCCTGCGCACCGCCGCCGCCGTCGAGAAGGCGGAGGTGGCCGTCATCCTGATCGACGCCTCCGAGTCCATCTCCGTGCAGGACCAGCGCATCGTCACCATGGCCGTGGAGGCGGGCCGCGCGATCGTCCTCGCCTTCAACAAGTGGGACACCCTCGACGAGGAGCGCCGCTACTACCTGGAGCGGGAGATCGAGACCGAGCTGGGCCAGGTCGCCTGGGCTCCCCGTGTGAACGTCTCGGCGCGCACCGGGCGGCACATGGAGAAGCTGGTCCCGGGGATCGAGACCGCGCTGGCCGGCTGGGAGACCCGGGTGCCGACCGGCCGCCTCAACGCCTTCCTCGGCGAGCTGGTCGCCGCCCACCCGCACCCGATCCGGGGCGGCAAGCAGCCGCGCATCCTGTTCGGCACCCAGGCGGGCACCAAGCCGCCGCGGTTCGTCCTGTTCGCCTCGGGCTTCATCGAGGCGGGCTACCGGCGCTTCATCGAACGCCGGCTGCGCGAGGAGTTCGGCTTCGAGGGCACGCCGATCCACATCTCGGTGCGGGTGCGGGAGAAGCGCGGCGCCAAGAAGAAGTGAGGAAGCCGTTACGACGGCGGAAGGGCGGCCCCCCCCCCGATATCGGGGGGCCGCCCTTCCGCGTGTCCGTACGCCGGTGCGGTGGTGCCTCACGCACCGCGCCGCGGGGCGGGCGGCAGCGCTGCCGGGACGTGCTGCATCCCGGTGCCGCTCTCCTGCCGCCCCAGCGTCCCGACGCGCTGCCACTGTGTTTGCTGCTGGCCGGTGCCGTGCCGGGTGCTGTAGGCCCCCGCGCCGTAGGCGATGTACGCGTTCGAGCCCGTGCGGTGCTGGAGGTTCCCGAACGCGACGAAGCCCAGGTCCTCCTCGCCGCTCCGGTCGCCCGGCAGTGTCCGGTAGGACTTGACGTACTCGGCGTAGAGCGCGTCGTAGATGGGCGTGGCCGAGGGGCCCATCGGATCCTGGGCCGCCCGCGCGGAACGGATCGGCTGGTAGGACTGGCGGCGGGGAACGTCATATGCGTGCACGTATGTCCAAACGACCCCGAACCGGAAGAGATGCGGCTCAGGTCCCGGCGAGCGGCAGCGTCGCCGCGACCAGCCTGCCCTGCGCCGCCGCCTTGTCCAGGGCGTTGCGCAGCAGATCCTCGCGGGGCTGGCGGCCGATGGACCCGACCGGCGCCGCGAACATCAGCACCTGCTGGTGCTTGTTGGCCGCGGCCCGCCAGCCCTCGGTGACCTGGAGCGGCTGGTGCGCCTGCCACCAGGCCGCCGGCCCGCCGCCCTCGGCGCCCGGCTGGAGGACGGCGTGCAGCTGCCCCATGGCGAGCAGCACCGACCACCCGTGCAGCACCGGCGGCACGGAGTCGAGGTCGGCCATGGGCGCGTAGCCCTGCTCGGTGAGCAGCGTCAGGAAGTCGTCGCCGGGACCGGTCGTGCCCGGGCGCACGATGGGCGCGGTGGGCTCGACGACCAGCGCCGGGTGCAGCTCCCCGGCGACCAGTACGAGGCCGCTGGTCACGCCGAGCACGGCCTGCTCCTGCGCCGCCTGCCGGGGGGCGGCCTGCTCCGGTGCGGTCTGCTGCTGCGTGCCCTGCGCGGGCAGCCCGGCGGCGGCCTGGCCGCCCGTGTCCGCGTTGATGGAGCGGACCGCGCCCCGCAGCTGCTCCTCGGTGACCTGGACGACCTGGGAGGGCAGGCAGGTGGAGTGGGCGAAGGCGAGGACGGCGGTCTCGTCGCCGACGAACAGAACGGTGCTGGTGCGCTCCTGCGCGGAGTCGCCGGGGGTACGGCAGGACGTGCAGTCGTAACTGCCCGGGGCGTTCTCTCCGGCGAGCAGCCGGTCGGCTTCTTCGTCGCCGATCTCGGCGCGTACGGCGTCGCTGACGTCGAGCATGCGCGGCACGGGTGGCTCCTCGGGATGCGGTGCGGTGCGTGGCGGGGCCGGGTGGCTCCCGGCCCATGAACCGGGAGGGCCCCCGGCTCATGAAGAAGACAACGGACGATCCGCGGGGGAGTCACGCCCTGCGGGACACGGAATCGAACCTCTTCCCGTGCGTGATCACTTGCTGTAAATGGACGGTCACGCGCTGTCAACTGCCCGGCGGGCGGTGGATCTTGGGGGAGGGAGCCGGACGGCGGTCCCGGGCGCCTGGCGCGCGGGCCGGGCGGGGCGGGAGGGCTGTCCAGGAGCAGTGCATTCCCTGTGCGGATCCGGTTCTCCGGGCGGTGGCGAATGGCGGTGGAATGTCCGGCCGCACGCGTGGCGGCACCGGCCCCTGTTTCTCACGGTGCTTTCCGCGGGGCATTTCCCCGGTGTCTTCGTGACGTACGGGAATTGCGTTCGATTGCCCGTGGAAGGGGGACGGAGCCGCTCGCGCGGGTGACGGAGTTCGAGGAGTCCGACCGTGGTGATCTTGTGATGTAAACGTGACAGGAGGGACCGCGGGGGAGCGTATGAGCTGTCGTGACTACAGAACGCATATGTGATCAGTGGGGCCCTGACGGACTTCCCCGCCCGGGGTTCGCCGCCTAGCGTGGAGCCATGGCACCGATCCCCACTCCGCCCGCGGAGCCCCAGGACAGTCCGGAACGGTACGTCGGCCTGGAGGCCGCTCAGGCCGAGCGGTTCGCGCGTGAGCGGGGCTGGTCCACGGTGCGCTCGCTGCCGCCGGGCGCGATCATCACCATGGAGTACCGGGTCGGACGGCTCAACTTCGAGGTCAGGGACGGGCGGGTGGCCCGCGCCTGGAAGGGCTGAGGGCGCCTCATGCGTCCCGGCGCGGCGTGCTCAGGAGCGGGGCGGCGTGCTCAGGAGCGGGCCGCGGGCGCCGGGGTGGTGTCGCGCGGGACGCGGTCGGGGTGCTGCTGCCTGCGGTTGCCCGCCGGGGGGACCGGGGCGCGTTCGCCGCGGGGTGCGTGCGGGCCGGGGACGAGGTGGGCGGGTGTGCGTGCCGAGCGGCCGGCTGCCGCCCCGTGGGTCGCCGGGGCCTCCTGCGGTGCGGGCGTGCGCGGCTTGTGCACCACGGGCGCGCCGACGGGCAGGGCCGGGGCGGGCACCGGGAGGGGGAGGCCGCGGCGGGCGCGCCAGCGGTCGCGCAGGTCGAAGAGCGCGCTCTCGGTCCGGGCGATCAGCGGCTCGCACCACGGCAGCGCGAGCAGGATCAGCAGGCCCGCGGCCCAGCCGAGGACCACGTCACTGAGCCAGTGCGTCCCCAGGTAGACGGTGGTGAGGCCGACCCCGAGCGAGGTGACCGCCGACAGCGCCGACAGCCAGCGGCGCGCGGTCGGGGTGGAGGCCAGGTAGGCCAGGATGCCCCAGGTCACCACGGCGTTGGCGGTGTGGCCGCTGGGAAATATATCGCCGCCGAGGCCCATCTCGTTGGAGCCGATGACGGTCGCGTAGTGCGGTCCGAGCCGCCCCATGCCGTATTTCGCGGCGCCTACCGTGATGTTCAGCAGCAGCAGCGAGGCGCCGAGGGTGAGCAGCGGGCGCAGCGTGTGCTGCCGCCAGGAGCGCCAGCCCAGCCAGGAGGCGACCATCACGGCGGTGGGGCCGCGCTGGCCGAGGACCACGTAGTAGTCGAGGAACGCGTGGATCTGCGGCCACTGCTGGTACGGCCGGAAGAACATGACCTGCCAGTCCAGCCGGACCAGCCAGGAGGTGGTCACCACGGCCCAGACGATCGCCAGGTAGAAGGCCAGGGTCGCCGAGAACAGCACGACCCGGTGCCTGCTCATTCTCGGCATGTCGATGTGCGCCGGCCGCTGTGGCTCACGGTCCAGCCTGGCGAACACCCGGTCCAGGCGGGTGAGGGTTCCTTCGGTACGCACCTAATCGACGTTACAGCGAGTGAGCGCAGTTCCCTGACGAATCACGTGGTTTGTGATGACGATGTGATGTGGGAAAGCTCTCAACCGGGCCTGATTTCCCTGGATTTCACCAATGGGAGCGCTCACCGGCATGCATTTCCTTTGATCATTCCGGAAGCTCTTATCGAGCCTTTATGAATGCGTTGGTGGAACGCTCCGGTGGAATTCACCGTTCGTACACGGCACGTCACGGCGGTCCCGAGCCGTTCAGCCAGAACGCCCCGTAGACGGCGGAGGCCAGCGCGATCCCGCCCGTCACCCAAGCCGCCCGGGAGACACGGAGCCGGGCGAGTGCCAGGGCGAGCGGCAGCAGCAGCGGGAAGGCGGGCAGCAGCAGGCGCGGCTTGGAGCCGAAGTAGCTCGACGCGCACAGGGCGAGCGCGGTGACGACCCCCGAGTACACCAGCAGCGCGGGCGGCTGCCCCTGCCGTACGCCGGTGACGTAGAGCCGGATCACCAGGGCCACCCCGATGACCAGCCCCAGCCCGGCCAGGGCCGAGGGGAACGAGGTGAACTTGTCGCCGGCGAAGCGCGCGAAGGCGTACCCGCCGTCGAAGCCGTTGCGCCAGCCCGCCTGGACGTCGAGGTAGCCGAAGAGGCCGCCGCCGGTGCGGTGGCCGACCCACAGGACGTAGCCGGCGGCGCCGAGCGGGGCGAGCAGCATGCCGAGCAGGCGGCGGCCGGGACCGGCGGCGGGCAGGGCGGTGGGGGTTGCCGCGCGGCGCTCGCGGACGAGCGAGGCGACGGCCGCCGTCCACACGGCGGCGGCCACGGCGAGCCCGACCGGCCGGGTCAGCCCGGCCAGCAGGGCCAGCGCCCCCGCACCGACCCAGCGGCCGGTCAGCACGCAGTACAGCGACCAGGCGGCGAGCGCAGTGAACAGCGACTCGCTGTACGCCATCGACTGCACGATCCCGACCGGCAGCACCGCCCACAGCAGCACCGCGCAGGTCCCCGCGCGGCGGCCGTACACGTGGTCGGTCACCGCGAAGATCCCCCAGGCCGCCGCGAGCGAGGCGAGCAGGCTGACGGCGAACCCGGCGTCGGCGTACGACAGCGGGCCCACAGCGGCCCCCAGCCGCTCCAGCCAGGGCAGCAGCGGGAAGAAGGCCAGGTCCGCGTGGACGTCCCCGTTCGGCAGGCGCACCTCGTAGCCGTAGCCGCCCCCGGCGACCCTGGCGTACCAGAGGGAGTCCCAGCGGGCGGTCAGCAGGGTGTACCCGCTCTTGCCGCGCGCGGCGCTCCAGACGGTCAGGAGCACCAGGCCCAGGGCGCGCACGGCGGCGTACCCGCACAGGGCCGGGGCGGCCCGGCGCCAGGCTGTCCGGCGGGCTGCCACCACGCGCGTCGCAAGATCGGTCACGGGCTCGATTATCGGCCGTGCGGCGGACCGGCCGGACCGGCGGGGCGGTCTGGCCGGACGGGGGAGTGGTGTACGCCACACGGGTTCCGTCCGGAGTGTGAGAGATGGGCCACGCTCCCGGGCGGGGGACTCGCGTAGGCTGCCGTGTCACTCGCACTTCGCTGCGCGGGCCGGGGGCCACCGCTCCTTCCCGGCCCAGGCCCTGTCGCGGAACGTCCCCACTCCGCGGGCCCGCCGAGGCGAGGGTTCATCTGGGAGGTACGTACATGTCCGGCATGTCCGGTACGACCGCGGCGGCCCTCGGGCAGCGCCGCCGGGCGGCCGGGGACGGTGCGGGCCGCTGGGTCGTCCTGGTCGTGCTCTGCGTCAGCCTGCTGCTGGTCGCGGTGGACGCCACCGTCCTGCACGTCGCGGTGCCCGCCGTCACCGAGGACCTCAGGCCCGGGGCCATCGAACTGCTCTGGATCGTCGACGTCTATCCCCTCGTCTGCGCCTCGCTGCTGATCCTCTTCGGCACGCTGGGCGACCGCGTGGGCCGCAGACGGATCCTGCTGCTCGGCTACGCCCTCTTCGGCGTCGCCTCCGCCGTCGCGGCCTTCGCCCACCACCCCCAGACCCTGATCCTCGCCCGCGCGCTGCTCGGCGTCGGCGGAGCGATGATCATGCCGGCCACGCTGTCGATCCTGCGGCAGGTCTTCCCCGACCGGCGCGAGCGCGCGCTGGCCATCGGCGTCTGGAGCGCGGTCGCGGCCGTGGGCGCCGCGGTCGGGCCGCTGCTGGGCGGCTTCCTCCTCGAACACTTCTGGTGGGGGTCGGTCTTCCTCGTCAACATCCCGCTGATGCTGGTCAGCCTTCCGGTGGGGCGGCTGCTGCTGCCCGAGTCGACGGGCGAGCGCGAAGGGCCCTGGGACGTGATCGGGGCGGTGCTCGCGGCGGCGGGCCTGTTCGGCACCGTGTTCGGCGTGAAGCGGCTCGGCGGCGGTGAAGCGCCGCTCGGCGTGTTGACGCTGGGGCCGCTGGTGCTGGGCGTGGTCCTCCTGGTGACCTTCGTACGGCGGCAGCGGCGCCGGGCGCATCCGCTGGTGGACCTCGGGATGTTCGCGCGGCCCGCCTTCAGCACGGCCGTGGGCTGCATCGTGCTGGCGATGCTGGCACTGGTCGGCCTGGAGCTGATCGCGGCCCAGTACCTGCAACTGGTGCTCGGGCTGTCGCCGCTGAGCACGGGGCTGCGGCTGCTGCCGCTGACCTTCGCCGCGATGGCGGCCGGGCTCGTGGGCGCACGCGTCCTGCGGCGGTTCGGGCCGCGGCGCATGGTGTGCACGGGCTTCTGCCTGACGGCGGCCGCCGTGGTGGTGCTGACCGCGATGGGCGGCAAGGACGAGGCCGGGCTGCTGCTGTGCGGGTTCGTGCTGCTCGGTCTGGGCCTGGAGACGACGCTCTTCGGCGCGTACGAGTCGATGCTGAGCGAGGCGCCGGCGGACCGGGCGGGCGGGGCCGCGGCGATCGGCGAGACCTCTTACCAGTTGGGGGCCGGCATCGGCATCGCCCTGCTCGGGACCGTGATGAACGCGGCGTACGCGCCCGGCGTCGCCCGGGTGCCCGGCGTTCCGGCGGGGGCCTCGCGGCGGGCGTCGCACTCGCTGGGGGAGGCCTACGAGGTCGCCGGCCGCCTCGGCGGCCCGGCCGGGGCGGCCCTGCGGCGGGCGGCCCGGGACTCCTTCGTGCACGGGCTGCACGTGACGCTGCTGGTGAGCGCGGGACTGCTGCTGCTGGGCGCGGCGGCGGCGCTGCGGCTGCCACGCGTGATGCAGTGCGACGAGGCGGCGGTGGAGCTGCCCGCGCAGCGCGAGGTCGAGCGGTCCCGCGTCTCCGCGTGACGCTGGACGCGGACCCCGGCGCGTCGTAACGTCGGGCCGGAGCAGTGTAACTAGCGCTGCTAGTTTAACTAGTCGGAGGTGCCCATGCCGGCGTCGTCACCGAAACCGTCGCTGCCCCCGTTCGACCCCGCCGACCCCCTCGGGATCGACGACCTGCTGGACCCCGAGGACCTCGCCGTCCGCGCCACCGTGCGCGACTGGGCCGCCGACCGCGTGCTGCCGCACATCGCCGAGTGGTACGAGAGCGGCGAACTGCCCGCCGTACGGGAACTCGCACGCGAGCTGGGCGGCCTCGGCGCGCTCGGCATGTCCCTGACCGGCTATGGGTGCGCCGGCGCCACCGCCGTCCAGTACGGCCTCGCCTGCCTGGAACTGGAGGCGGCGGACTCGGGCATCCGCTCCCTCGTCAGCGTGCAGGGCTCCCTCGCCATGTACGCGATCCACCGCTTCGGCAGCGAGGAGCAGAAGCAGCAGTGGCTGCCCCGCATGGCGGCCGGCGAGGCGATCGGCTGCTTCGGGCTCACCGAACCCGACCACGGCTCCGACCCCGCCTCGATGCGCACCCACGCCAAGCGCGACGGCGGGGACTGGGTGCTGAACGGGCGCAAGATGTGGATCACCAACGGGTCCGTCGCTGCCGTCGCCGTGGTCTGGGCGCAGACCGAGGACGGCATCCGCGGCTTCGTCGTCCCCACCGACGCCCCGGGCTTCTCCGCCCCCGAGATCAAGCACAAGTGGTCGCTGCGCGCCTCCGTCACCAGCGAACTCGTCCTCGACGACGTACGGCTGCCCGCCGACGCCGTACTCCCGGAGGTCACCGGGCTGCGCGGCCCGCTCAGCTGTCTGTCCCACGCCCGCTACGGCATCGTCTGGGGCGCCATGGGTGCGGCCCGCTCCAGCTTCGCGGCCGCCGTGGACTACGCGCGCTCGCGCGAGCAGTTCGGCAGGCCCATCGGCGGCTTCCAGCTCACCCAGGCCAAGCTCGCCGACATGGCGGTCGAACTGCACAAGGGGATCCTGCTCGCCCACCACCTGGGGCGGCGCATGGACGCCGGCCGCCTGCGTCCCGAGCAGGTCAGCTTCGGCAAGCTCAACAACGTGCGGGAGGCGATCGAGATCTGCCGCACGGCGCGCACGATCCTCGGCGCCAACGGGATCTCCCTCGAATACCCCGTGATGCGGCACGCGACCAACCTCGAATCGGTGCTCACCTACGAGGGCACCGTCGAGATGCACCAGCTCGTGCTGGGCAAGGCGCTCACCGGGATCGACGCCTTCCGGTGAGCCGGAGGGCCCTGGTACGAGGCCCGGGCGGGGGCAGGGCCGGCGTGCGGCCCTGCCTCAGCTCTGGTTGAAGAAGCCGTCCGACCGGTGCGCCCCCGGGTCCCCGCTGACGATCTCCGTGTCGGCGGGGGAGAGCAGGAACACCCGCGTGGACACCCGGTCGATGGAACCGCGCAGACCGAAGACGAGCCCGGCCGCGAAGTCGACCACACGCTTGGCGTCACCCGCCTCCATCGCCGTGAGGTTGACGATGACGGGCACGCCCTCACGGAACAGCTCGCCGATGGCGCGGGCGTCCCGGAAGCTGTCCGGCGTCACCGTGCCGATCCGGCGGCCCTTGTCCTCGGCCGTGTCCGCGGCGACCTTCACCCGCGGGTCGGTCACCCAGGCGTCCCCGGACTCGGTTCCCTCGGAGTAGTCGTCGTCGTAGTAGCGCTCGTCTTCGTTGTCGTCGACGAGGCCGAGCCACGCACTCGCCTTGCGTACCGATCCCATGGACGCCTCCTCTCACAGCGGTCTTTCTGCTTCTCGCATCCCTATGGTCATCCATGATGCTGACAGCGCGCCAAGTGGATAGACGCCGCACGGGGGGTTTGTGACGGTACTGGTGCACAGCGGATCCGTCGAGGGCCTTGTGCCCCAAGGGTCATGCCCTACACCGATGCTGACCGTGAGTGAAATATGATGGTCGACGGCACTCGGGTGAGCGGTGATGCGTACGGGTGAACAGGGCGGTCGGTACGATGCGGCAGCTCAACGTCGCAGACACCACGGGGGATCGTCGTGTTCGGAATCGTCAGACCCTGCAGTCACCGGCTCGGTGAGCACCTCAAAGCCCAGTGGATGGCCCACTTGTGCGGCCTGTGCCTGGCCCTGCGCGGCGATCACGGGCAGTTCGCCCGGGTCGTGACGAACTACGACGGGCTGCTCATATCGGTCCTGACGGAGGCTCAGGCCGTGTCGGGCCGCCAGGCCGTGGAGGCCGGCAAGGACGGCAGGGCGAGGGCGTGGCGGCGTACCGCCGGGCCGTGCCCGCTGCGCGGGATGCGCACCGCCTCCGTCGCGCAGGGGGAGGGCGCCCGGCTCGCGGCGGCCGTCTCGCTGGTGCTCGCCTCGGCCAAGGTGCGCGACCACGTCGCCGACGGTGACGGACTGCTGGCCCGCAGGCCGGTGGCGCTCGCCGCGCGCAAGGTCGCCGACAGCTGGGGGCGCGCGGGCGCCCGCACCGGCGCCGACGTCGGCTTCGACACCGCCGTCCTCGTCGACGCGGTGGACCGGCAGGTCGGCATCGAGTCGCTGGCCGGACCCGGCACACCGGTCCTGACCGTCACCGAACCGACCGAGACCGCGACCGCCGCGGCCTTCGCGCACACCGCGGTGCTCGCCGGACGGCCGGACAACGCCCAACCCCTCGCCGAGGCGGGCCGCCTCTTCGGACGGCTCGCCCACCTCCTGGACGCCGTGGAGGACCGCGAGACCGACGCCGCGTCGGGCGCCTGGAACCCGCTGACCGCGACCGGCACCCCGCTCACCGAGGCCCGCCGGCTCGCCGACGACGCGGTGCACGGCATCCGGCTGGCCCTGCGCGAGGCCGAGTTCGCGGACGGACGGCTCGCGCACCTGCTGCTCGTCCACGAACTCCCGCGGTCCGTGGACCGTGCCTTCGGCACCGGGTCCTGCGGCCACGCGCCGGACGGGGCTTTCGGTCCGCCGCAGGGGCCGTACGCCCCGCAGCAGCCGCAGGCCCCGCACGACCCGGGCCACCCGCACCCCGGCGGCGGCAGCCCCTTCGGCGGCGAACCGCCGCGCCCCGGCAAGCGGGGCTTCTTCACCGGGTGCGCGGTCGCCGTCGGCCTGTGCTGCACCTGCCGACTGTGCTGCGCCGCCGAGTTCGAGAGCCCGTGGTCGCGGCAGCGGCGCGAGGGCTGGTGCCGCGACTGCGACTGCGACTGCTCCGGGTGCGACGGCTGCGGTGACTGTTGCGACTGCTGCGGGAACTGCTGCAGTTGCGACGGCTGCGACTGCGGCTGCGACTGTTAGGACGCGGGCGGCGGCGGCCGCCGGGACGGCCGCTGCCGGTTCGTCAGGACTTCAGTTCCGGTGGTGAGATCCGGGACGTCCTGATGGCGGACGCCGTCGTGCCCCACTTGTCGAGGATCTTCGCGTACGTCCCGTCGGAGATCAGCCTGTTGACCGCTGCCCGGAAGGCCGGCGCCAGCCTCGTGCCCTTCTTGAAGGCGAAGCCGACGTCGAGGCGGTGGAACTCGTTGAGGAACTTCAGGCCCGGCTGCCGGGCGACCGCGTACCGCAGGCCGTTGATCGTGGACATCACCACGTCGCTGCGGCCCTGCTGGAAGGAGGACCACAGCGCGCCGGACTCGCTGTAGGTCTGCACCTTGTACGCCTTCTTGCCCGCGTCCGCGCACCGGTGCGCGTTCTGCTCCAGGGTGGCCTCGAAGGTGGTCCCCGCGCCGGTGGCGATGTTCAGTCCGCACAGCTGGGCGAGGTCGGTGACCTTGCCCAGCCCGCTGTCCTCGCGGGTGGCGAAGCCCTGGCCGTCGTTGATGTAGGTGACAAAGTCGATGGTCCGGCGCCGCTCCTCGGTCACGCCGAAGTTGCCCGCACCGAGGTCGTACTTGCCGCTGTCGAGGGCGGGCAGGATCGCCTCGAACCCGGCCTGCTGCGTCTTCAGCCGGATACCGAGCACCCGGGCGACCGCGTTCGCGAAGTCGACGTCCTGGCCGGCGAGCGTCTTGCCGTCGCCCAGGTAGGACGTGCCGGGCGGGGTGCCGCCGACGGCGTACGCGATGGTCAGGCTCCGTACACCGGACGGCAGCAGGCGGGCGGCGGCCGCATCCTCGCGGACCCCGGAGACGACGTCCGCGGTCGGGATCTCGGCGGCGGCCTCGGCGGCGCCCGCCACGGAGCCCCCGGATCCGGCGCCGCCCGTGCCGGAGCCGCACGCGGTGAGCAGCAGGGCCGCAGAACTGATCAGGGCAAAGGGGATGAAATGCCGTTTACGGGCGCGCGAGGGCGTACGCATGGTGTGCGGTCTCCTGGAAGGAAAGGGGTGTCAGGCGGCGCGAGGGGAGGGGTGCGCGTGTGAAGGCGAGGAGAAGGACGCGGAAGGCGCGAAAGGAGTGGGAGGCGCGGAAGGCGCGGGCGGGGAAGCGGGGGGGAAGGCGAAGGAAGGTGAAGGAAGGCGAGAACACCGAAGGCGCCCGGAGACACCGGGGCGCGCAGGGGGTCGGCTCAGCTCAACAAGAACAGGACCACACTCGACCGAAGTCGATGTGGGAGCGCGTGACCAGCCACTGCTGCGGATGCATGGGCCAAGTGGAACAGGCATCCGGATTCCCGTCAACCACGTTGAGACGTCCGGCTCATATGCTGGACGCCCTTGACAACGGAGGGAAACCCGCCCGTACTCTCATGGGAACGGCCCTGCTGAGGGGCTCGGCCGCCCAGCGCCCCCGGCGCTCCCGTGTGAAGGCACCACCCGTGTTCGACCTACGTCACGGAGTCTTCGCATGTCTTCCGGCACCCTCGCCCAAGCCCCCGCCGCTCCCGGCAGCCCAGGCACCCCCGAACCGGCCGACGTCCTGCGCATCGTGCCGCGCCGCCGGCCCGGCCAGTGGGCCGCCGCCGTCGTCGTCCTCGCCCTGCTCGGCCTCGCGCTGACCTCGGTCGTGCGCAACAAGGCGTTCCAATGGGACGTCGTCGCCGACTACTTCACCTCCGACTCGGTCCTGCGCGGACTCTGGCTCACCCTGTGGCTGACCGCCGTCGTCATGGCGCTCGGCTTCGTCCTCGGCACCCTGCTCGCCGTCTTCCGGCTCTCCGCCAACCCGGTGCTGCGCGCCGTGAGCCGCGGCTACGTCTGGCTGTTCCGCTCGATACCGATCCTCGTGCAGCTGCTGCTCTGGTTCAACATCGGGGCGCTGTACCCGCACATCCTCGGCGTGAGGACGGTCGACCTCCTCGGACCGGTCACCGTCGCGATCGTCGGCCTCACCCTGCACGAGGCCGCGTACGCCGCCGAGGTGGTGCGCGGCGGCATCCTCTCCGTCGACCGCGGTCAGATCGAGGCCGCGCAGGCGCTCGGCCTGAGCCAGTGGCGGCGCTGGCGGCGGATCGTCCTCCCGCAGGCGATGCGCTCCATCGTGCCCCCGGCCGGCAACATGCTGATCGGCACCCTCAAGGGCACCTCCATCGTCAGCGTCATCGCCGTCCAGGACCTGCTGTACTCCGCCCAGCTGATCTACCACCAGACGTACCAGGTCATCCCGCTGCTGATGGTCGCCACCCTCTGGTACACCGCCGTCACCTCGGTGCTGAGCGTCGGCCAGCACTACGTGGAGAAGCACTACGCGCGCGGCACGGAGCGCACCCGATGACGTCCTCGCTCGTCGTCGTCGGGGCCGGCCCGCGGGGGACCGGTCTGCTCGAACGCATCGCCGCCAACGCCCCCGAGCTGTACGCCGGTGACGGCCTCGACATCCACCTCGTCGACCCCTGGCCGCCCGGCGCCGGCCGCATCTGGCGCGCCGCGCAGTCACCGCTGCTGTGGATGAACTCGCACGCCGAGGACGTCACCATGTTCACCGACGACACCGTCGACATGGCGGGACCGGTGCGCGAGGGCCCCACCCTGCACCAGTGGGCGGGCCTGCCCGGCCGCACCTTCACCGACCGCCGCGTCCAGGGCTCCTACCTGCGCTGGGTGTACGACGAGGCGGTGGCCGCGCTGCCCGCGGGCGTCACCGTCCACCACCACCGGCGGCGCGCGCTCAGGGTCGGCGGGCCGCGCGAGGGCCGCCAGCAGGTGTGGCTGGAGGGCCGCCCGCGCCCCCTGCTCGCCGACCTGGTGGTGCTCGCCCTCGGCCACCTGGACGCCGAACCCGACGACGAACAGGCCCGGCTGGCCGCCTACGCCCGCGACCACGGCCTGGTCCACCTGCCGCCGGGCTTCACCGCCGACAGCGACCTGTCCGCCCTGCGAGCGGGCGACCCGGTCGTCGTCCGCGGCTTCGGCCTCGCCTTCGTCGACCTCATGGTGCTGCTCACCGAGGGCCGCGGCGGTCGCCACGAGCAGGACACCTACGTGCCGTCGGGGCGGGAGCCCGTGCTGTACGTCGGTTCGCGGCGCGGGGTCCCGTACCACTCGAAGATCGGCTACGACCTCACCGGTGAACGCCCGCCGCTGCCCCGGTTCCTCGGTGCGGACGCGATCGGCGCGTTGTCGGCCACGGGCGGTCCGGACGGTGTGGACGGGGCCGGCTTCCGTGGATGGGGGAGCGTCCCGCCCGGGAGCGGCGGCGGAGAAGTCGGCGGGGGAGGCGGCGGCCTGTGGCCGCTGGTCGAGAAGGAACTCGGGTTCGCCCACTACCACCGGCTGTTCACCGCTCACCCCGAGCGCACCGCCATGGCCTGGGCGCACTTCGAGGAGGCGTACGCGGACGGGGGACCCGAGGAGCGCCGGGACCTGGTCGCCGCCGCCGTGCCCGGCCCCGCCGACCGGCTCGACCTCGCCGTTCTCGACCGGCCGCTGCACGGCGTACGGTACGACACGCCCGACGACCTCCAGGCGGCGCTGCGCGGCCGCATCGAGGCCGACCTGCGCCGGCGGCACGACCCCGCCCACAGTGCCGACCTCGGTCTCTTCCTCGGACTGCTGTCCGTCTACGGCCAGTTGACCCGGCTCGGCGACATCGGGCCCTGGTGGCACGGCTTCTTCAGCTCCCTCGCCTCCGGACCACCCGGGCCCCGGCTGCGGCAGATGCTCGCCCTGTCCCGCGCGGGCGTCCTCAGGTTCGTCGGCGCCGACATGCGCGTCACCGCCGAGGACGGTGTGTTCCGGGCGTCGAGCGAGACCGTGCCCGGCGCCGTGGTCGAGGCACGGGCGCTGGTCGAGGCGCGGCTGCCCGAGCCCACCGTGCGGCGCACCCGCGACCCGCTGCTGCGCGCCCTGCACGCCGAGGGGGCCGCCGAGACCCCGGACGGCCTGCTCCGGGTCGACCGCGCCGACGGCCGGATCCTGGACCGGGCCGGCCGCCCGCATCCCCGGCGCTTCGCGCTCGGCCCGTTCACCGACGGCCGTACGCCCGGCGCCTTCACCCGGCCGCGCACGGGCGGCCCCGCGTTCCGGCAGAACGACGCCACCGCCCGCGCGGTGCTGACCTTCCTGCGCGCGCCGGGCCCCCGGCCGGGTCCCGCGGCGGTGCCCGGGGAGGGTTCCGCAGCGGCTCCCGCGTCGGCCCCGCACGTCGTCGGGTGAGTCCGGCCGTCGGCCACCGTCCCCCGAGCATCCTCTTCCCGTCCGTCCCCCCCGCCCCCCGCACCGAAGGAACCCCGCGATGAGCGTCATGGTCGACATCAGGTCCGTCCACAAGAGCTTCGGTTCGCTGGAGGTCCTCAAAGGCATCGACCTCGAAGTGAACACCGGTCAGGTCACCGTGATCCTCGGCCCCTCAGGCTCGGGCAAGTCGACGCTGCTGCGCACCATCAACCACCTGGAGAAGGTGGACCGGGGCGCGATCAGCGTGGACGGCACCCTCGTCGGCTACCGCCGCTCGGGCGACCGGCTGCACGAGCTGCCCGAGCGTGAGGTCCTCGGACAGCGCACCCGGATCGGCTTCGTCTTCCAGAACTTCCACCTCTTCCCGCACCTGACCGTCCTGGAGAACATCGTCGAGGCGCCCGTCGCCGCGCTGAAGCGCCCCCGCGCCAAGGCCCTGGAGGCGGCGCGGCTGCTGCTGGAGCGGGTGGGGCTCGCCGACAAGGCCGACGACTACCCCGCCCGGCTCTCCGGCGGCCAGCAGCAGCGCGTCGCGATCGCCCGCGCGCTGGCCCTGGAGCCCCGGCTGCTGCTCTTCGACGAGCCGACCTCCGCGCTCGACCCGGAACTGGTCGGCGAAGTCCTCGACGTCATCAAGGACCTGGCCCGGCAGGGCACGACCATGATCGTCGTCACTCACGAGATCGGCTTCGCGCGGGAGGTCGCCGACACGGTGGTGTTCATGGACGCCGGGCGGATCGTCGAGCAGGGGCCGCCCGGTGAGGTGCTCGACCGGCCGCGGCACGAACGGACCCGGGCGTTCCTCTCCAAGGTCCTGTGACCCGCGCACCGTCGGCACGGCGCCCCGCCCCCCTGCCCGGCCCGTCACCGACCTCGCCCCGCCCGGCCCGTCACCGACCTCGCCCCGCCCGGCCCGCCACAGAAGGGAACCCCCGCGATGACCGCTCCGCCCGGCCGGAGGCTGCTGCACCTGGCTGCCGCACTGGACCGGCAGTCGGCGTACGACGCCGCGTCCTACGTGGAGTCGGCGCGGCTCGCCGAGAGCGGGGGCCTCGACTTCGTGACGCTCGACGACGGTCCCGCGCGCCCCGGCCCGGCCGCGCTCGCGGTCCTGTCCCAGGTGGCACCCGCCACGCACCGCGTCGGACTGGTCCCCACCGTCACGGCCACGCACACCGAACCCGGCCCCGTCCAGGCGGCCGTGGCGGCCCTCGACCGGGTCAGCCGCGGCCGGGCCGGGTGGCGGCTCGGGGCACCGGCCGGCCCGGCCGCCGCCGAGGCCGCGCGACCGCGGGACGGCACGGAGCCGGGCGGCACGGAGGGGGGCGGCACGGAGGGGGACGGTGCTGAGCGGGACGGTGCTGGGCGGGGTGCTCCGGTCGCGCCGTGGTCCCCGCAAGGGCACCTCGTCCGCGTGGCCGAAGCCACCGGCGGTCACGCGTGCGGTACGGCGGCACGCCACGCGGACGTGGTGCTGGTGAACGCGACGCATCCCGCACAGGCGGCGGCCGTCCGGGACCGGCTCCGTGACGAGGCCGCCCGGTCCGGCCGTGACCCCGGCGCCCTGCGCGTCCTGGCCGGCCTCGCCATCGACCTGCGCGACGGCGAGTACGCGGCGGAAAGGGGAGGGGAATTCCCCCGCTCCGAGCACGGCCGGGAACCCGGCGGCGGGGGAGGCCTGCGCCGGACCGCGCGGGGCCCGCTGTACCGGGGCGGCCCCGTCGACCTCGCCGAACTGATCGCCGCCTGGCACCGCGAGGGCGCCGTCGACGGCTTCCACCTCGTGCCCTCCGACCCGCGCCGGGACCTGGAGCGGCTGGTCAACGGCACCGTGACGCTGCTTCAGCACCGCGGACTGTTCCGCACGTTCTATCCGGGCGGCACCCTGCGCGAGCACCTGGGACTGGCCCGGCCCGTCGACCGCCGTACCGGCCGGTCCGGCGCGCGGCGCGCCGGGGCGGAAGGAGCGGCGTGACCGGGTCGGCACCGCGGTCCTCTCCGCAGGCCGGGCGGCCGTCTTCGTCCCGGGGCCATCCGGTCGTCATCCAGGCGGGGGATTCGGACGGCGGCCGGGGCGGGGAGCCGCGGCCGGGGGCCGCCTGCGCGCCGGCCCGTCGCGGCCGTACCGGGCGTGTCCCCCGCCTCCGGGCGCGGACCGGAACCGCGACCGAGGCCGGAACCGGAACCGGAACCACCTCCGCGACCGTGACCGTGACCGGTACCGGGATCGCGCCCACCACCGCCGAACCCGCCGCTTCCGGCCCCCCGGTGGCTTCGTTCTCCCGTACTCGCTCCAGGGCGCCACGCTGCGCCCGCACCTCGGTTTGGCCGCACGGCCGCACATGGAAGGGTTGATCACATGACGGACGCATCCGACCGGTGGAAGCAGTGGCACGAGGACCGCACCGAGACGGTGTCGGCTCCCTACGGGCCGCTCGCGCTGACCGGCACGCACTGGCTGGAGGACCACCCGGAGGGTCTGCTCCCGGGCGTTTCGGGCAGCTGGGCGGCCGACGGCGACGCGGTCGTGCTCACCGCCGCCGAGGCGGACGGACTGACCGTCGACGGCCGGCCCTTGGCCGGGCGGGTGCGGCTCGGCGCCGACACCGCGGCGGTGGCGGACGCCCGGGTCGCGCTGGGCGAGCGCCGGCTGGTCGTGCTCGTACGCGAAGGCGCATGGGGCGTACGGGACTTCGACCCGGCGTCCGCGGCCCGCGGGGCGTTTCGCGGCATCGCGGCCACCGCGTACGACCCGCGCTGGTCGGTGCCGGGGCGCTTCACCCCGTACGGGGAGGCCCGCACCGTGCGCGTGCCCAACGCGGACGGGCGCGAGCGCGGCCTCGGGCTCGCCGGGGAACTGGCGTTCACGCTCCAGGGGCGGGATCTGTCGCTCCAGGTCGCCCAGCAGCCGGACGGCGGGCTGTGGGCGGTGTTCGCCGACACCACCAGCGGGGACAGCAGCTTCCGCTTCCGTTTCCTGCACCCAGGGGCGCCGGACGACGAGGGCCGCACCACGGTCGACTTCAACCGTGCCGTGCTGCCGCCGTGTGCGTTCGCCGACCACTTCATCTGTCCCTTCCCGCCGCCGGGCAACACGCTGGACCTCGCGATACCCGCGGGGGAGCGCACGCTGCGCTGAGCCGCGACGCACACCGCCGCCACACCGCTGACGCACCGTCAATCCGCCTGGACCGCACACAGTCCACTCGAACCGCACACAGTCGCACGGCCGAAAGGCACTCTTGCGCCGACCGGCCGTTCGGCCGAATACTCCCCCACAGCGCTTGTCAGGGGCACAACGTATCCGGAACCCGGAACTCGCCCCTGGCTCTGCGCCTCACGGGCCCCGACCCCACGCGGGCCCCCGACTTCCTTTGTGGAGGAACGACAAGTGAGGATCAAGCGCACTTCCCCCCGCACCGTCATCACGAGACAGACCCGGCTGGTCGCCCTCGCCTCCGGGCTCGTGGCCGCCGCCGCGTTCGCGGTCCCCAGCGCGCACGCGGCCGACACCAGCACCTTCAGCGCCGCCCAGCTCACCAAGGCGAGCGACTCGGTGCTCAAGGCCGACGTCGCGGGCACCGCCTGGGCCGTCGACAGCAAGACCAACCGTGTCGTCGTCACCGCCGACAGCACGGTCTCCCAGGCCGACATCAACAGGATCAAACAACAGGCCGGAACCGACTCCGGGGCCCTGACCATCAAGCGCACACCGGGCAAGTTCAACAAGCTGATCTCCGGCGGCGACGCCATCTACGCCAGCAGCTGGCGCTGCTCGCTGGGCTTCAACGTCCAGGACTCCAGCGGCAACTACTACTTCCTGACCGCCGGCCACTGCACCGACGGCGCGGGCACCTGGTGGTCGAACTCCGCGCACACCACCACGCTGGGCACCACCGCCGGCTCCTCCTTCCCCGGCAACGACTACGGCATCGTGCGGTACACCAACAGCTCGGTGACCAAGTCGGGTGCCGTGGGCAGCCAGGACATCACGAGTGCCGCCACGCCCTCAGTGGGCACGACCGTCTACCGCCGCGGCTCGACGACCGGCACGCACAGCGGCCGGGTCACCGCCCTCAACGCGACGGTCAACTACGGCGGCGGCGACGTCGTCTCCGGTCTGATCCAGACCACGGTCTGCGCCGAGCCCGGCGACTCCGGCGGTCCGCTGTACGGCGGCAGCACGGCGTACGGCCTGACCTCCGGCGGCAGCGGCGACTGCACCTCCGGCGGTACGACGTTCTTCCAGCCGGTCACCGAAGCCCTGAGCGCCTACGGGGTCCACGTGTACTGACCGCTCCACAGGTGAGTTCGGCCGCCCCCACGGCCGACGGCAGGCGAGCCCCCGCACACGACCGGTGTGCGGGGGCCTTCGTCTGTTCCGGGGGAGGTTCGCAGGTCCGGGGTTCTGGCTCCGGGCCCGGTTCGCGAGGGGCGAGATCCGGACAGGAGTAGACCTCACAGAGCGCCGACAGGTTACTCGCTCGTAGTGTTTGCGGAGCGAACGGGGGTGGTGCGACCTCGGACGCTCAAGCCATAAGGGGCGTACGCCGGTTGACGTACGCCCGTCCAGAACTCGACCTTGTGTGCTCCCTGTGGGCCTCGGAATAGTGGGCGCCCCATCCTTCCGGTCCGCGAGGTCCCCACAACCTCCCGGGCCGGTCCCCCACAGGAGGACGTCAGTTGAAGCACCGACGCATACCCCGGCGCCGAGCGACCGTGGTGGTCGCGGGTGTCGCCGCCCTCGTCGCCGCGGGAGTCACCTTCCAGAGTGCGAACGCCAGCGAGCCGGACCGGACCCCCGCGGCCCGCGCCCTGTCCGCCCCGGCGGCCGGAAAACTCGCCTCGACCCTGCTCAAGGGCCTCGGGGCCGGCAGCACGGCGGGCGCGTACTACGACGCCGGCTCCCATCACCTCGTGGTGAACGTGCTGGACCGGACCGCCGCGCGCACGGTCGAGCGGGCGGGGGCGAAGGCCAGAGTCGTCGAGAACACCCTCGCCGAACTGGACGGCGCCCGTGCGAAGCTCGCGAAGGACGCGACCGTGCCCGGCACCTCGTGGGCGACCGACCCGGTCACCGACAAGGTCGTGGTCACCGCCGACAGAACGGTCTCCGAGGCCGCGTGGACCAAGCTCTCCAGGGTCGTAGAGGGCCTGGGCGGGAAGGCCGAACTCAAGCGGTCCAAGGGGCGGTTCAAGCCCTTCGTCGCGGGCGGTGACGCCATCACCGGCTCGGGCGGGCGCTGCTCGCTCGGCTTCAACGTGGTCAAGGGCGGGCAGCCGTACTTCCTCACCGCGGGTCACTGCACCGCCGCCATCTCCACCTGGTCGGACGCCGACGGCACCGTGATCGGCAGCAACGAGCGCTCCAGCTTCCCCGGGGACGACTACGGCCTGGTGAAGTACACGGCCCCCGTCGACCACCCGAGCGCCGTCGACCTCTACGACGGGTCCACGCGGACGATCACCGCAGCGGGCGAGGCGACCGTCGGCGAGAAGGTGACCCGCAGCGGCTCGACGACCCACGTGCACACCGGCACGGTCACCGGTCTGAACGCCACCGTGAACTACTCCGAGGGCACGGTCAGCGGTCTCATCCAGACCGATGTGTGCGCCGAGCCCGGTGACAGCGGCGGTTCGCTGTTCGACGGCGACACCGCGCTCGGTCTGACCTCCGGCGGCAGCGGCGACTGCACCTCCGGCGGTACGACGTTCTTCCAGCCGGTCACCGAAGCGCTGTCGGCGACCGGCGCCGAGATCGGCTGACCGGCCGGACCCCGGCCCCCCCACGGGATCGGTCCCCGGTACCCCACGGGATCGGTGGGAGCCCCGTCCCCGCACGCGCGAGGGCGGGGCTCTCACGTCTTCATGCCGGTGCCGGTGCCGGTGCCGGTGCCGGTGCCGGTTCCGGTTCCCGGGTCGGTGAAGGTGTCGTCGGGGGGCGGACGGCAGGGCGTTGCTCCGGAAGTACGCGATCGAGCGGGCCGCCCACGTTCCCGCGCCCGGCGGCAGGGCGGGCCCGATCGCCTGCCAGAAGGGCGGCAGCAGCGGCAGCGGGAAGGCACCGCCCGCGCTCGGGTTGTCCGCGATCACCACCGGCAGGATGGGGTGACGGCGTCCTCGACCTCCTGGAGGAAGGGGGCGGTACCGGCGGGCGGGCGGGTGCGTCGTGTCCTCACGCTGCGTGGCGGCGGGCGTTCGCGCAGGTGGGACACGCCCGAACAGATGTCGCACAGACGTTCGGAAATTGGTTTATGGTGGAGGGAGGGTAGTGGAACTGATGTTCGAGAGCTTGTTCGTGCGGGCTCACGAGTGCGGGAGGTGCGTGTGCCGGGCTTCACGCATCTGCACACCGTCTCCGGGTTCTCCCTGCGCTACGGCGCCTCGCACCCGGAACGGCTGGCCGAGCGTGCCGCCGAGCGGGGCATGGACGCCCTTGCCCTCACCGACCGCGACACCCTCGCCGGTACCGTCCGCTTCGCCAAGGCCTGCGCGGCGGCGGGCGTCCGCCCGCTGTTCGGCACGGAACTCGCGGTGGCCGAACCCGAGCGCGTACGCCCGGACCCGGGCCCGCGCCCCGGTGCTCCCGCGCGACGCGGCGACGCCGTGCGGGGCGACGGGTCCCTGCGGCACGGCCTTTTGGCGCGGCACGACGGGTCCGGGGGGCCGCAGCGGCGCCGCTCGCCGGTGCGCGGCGGTGCCTTCGTCGACGAGTCGACCCCGCGCGTCACCTTCCTCGCCCGGGACGGCGCCCGCGGCTGGGCCGACCTGTGCCGCCTGGTCAGCGCCGCCCACACCGCCCCCGAGCCCTCGACTTCGCCCGAGCAGGGGGGACCCCCGTCGGGAACCCCGGTCCTGTCCTGGCCCGACAACCACGCCGACGGCCTGACCGTGCTGCTCGGCCCCGGCTCCGACGTCGGCCGGGCGCTGGCCGCGGGCCGCCCCGACCGGGCCGCGCGCCTCCTCGTCCCCTGGCACGAGGTCTACGGCGACGCCCTGCGCCTGGAGGCCGTCTGGCACGGCCGCACGGGTACCGGGCACGGCTCCCTGCGGCTGGCCGCCCGGACCGTCGGCTTCGCCGCCGAGCAGCGGATCCGGCCCGTGCTCAGCAACGCCGTCCGCTACGCCGACCCCGGCCAGGGCCCGGTCGCCGACGTCCTGGACGCCGCCCGCCGTCTGGTCCCCATCGACGCCACCAAGGAACTGGACTCCGGCGAGGCCTGGCTGAAGGACCCGGGCGCCATGCTGCACGCGGCCGAGCGGATCGTCGAGGCCGCGGGCTTCCGGCGCGAGGCGGCCCACCGGCTGCTGGAGCAGACGCGGGCCACGGCCGCCGAGTGCATGGTCGACCCGGAGGACGACCTCGGCATGGGCACCGTCCACTTCCCCGAGCCGCACCTGGTCGGCGCCGCCCGCCGCACCGCGCAGCGCACGCTGGCCTCCCGGGCGGCGGCGGGCATGGTGCTGCGCGGCTACGCCGGGCGGCGCGCGTACTGGGAGCGGATGCACGACGAGCTGGACGTCATCGCGTACCACGGCTTCGCCTCCTACTTCCTCACCGTCGCCCAGGTCGTCGACGACGTACGGAAGATGGGCATCCGGGTCGCCGCGCGCGGCTCCGGCGCCGGCTCCCTCGTCAACCACCTGCTCGGCATCGCCCACGCCGACCCGGTCGAGCACGGGCTGCTGATGGAGCGCTTCCTGTCCAGGCGGCGGTTCGTCCTGCCCGACATCGACATCGACGTGGAGTCCGCGCGCCGGCTGGAGGTCTACCGGAAGATCATCGGCCGGTTCGGCACCGAGCGGGTGGCGACCGTCGCCATGCCGGAGACGTACCGCGTCCGCCACGCCGTCCGGGACGTGGGCGCGGCCCTGTCCATGGACCCCGCCGAGATCGACCGCGTCGCCAAGTCCTTCCCGCACATCCGCGCCCGCGACGCCCGCGCCGCGCTGGAGGAACTGCCCGAGCTGAAGGCGCTGGCCGGGCAGAAGGAGAAGTACGGCAGGCTGTGGGAACTGGTCGAGGCCCTGGACGCCCTGCCGCGCGGGGTCGCCATGCACCCGTGCGGAGTGCTGCTGTCGGACGCCTCCCTGCTCGCCCGTACGCCGGTCGTGCCGACCAGCGGCGAGGGCCTGCCCATGTCCCAGTTCGACAAGGACGACGTGGAGGACCTCGGGCTGCTCAAGCTGGACGTGCTGGGGGTGCGGATGCAGTCCGCGATGGCGCACGCGGTGGCGGAGGTGCGGCGCACGACGGGGGAGCGGATCGACCTGGACTCCGTGCCGGAGGGGGACCCGGCGACGTACCGGCTCATCCGCTCCGCCGAGACCCTGGGCTGCTTCCAGATCGAGTCCCCGGGCCAGCGCGACCTGGTGGGGCGGCTCCAGCCGGCCACGTTCCACGATCTCGTGGTCGACATCTCGCTCTTCCGGCCCGGCCCGGTCGCCGCCGACATGGTGCGGCCGTTCATCGAGGCGCGCCACGGGCGGGCGCCCGCCCGCTACCCGCATCCCGACCTGGCGCAACCGTTGCGGGAGACGTACGGCGTCGTCGTCTTCCACGAGCAGGTCATCCACATCGTGCACCTCATGACCGGCTGCGGGCGCGACGAGGCGGACCGGGTACGGCGCGGGCTGTCCGACCCGGAGTCGCAGGGGCGGATCAAGGTGTGGTTCGCGCAGCGCGCGGCGGCGAAGGGGTATGACGCAGAAACGATTCGGCGCACCTGGGAGATCGTCGAGGCCTTCGGGTCGTACGGCTTCTGCAAGGCGCACGCGGTGGCCTTCGCCGTGCCCACCTACCAGTCGGCCTGGCTGAAGGCACACCATCCTGCGGCCTTCTACGCCGGGTTGCTCACCCACGACCCCGGCATGTACCCGAAGCGGCTGCTGCTGGCGGACGCGCGGCGGCGCGGGGTGCCGATCCTGCCGCTGGACGTGAACCGGTCGGGGGTCGCACACCGTATCGAACTGGTGTCTGAATCGAAGGTGTGGGGGCTGCGGTTGGCGCTCCGCGACGTGCACGGCATCAGCGAGGCCGAGGCGGCACGGATCGCGGACGGGCAGCCGTACGCCTCGCTGCTCGACTTCTGGGAGCGGGCCCGGCCGAGCCGCCCGGTCGCCGCCCGGCTCGCCCAGGTGGGCGCGCTGGACGCGTTCGGTGCCAACCGGCGGGACCTGCAACTGCACCTGACCGAGCTGCACCGGGGCGCCCGGGGCGCGGGCGGCGGCCAACTGCCCCTGGCCGGAGGCCGGAAGACCGCCGCGGCCGGGCTGCCCGACCTGTCCGACACCGAGCGGCTCAGCGCCGAACTGGGCGTGCTGTCCATGGACGCCTCGCGCAATCTGATGGACGACCACCGGGCGTTCCTCGACGAGCTGGGCGTGGTCTCCGCGCGCCGGCTGCGCGAGGCCCGGCACGGCGAGACGGTGCTGGTCGCGGGCGCCAAGGCGGCCACCCAGACCCCGCCGATCCGGTCCGGCAAGCGGGTCATCTTCACCACGCTGGACGACGGCACCGGTCTGGTCGACCTCGCCTTCTTCGACGACTCCCACGACGCCTGCGCGCACACCGTCTTCCACTCCTGGCTGCTGCTGGTGCGCGGAGTGGTGCAGCGGCGTGGCCCGCGCAGCGTCAGCGTGGTGGGCGCCGCCGCCTGGAACCTCGCCGAACTGGCCGAACTGCGCGCCCGGGGCGGCCTGGAGGAGGTGGCGACCCGGCTGGCCGGACTCGACGGCACGGCGCGGTCCGCCGCAGGAGACGGTGACGGGGACGGTGTGCGGTCCCCCTCGGGCGACGGTGACGGGGACGGTGCGCGGTCCGCCACGGGCGACGGTGACGGGGACGGTGCGCGGTCCGCCACGGAGGACGGTGACGGTGCGCGGCGGGCCCGGCTCGCCGGGTCGGACGGCCGGCCCGCGCCTGCCGGCTCCGCGGCGCCGGACCCGATGGAGACCGCCCGCGACCGCCGTATCCGGATGCCCACCGGATACGAGATGCACCCATGGGCGGATCTGCGCCCGGCGGGCGAAGGGCCCGCGAGCGGAAGGAAGTTGTGGCACCAGAGTCCAGGGAGTGCGGGATGACCATTCTCTGCGTACGTTTCCAGCTGCCCCCGATGTACGAGGCGGCCCTGCCGGGGCTGCTCGGGCTGCTGGAGGAGTTCACCCCGGTGGTCGAGGCGCTGCCGCCCGACGCGGCGCTGGCCGATCTGCGCGGCGCCGAACGGTACTTCGGGCGCGGCGCGATCGAACTGGCGTCGGTGATCCGGGTCCGCGCGCTCGCGCGGTTCGGCGTCGACTGCGCGATCGGCGCCGGGCCGGGCCCGATGCTGGCCCGCGTGGCCCTGCGCGCCGCCCGGCCCGGACTGACCTGCGCGGTACCCGCCGAACCGGCCGCGGTCGCGGAGTTCCTCGCCGACCGGCCCGTCACCGCGCTGCCCGGTGTCGGCACGGCCACGGCCCGCACCCTGGGCGAGTACGGCCTGGACACCCTGGGCCTGGTCGCCGCCGCGCCCCTGCCGACGCTCCAGCGGCTGATCGGTGCCAAGGCGGGCCGCGAACTGCGCGAGAAGGCGAGCGGTGTCGACCGCGGCCGGGTCGTCCCCAACGCCGTCTCACGGTCCCTTGCCACCGAACGCCCCTTCGACCGCGACGAACTGGACCCCGACCGGCACCGCGCCGCGCTGCTGTCGGCCGCCGGGGAACTGGGCGCCCGGCTGCGCGCCCTGGACAAGGTCTGCCGCACCCTGACCCTCACCGTGCGCTACGCCGACCGGTCCGCCACCGTCCGCGCCCGTACGCTGCCGGAACCCACCGCCCACTCGGCGGCGCTGACCGGCCTCGCGTACGGCATGTACGAGGCCCTGGGGCTCCAGCGCGCCCGGGTCCGCGCGCTCGCCCTGCGCGCCGAGGGCCTGGACCCCGCCGAACACGCCTCCCACCAGCTCACCTTCGACCCCGCCGACGACAAGCTCCGCCGCATCGAGGAGGTCGCGGACCGCGCGCGGGCCAGGTTCGGACCGCGCGCGGTGATGCCGGGGACGCTGGCCGCTTGACCCCTTTCCGAGCGCGGTCAGTTGGCCCACGGAGGGGTGAGGACGGTGCCGTCCGCAAGGCGGGCGCGCAGGCCTATGGACGTGGTGACCCAGGAGACGGCGGTGCGGTCCGTGGGGTTCTCCACGGTGAGCGTCGCACCGGGGTTGATGATCACCGTGTCGCCCGCGGTCACGCGCTCGGTGCGCTCGTCGAGCGTGATCAGGAGCTCGCCGTCGAGCAGGTGGAAGATCTCCTCGTGGGTGACGGTGTGGGCGGGCGCCCGGGTGCCGGCCGGGATCTCGCCGCGCCAGGCGCACAGCTCCCTGGAGCCGGTGAGCGGGGCGGCGTACGAGACGAAACGGGCGCCGTGGATCTCATGGGTCACGGCTTCGGACGCGCGGACGACGGGCATGGGGCCTCCTCAGGGGAACGGGAAAAGTGGTCAAGCTGCTTGACCAAGTGTTCGGGATTCATAGTCAAGCAACTTGACCAATTGGTCAAGGGTGTTTCAATGTCCCCGTGCAGAACTCCGAGGCCATGGCCCTGTCCGCCGCCCTGCTCGCCGTCGCCGGCGAGCTGACGCAACGCATCCACGACGGTGTGGTCGCCCGCGGCTTCGAGGGGCTGCGGCCCGCGCACGGCTTCGCGTTCGCGCGGCTGGCACCGGGCGGCGCGACCGTCACGGAGCTGGCCGCCCACCTCGGGGTCACCAAGCAGGCGGCCAGCCAGCTCGTCGACGAGATCGTGCGCAAGGGGTACGCCGAGCGGCGGCCCCACCCCGGCGACGCGCGCGCCCGGCTGATCGTGCTGACCGCGCGGGGCCGGGCCTGCACCCGTGCGGCGGAGGCGTCGGCCGCGGAGGCCGTGCGGGGATGGAGTGCTGCACTCGGCGAGGACGAGGTGCGCGCGCTGGGGGAGCGGCTGGCGCGGATCGCACCGTACGGGCCCGTGCGGCCGGCCTGGTGACCCGGGCGGTCGGCTCGCCGCGGACGGTACGTCGGCATCGTCGCCTTGGTCGGTGACGGCAAGTCAGATTCGTCATCACCCACATGCGTTGGCGCACCCGGCGCCCCGCCAAGTTTTTACTGACGCGTAACTTCACACTTGAGCTACTCGTCCGTAACTTGACGAGTGAACAGCATCCTGGTGATCCGGATCACAGGGCGTAGTGCCGTCGCACCTTCCTTGAGTCGCGAGGAGATCACACGATGCTGCCCTTCCAGCGCGCCCGCAGATACCTGGCCGCCCTGTTCCTGGCCGCCGCCGTCGCCGTCGTCCCGGCCACCGCCGCCCACGCCTCCGCTCCCAGCTCGGGCTGGAACGACTACGGCTGCAAGCCGTCCGCCGCCCATCCCCGCCCCGTCGTCCTCGTCCACGGCACCTTCGGCAACTCCGTCGACAACTGGCTCGGCCTCGCGCCCTACCTCCAGACCCGCGGGTACTGCGTCTTCTCCCTCGACTACGGGCAACTGCCCGGCGTCCCGGTCTTCAACGGCCTCGGCCCCATCGACAAGTCGGCCGGGCAGCTCTCCGCCTTCATCGACAAAGTGCTCGCCGCCACCGGCGCCGCCGAAGCCGACCTCGTCGGCCACTCCCAGGGCGGCCTGATGCCCCGCTACTACCTGAAGTTCCTGGGCGGGGCCGCCAAGGTGAACGCCCTCGTCGGCATCGCGCCCGACAGCCACGGCACCACCCTCGACGGCCTGACCAACCTGCTGCCGTACTTCCCGGGCGCCGCCGGCCTGCTCTCCGCCGCCACGCCCGGCCTCGCCGACCAGATCGCCGGGTCCGCCTTCGTCACCAAGCTCGACGCGGGCGGCGACACCGTGCCCGGCGTGCACTACACGGTCATCGCCACCCGCTACGACGAGGTGGCCACGCCCTGGCGGACCCAGTACCTCAGCGGCTCCGACGTCCACAACGTCCTGCTGCAGGACCTCTGCCCGCTCGACCTGTCCGAGCACGTGGCCATCGGCACGGTCGACCGCATCGCCTTCCACGAGGTGGCCAACGCGCTCGACCCGGCGCACGCCACCGCCACCACCTGCGCGTCCGTGTTCAGCTGACCCGGCGGACGCGTCGCCGCACCGAGCGGAACAGCGCCGCCGCGGCGGTGCCACCGACCGCGACGTACGGGATGGTGCCGTCGCCGCCGGTCTCGGCGAGGTTCTGGCCCCGGCCGGCGGTCGTGGTGGCCTGCGGGGCGCCGCCCGCAGCGGGTGCGGGTGCTGTGTCCGCCGCCGGCCTCGGGCTCTACGGTCCCTCGGCGCAGCACTGGAAAACCCTGCTGACCGGGCCGCCCATCGTGCCGTGCGCGGAGGCGGGAGCGGTCAGGGCGAGCGACGCCAGGCCGGGTGCGGCGAGCTGGTGGCCCGGCGGCGGGGGCGTGCGGGCGTGGCGGAACTCTCCTCGCGACGGTCGTTTCCGACCAGCCCTGGTACGGGTCTGACGGCCCCTGGTACGGGGGACGGATCCCGTGGAGTTGGGGTGGGTCGGAAACCAGCCCCGCGGAACTGGGAGATCGCCTGCTGAGGGCGGTGCGGGGAGATCCTTGGGCTCGCGTCGAGGGAGCGCTGAGACTGCGTTCAGACAGGGGGCGTGCGCGGGGTGCGCGGCAGGCCGGTTCCGGCGCGTCTCAGGCACCGCCGACCGGTCATCCCTCCGGCCACCAGGTGCGCGCGATGTCCTTGCGGACCTCGGGCCGTCCGGCGGGACGTTCGTCGGTCTCCTCGCGGGTCCGGCGGGTGTCGGTCTTCCTCAGGGGCTTCTGCACTGTCATGCGGCGCATCGGTGCCTCCTTCGACGTCTACCGGGTTCCGTGTTCTCACGGAGGTAGACCTTTGTGGCGAGAGTTCCTCATCGGTGCGGGTGTGTCTGTGGCGGCGGTCACGATCCGGCTGTCAGTGGTGGGTGTCACTCTTGGGGCCATGAGTGCACACACGACGACCGATGGTGACGTGGCCGGCCGGAGTCCGGCTCCAGCGGCGGTGGACTGGGACGCGCAGGCGGCCGTCTTCGACGACGAGCCGGATCACGGGCTGCGCGATCCCCGGGTGCGGGCCGCCTGGGCCGAGCGGCTGCGCGAGTGGCTGCCCGAGCGTCCCGCCGAGATCCTCGACCTCGGCTGCGGCACGGGCAGCCTCGCGCTCCTCGCGGCGGAACAGGGGCACCGGGTGACCGGCGTCGACAGCTCCCCGGCCATGGTCGACCTGGCCCGCGCGAAACTCGCGGGGCGCGACGCGGCGTTCCTGGTCGGTGACGCGGCGAGCCCGCCGGTGGGGGAGCGGCGCTTCGACACCGTCCTCGTCCGCCACGTGCTGTGGGCGCTGCCGGATCCCGCCGGTGCGCTGCGGCACTGGCGGGAGTTGCTGCGGCCCGCCGGGCGGCTGGTCCTGATCGAGGGCGTCTGGGGCACGGTCACGCCCGTCGGCATACCCACGGAGCGGCTTCTCACTCTCCTCACGCCCCTCGCCCGGCACACCCGCGTCGACCACCTGTCGGCCGACGCCCTGCTCTGGGGCAAGGAGGTGCCCGACGAGCGGTACGCGGTGGTGGCGCTGACCTGACCCGGCCCGACCCGGCGACCCGGCCCGACCGGCCGGGCGGTGCGCGGTGGTGCCCCGGCACGCGCGAGCGCCCGCGCCCGGCTCAGGCCAGCAGTGCCGTGAACCCGCCCTCGCGGGCCAGGGCCTCCAGCTCGCCGAGGGCCGCCACCGCCGCGCCGGCCGCCGCCGGGTCGCGCTCCGTCAGGCCGCTCCGCGCGAACTCGTCCTCGTCCAGGCGGAGTACGTCCGTGCCGTCCGCGGAGCGCCACAGGTCCAGGTCCAGGTCCTCCACGACCAGCTCCGCGCCCGTGCGCACGGCCGGGCGCGTGATGTCGCAGTACCAGCCCTTCAGCCGCCCGCCCCCGTCGCGGACCTCCTTGACCGCGTACCACCGGTCCCGCCAGTAGTACTCGGTGAAGACGTCGCCCGGCTCGAAGCGCACGAAGCCGAAGTCGCGTACGCCGGCGCCCGCCCACGGCGCGCGCACCACGATCCGTACGCCGTCGTCCGCCACCGGCACGGCGGGGTAACGGATCTTCGTACGGCCGCCCTTGACGAGGACGACGTCCACCGTGCCCGGCGGATCAGTCGAGTTCGCGGACATAGCGCACCTCCGTCGCGCACACCTCGTAGCCGAACCACTTGTTGATCGCGATCATCGGCCCGTTGCCCGTGTCGTTGCCGGTGAACGCCTCCGTGACGCCGGCCGCCCGGGCGCGGTGCAGCGAGTCGTTCTTGGCGAGTTTGGCCAGGCCCCGGCCGCGGAAGGCGCGGGCGGTGCCCGTCATGCCGGTGCTGTAGCGGGTGCCGCCGTCCGTGTACGCCAGGGTGAAGGCCGCCGGACGGCCCTCGACGACCGCCACGGACGTCAGCTCCGGGTTCAGCAGCGGGTGCCGCCAGGTCTCCTCCAGCCAGGCCTCGTAGTCGGTCAACTCCGCGCCCACGTCGCTCGGTTCGTCCGCCACCGTCTCCGCGTCCAGGTCGAACAGCGGGCGCGGGTCGGCGGCGTAGTCCGAGCCACGGCGCAGCTCCACGCCGGGCGGCGGGTCCTGGAGCGGCGGGAGCGGGGCGCCCGCCAGGTCGAGGCGGAGGAAGTGGGCGGAGCGGCTGCTGCGGTAGCCGTGCCGCTCGGCGAAGGCGCGGTTGCCGGGCGCGTCCAGCACCCAGGAGTGCAGCCGCACGGCGCCGTGGGCGGCCAGGTACTCCTCGGCGGTGCGCACGAGCAGGGTGCCGGCACCGCGTCCGGTGTGTTCGGGATGCACGTACACGTTGATGTTGCCCTGGCCGGGCTCCGGGCTCTCGTGGGCCAGGTGCACCTGCGCCGTGCCGATCACCTCGCCGTCCGCGACGGCGACCAGCGGGCGGTAGCGCGCGTCGGGGTGCATGCGGGTGAGGGTGTGGGCGATGGACTCGGGGGTGAACAGGATGAAGGGCAGCGCCAGCCGGCGCACGCGGGCGAAGCCCTCCAGGTCGGCGGGCGCGTCGGGGCGGAGGTCACGGACGATCACGGTCATGGGCGCGCACGCTACGGGGCGGGCCCAGCCGTACGCCTCCCATTTTCCGCCGGTCCGCGGCCCTCCGGTACGCCGGTCGCCGCGCGGGTGCGCGAGAATCACCCCGTGACCCTGAGCATCCATGTCGACGACGGCGCACCGCCCTACGAGCAGGTGCGGGCCCAGATCTCCGAGCAGGCGCGGTCGGGGGTGCTGCCGGTGGGGTACCGGCTGCCGACGGTGCGCGGGCTGGCCGAGTCCCTCGGGCTCGCCGCGAACACGGTCGCCAAGGCGTACCGCGCGCTGGAGGCGGACGGCGTGATCGAGACACGGGGGCGCAACGGCACGTTCGTGGCCGCCGCGGACTCGGCCGCGGCCCGCGAGGCGGCGTCCGCCGCCCAGGCCTTCGCGGAACGCGCGCGCCGACTGGGCCTGGACGAGTCCACGGCCCTCGCGGCAGCTCGGGACGCCCTGCGGGCGGCGTACGGGAAGTAGCGCCGGGGGGAGAGCGGGGCGGGGGCGGGGCGACTCGGGGGACAGCCCTTCCGGCGCCCGGGCGCGACACTTCGACGCTGCCGGGCCCTGCCGCTCCGGGCGCGACGCCCTTCCCGGCCCGGCCGTGCTGCCCGTCGGGGGCGGTCGTGCTGCCCTCCGTGTCCGGCTGCCGCGCGTGAGCCGCCCGTCTCCGGCTGGGCGGGGCCCGTCCGGGCCGGGCGTGGCCGTCGGTCCGGGTACGGGCGCTGCGCTGTTATGGCGTGGCCGTCGGTCCGGGTACGGCCGCTGTTCCTGCGCGGCCGTCGGCCCCGGCGCTACGACCGCCGGGCGGGGGCTCGCCGCTCAGGTGCGGGCGGGCAGTCGGGCGGGGGTGCGGGTGGGGGCCAGGCCCGCGCGGTGGGCCGCGTGGGCGAAGGCCGTCGCGTCCTGGACCGCCGCCGCCGTCGGGTCGTTGTTGAAGTAGGCGTACACGTCCGTGTCCCGGCCGGCCGGCCAGGCCGTGGCGATGCGGTCCGCCCAGGTCTCCAGGGACCTGCGGCCGTAGTGCGGCCACGCCCGTGCGCGGCCCACGTGGAAACGTACGTAGCCCCACCCGGTCGTCGTCCACAACGGGGTGACCGGGCGGCCGTGGACGTCGGCCCAGCACAGGGCGGCGCCCCGCTCCTCCAGCACGGCGCGCACCGGCGGCGTCCACCACGACTCGTGCCGCGGCTCCACCGCGACCCGGGTGCCGGGCGGGAAGCACGCCAGGCAGGCGTCCAGCAGACCGGCGTCGGCGCGCAGCGTGGGCGGCAGCTGGAGCAGCACGGGGCCGAGGCGGTCACCGAGGCCGAAGGCGTGCGCCATCAGGCGGTGCACCGGCTCCCCGGGGTCCTTCAGGCGTTTGACGTGCGTGAGGTAGCGGCTCGCCTTGACCGCGACGACGAAGCCGGGCGGCAGCCGCTCCCGCCAGGTCTCGAAGGTCTCCCGCGACGGCAGCCGGTAGAAGGCGTTGTTGACCTCCACCGTGGCGAACGCCGCCGCGTACTCCTCCAGCCACCGCCGTACCGGACAGTCCTGCGGGTACAGCACCCCCCGCCAGTCCTTGTACTGCCATCCCGACGTCCCGACGAACAGGGTCATACCCCCATCAGAACACCGGCGCGTCCCGCTGTCCCCCCACCGGCCCGGGCGGGAAAGGAGAGCGGGTCACAGGTACAGGCCCGCGTCCGCGCCCTCCCGCGGTTCCGGGAGCGACGTCGGGGAGGTGCCCCGGCGCAGCGCGTACAGCTCGGCCAGCGTCGCGCCGCCCTGGCCCACGCCCTCCTCGGTGCCCAGCCAGTCCACCGCCTCCCGGCGGGTCAGCCGGCCCACCTCGATCCGGGCCAGACAGCGGCCCGGCCGGACCACGGCGGGGTGCAGCCGCTCCAGGTCCTCGTTGGTCGTCACCCCGACCAGGACGTTGCGGCCCTGGCCGAGCAGGCCGTCCGTGAGGTTCAGCAGCCGTGACAGCGCCTGCCCCGCCGTGTGCTTGGCCTCGCCGCGGATCAGTTCGTCGCAGTCCTCCAGCAGGAGCAGCCGCCAGCGGCCCTTGCCCGCCGAGTCCTCCTCGCCGATGGCGATGTCCATCAGGTAGCCGACGTCCGAGAACAGCCGCTCGGGGTCGAGGACGCAGTCCACCTGGCACCAGTCACGCCAGGAGCGGGCCAGGGTCCGCAGCGCGGAGGTCTTGCCGGTGCCGGGCGGGCCGTGCAGCAGCAGGAGCCGGCCCGCGATGTCCTCGGGGGTGGTCTTCATCAGACGGTCCATCGCGTTCGCGACCGGCGCCGTGTAGTTCGCCCGGACCTCGTCCCAGGTGCCCGCGGCGATCTGCCGGGTGGTGCGGTGCGGTCCGCGCCGGGGGGAGACGTACCAGAAACCCATCGTCACGTTCTCCGGCTGCGGCTCCGGTTCGTCCGCCGCGCCGTCCGTGGCCTGGTCGAGGACCCGCTTGGCCAGGTCGGCGTCGGTCGCGGTGACCGTGACGTCCGCCCCGCGGTTCCAGCGGGAGACCAGCAGGGTCCAGCCGTCGCCCTCGGCGAGGGTCGCGCTGCGGTCGTCGTCCCGGGCCACGCGCAGCACCCGGGCGCCGTCCGGCAGGAGCGTGGCGCCGGAACGGACCCGGTCGATGTTGACCGCGTGGGAGTACGGCTGCTCGCCCGTCGCGAAGCGGCCGAGGAACAGCGCGTCGACGACGTCGGACGGCGAGTCGGAGTCGTCGACGTTGAGCCGGATCGGCAGAGCGTCGTGTGGGTTCGCAGACATGCCGCCATGATCTGTCACCGGACCGCCCCGCGCACCCCGTTTCCCGGCCGTGCCTCGCGTGTCGGCCGCCGGCTGCGCACCGTGCCGGCCCGGAGCGTCCGGCTCGCCGCCCTGGCGGCCCGCCGCGATCCGCACCCCGCGCCGCGCCATCCCGCCGTCGGCGCGAACCCGGCGTAGGGGAAAGGGCTCACCGGCTCCTCGGCGCTGTGCGGACGGGCCTGGGACCGTAGCCCGGTCCGCGCCGCCCTGGCGGCCCGCCGCGATCCGCACCCCGCGCCGCGCCATCCCGCCGCCGGCGCGAACCCGGCGTAGGGGAAAGGGCTCACCGGCTCCTCGGCGCCGTGCGGACGGGCCTTGGACCGTAGCGCGGTCCCCGCCGCCCGGTCCGCGCCGCCCGGTCCGCGCCGCCCGGTCCGCGCCGCCCGGTCCGCGCCGCCCGGTCGGCAGAGTGCGGTCGGCGGAGCGCGGCTCGTCGGGGTGGCCCACGCTGATGGCCACGTCGTGATCCCCGTCTGCCCGCCGGAAGAAGAACAGGACTGACGGAACCCGCCCATACGGGTTCTTGTCCGCCTCTGCCTCCGTCGCCCGCGGGCGGGCCATGAGGGGCCGTCAGCACCCCTATACCCCTTTGTTCGGGGGGAGTTCGCGGCTTTTTTGGCATGAACACTTCCAGGTGACGCGCGTAGCTGCTACCACGGATGCGGCAGAGAAGCTGCTAAAGGGAGGTTCCATGAGACGTTCCCGAATTGCCGCATACGTCGGCTCACTTCTGCTGACCGTCGGCCTCGTCCTCACCGGGACGGCCGCGGCGCAGGCAGCGCAACCGGCCGCCGCAGGCGGCTACGTGGCCCTGGGTGACTCCTACTCCTCCGGAGTGGGTGCCGGCAGCTACATCAGCTCGAGCGGCAACTGCGACCGCAGCACGAAGGCGTACCCCTACCTCTGGAACGCCGCCCACACCCCGTCGTCGTTCGCCTTCACCGCCTGCTCCGGCGCCCGGACCGACGACGTCCTCGCCAACCAGCTCGCCCCGCTCAACTCCGGCACGTCCCTCGTCTCGATCACCATCGGAGGCAACGACGCCGGGTTCTCCGACGTCATGACGACCTGTGTGCTCCAGTCCGACAGCACGTGTCTCTCCCGTATCGCGACCGCCAAGGCCTACGTCGACTCGACGCTGCCCGGCAAGCTCGACAACCTCTACTCGGTGATCCGCGGCAAGGCGCCCTCCGCCCATGTCGTCGTGATCGGCTACCCCCGCTTCTACCTGCTCGGCAACACCTGCCTCGGCCTCTCCGAGACCAAGCGCTCGGCCATCAACGGGGCGGCGGACCACATCGACGCCGCCATCGCCAAGGTCGCCGCGAACCACGGCTTCACCTTCGGCGACGTCCGCTCCACCTTCAGCGGCCACGAGATCTGCTCCGGCAGCTCCTGGCTGCACAGCGTCGACTGGCTCGACATCGGTGACTCCTACCACCCGACGGCCGCCGGCCACTCCGGCGGCTACCTGCCGGTGCTCGCCAACGCCGCCTGACCGCTCCCCGTCCGAGCCGGGCACGTGAGATCGCCCACGTTCCGACGGTGGCGAGGACAGCGGTGCGACGCCCGCCCCCATGGTCCGGGGGCGGGCGTTCGTCCGCCCGGGACACGCCCTCGGGCCGCTGCGGTCCCGGCGAAGCCCCACCTCACTCGCCGTGACCGCCCGCCGGTGCGCAAAGGCGTCACAGCCCGCCTGCCAGCCCTTGTTCAACTCGCCGCGGAACCGGTCGGATTCGGAGCGTAGTCGTCAACACCCTTACGGAGAAGGTGAATCCTGCGACCGTGATACACGCATGCCCATGCGGGGCGATAGGGTTAGCCTGCCCGGGCCGGGTGGACTCGTACGGGTGGGGAGTGACATGGAGCAGATAACAGTGCGCAGCAGGGCGAGGGTCCCTGCGATCACCTGCGGAAGCAGCGCGACCAGCTCGCGCCTCGACCGCCATCTCGCGGTGCTGGGCGGTCCTGCCGTCCCGCAGCGCGAGGCAGCCGAGGCGACGCTGCTGATGCGTGAACTGACCGCGCGTGACGTGCACGACCGCACGGGCAGGGGTGCGCGGATGCGCCGGGTGTCGCTGTTCGCGCCCCTGCGCCGGCTGCGCCGCTCGCTGTTCGGCGGGCACTGAGCGACACCGCCGTCTCCGGCCTCTCCGGCACCTCCGGAGGGCGCCGTGGACGCTCCTGGACCTGCGTCCCCCGGGGCACGGGTCCGGGACCGGACCGAGCCACCACTCCGTCCCCGCGCGGCGCCGCGCTCTCGCCGCCCGTCATCCCCACGGCTCGCGGCGCCCGTTCGGCGTGCCCCCGTCGTGGTCGGGGCCTGCCCCGCCCCCTGGCCCACCCGGGCCCACTCCGCCCCGCCGCCGTCAGCCCCCGGCGCGCGCGTACCGCCGTACCGCCAGGGGCGCGCAGACGGCGAGCAGCACCGCGCACCAGGCCAGCGTCCCCGCGACCGGGTGGGCCGTCGGCCAGGCGGCGTGCTGGGGGACCGGGGTATTGCCGAAGAGGTCGCGCAGCGCCGTGGTCATCGCGCTGATCGGGTTCCACTCGGCCAGGGTGCGCAGCCAGGGAGTCAGGTTGCCGGTGGGGATGTAGGCGTTGGACAGCAGCGGCAGGACGAAGGTCGAGGCCCCGAGCTGACCGGCCGCATCCTCGCTCCGCGTGAGCAGTCCCAGCAGGATCCCGACCCAGGTGCACGCGAACCGGAACAGCAGCAGCAGCCCCACGGCGCCCGCCGCGCGCGCGACGCCCCCCTCGATCCGCCAGCCCACGGCCAGTCCGACCAGCAGCAGCGGCACCGTCCCGGCCGCGGTGACGACGAGGTCGGCCACCGCCTGCCCGAGCGGCACGGCCGCCCGGCTCACCGGCATGGTGCGGAACCGGTCCATCACCCCCCGGTGGGTGTCCTGCGCCGCCTGGAACATCCCCGTCATGATCCCGCCGGCCGCCGTCGCCGCCAGCAGTCCGGGCACGAGGAAGGCGCGGTACTCCCGGCCGGGCACCGCCAGCGCGCTGCCGAAGACGTAGCCGAAGAACAGCAGCATGTTGATGGGCATGATCTGGGTGAGGATCGCCAGGCCCGGGTTGTTGCGGACCCGGCGCAGCTGCCGGCCCACCATCGCCGTGCCGTCGTACGTGAGCGTGCTCATGCCGCGATCTCCTCGCTGTCGTGGGACGCTCCGGTCAGCCGGAGGAAGACGTCGTCCAGGGTGGGTGGACTCAGGCTCGCGTCGAGCAACGGCACGCCCGCCGCGTCGAGTTCGCGGACCAGGCGGGGCAGGGTGAGCGTCGGGTCGGTGGCGACCGCGCCGACGGCGCCCCGCTCGTGGTCGAAGACCGGCTCGGCGCCGGTGAGCCGGTCCAGGACGGCCGCCGCCCGCGTCATCTCGTCCGGGTGCGCGACGACGACCTCGGCGCGCGTCCCGATGAGGGCCTTGAGCCGGGCGGGCGATCCGGTGTGCGCGATGCGGCCCCGGTCCACCAGGGCGATGTCGTCGGCCAGCCGGTCGGCCTCGTCCAGGTACTGGGTCGTCAGCACCACCGTCGTGCCCTGCTGCTTCAGCTCGCGCACGGCGTCCCGGATGCGGTTGCGGCTGGCCGGGTCGAGGCCGGTGGTCGGCTCGTCCAGGAACAGCACGGCGGGCGGGCGCAGCAGGCTGGCCGCGAGGTCGAGGCGGCGCAGCATGCCGCCCGAGTAGGTGGACGCGGTCCGGTCGGCGGCCTCGGCGAGCCCGAAGCGCTCCAGCAGTTCTCCGGTGCGCGCCGCCGCGTCGGCCACACGGTGCAGCCGGGCGAACAGCCGCAGGTTCTGGCGTCCGGTGAGGTCCGCGTCCACGGACGTGTCCTGTCCGGTCACCCCGATCCGGCGGCGTACGGCGGCCGGTTCGCGCACCAGGTCGTGGCCCGCCACCCGGGCCGAGCCCGCGTCCGGCCGCAGCAGTGTGGTCAGCAGCCGTACGGCCGTCGTCTTGCCCGCGCCGTTCGGCCCGAGCACGCCGCAGACCGTGCCCTCGGCGACCGCCAGGTCCAGGCCGCGCACGGCGTGGACGTCCCCGAAACGCTTCTCCAGACCCTCACTAAGTACAGCGTACGTAGTTGTCATGGGTCGACCATAGCGCACTGCGTACGGTGTACGTAACTACGATGAGGAGGCGAGGTGGTGATCCATGGCTGGCCGACCGGCCCGACCCGAAGTGATCTGGGCCCGTCCCGAGCGTGCGGGACGCGGGCCGAGACCTGCCTACACCCGCGCCGACATCGCGGCGGCGGCCGTACGGCTTGCCGACGCGGGGGGTCTGGACGCGGTGTCGATGCGGCACGTCGCCGCCGAACTGGGCTGCGGCACCATGTCGCTGTACAACTACGTCCCCCGCAAGGAGGACCTGTACGAGCTGATGGTGGACGCCGTAAGCGGTGAGCACGAGCTGTGGGAGCCGAGCGGCGACTGGCACGCCGACATGCTCCGGGTGGGCCACCAGTCCCGGGACCTCATGCGCCGCCACACCTGGCTGCCGCGCCTGATGTCCGGGATCTACGGCTTCAGCCCCAACGTCCTGCGCTACCTGGAACACTGCCTGGCCTGCCTGGACCCCCTGGAGGCGTCCCACGGCACGAAGATGGAGCTGGTCGCCATGGTCAACGCCGTGGTGACCATGTACGTCTCCAACGAGCTGGCCGTCGCCGAACGCACCCGCTCCCTGCCCTGGACCGAGGAGCAGGAGAACGCGGTGCGGATCGCCTACCTGGGCGGCCAGATCGCCACCGGCGCCTATCCGCGGCTGGCGGCGTCCTTCACCGAGGACGCGGGACCCATCGACCTGGAGGCGGTGTTCGAACGGGCCCTGGGGCGGGTCCTGGACGGCTTCGCGCCGCGCGCCTGAGCCGCGCGCCTGAGCCGCGCGCCCGGCGTGCACGGCGCGAAGGCGGGCGGTGGTGCCAAGGCGTGCGCGGCGCGAAGGCGGGCGGTGGTGCCAAGGCGTGCGCGGCGCGACGGCGGGCGAGGGCGCGGTCGCGAGGAGGGCGCGCCGCTCCGGAGCCTGCCGCCTCGCGGGCTGGCCGCGCGGTCAGATCAGCGTGAACTGCCCGCCGGGGCCCTCCTCGGCGTGGTCGAGGACCGAGGCCGGCCGGCGGGCCGCCTCGGGAACCGGCAGGACCCCCGCCGCCCGCAGTTCGGCGGCCGTGATCGCGTCCCCCGGCGCCGGCACCGCCGAATCCGCCTCCTCCCGGTCCCCCCGCAGCTCGGCCAGCAGCGCCAGTACGGTGATCAGTTCCAGCAGCTCCGAGGTCCACGCCTGCGGCCACGCGGCCGGGCGGATCGCCGCCAGGGTGCCCGGTGCGCCCTCGGCGGTCCGGGCCGCGAACCACTGCTCCAGGACCCGGACCGAGCCCGCCGTGAAGTCCCAGGCCGCCGCGGGCACGGGGGAGACGCGGCCCTCGTCGAGGTGGAGGGTCTCCTCCTCCCGGTCGTAACGGAGGTCGAGCGGGCGGGCCGGCAGCGGCGCGCGGACGTAGGGGCGGCGCCCGCCGGGCAGCTTGGGACGCTCACCGTCGCGGCGCATCAGCCACAGCGCCCGGCGCCCCGAGGCGACACCGCGCGCCCACTGCCCGGCGTCCGCGGTGAGCGGCACGGCGAGCCCGGCCGGGCCCGGACGGGCCGCCGACAGGATCCAGGCCAGCACGTCCACCGGGGCGGGACGGTGCCCGAGCCGGGCCGCCAGATGCTCCGGCAGGCCGGGCGCCAGGTTCGGCTCCGCCGCGCCCGGCCGGCGGTACAGCGGGCGGATCCGGCCCGGCCGCAGGAACGGCGGCAGGGAGGTCGCCAGCAGCGGCGCTTCCGCCGTGCCCGCGGCGGCGCCCGTCTCCACCGCGAAGACCTGCCGTCCGTCCGCCACCCGCCACAGCTCGGGCCGGGCCGCGTCGATCAGCCGGTGGTCCGCGAGGAGCCACTGCTCGTCGAAGGGCGCCAGCAGCACCCGTACCGGCTCCGGACACGGTCCCGAGGCCCGGATCAGCCGCTCGGTGCCGCCGGCCCGGCCGGGCAGCTGCCCGACCGCGCTGTACGGCGTGCGCGAGCGCGTCGGCTCGAACAGGGCCTCCCTCTCGGGCCCCTCGGCCCGCAGCAGGGCCGCCCAGCGGGCCTTCAGGCACGCGGCGTCGGGGGCCGCGGGCCACTCCCGGCCGAGCCGCGGCGGTGCGACGGACCACGGCATGAGGTCCGCCAGCAGCGGGGCGTCGTCATGCGTCACGCGGGGCATCGTACGACGCGTCGACGGCGGGCAGGTCAGGTGGCGTCGAGCGTGACCGTGAAGGAGAAACGGTCCCCGCGGTAGTGGATGACCACCACGTCCAGCGGCCGGCCCGCCCCGTCGTAGGTGATCCCCGTGTAGTGCAGGATCGGGCTGAGCAGCGGCACCTGGAGCAGCCGCGCCGTCTCCGGGTCCGCCAGCCGCGCCTGCACGGTGTCCGTGATCCGGCTGATGTCGGCGCCCACCACGTCCCGCAGCACCTTGGTCATCGGCCAGCGCACCAGGTCGTCCGGCGCTATCCGCTCGGCCAGCTCCGGACGGACGTAGTTGCGGGCGTGGTTGGTGGGTTCGCCCGTCTTCTCGTCGCTGCGCAGCCGGTGGTACGCCGCCACCTCCTCCAGGTCCGGGAAGAACTCGGCGAGGTCACCGTTCACGGCGGCCGGACCGTGGTCCAGCAGCTCCGTCGTCATGCCGGACTGCTGGGCCACGATCGCGTCCACCGAGCCGAGCAGCCGCACCGGGGCGCCCCGGTGGGCCGTGGGCGCGATGAACGTGCCGCGCCGCCGGTGCCGGGTGATCAGACCCTCGTCCTCCAGCTCCTTCAGCGCCTGCCGCATGGTCAGCACGCTCACGCCGTAGTGCCCCGCCAGTTGTTCCTCGGTGGGCAGGCGCAGCGGGTCCCGGGGCGAGCGGCCGAGGATGGAGGCGCGCAGCGACTGCGACACCTGGTACCACAGCGGCAGCTTGCGGTTCAGGACGATCGAATCCGGAGCGAAGGAGGTCACGGGCTATCCGTACCGGTCGGGCCCGCTCAGTGCAACGGCCTGAAGTGCTTCTCCAGGCCCTGCCAGACGTCGTCGTACCGCTGCTGCAGGTGGTCCGCGCGGGCCGCGTGCGGCGTGAGCGTCACCGGCCAGCGCGTCTCGAACATGAACGCCAGCCCGTCGTCGATCTTCTGCGGCTTCAGCTCCGCCGCGCTCGCCCGCTCGTAGGTCTCCCGGTCCGGGCCGTGCGCCGACATCATGTTGTGCAGCGAGCCGCCCCCCGGCACGAAGCCCTCCGCCTTGGCGTCGTACGCGCCCTCGATCAGGCCCATGTACTCGCTCATCACGTTCCGGTGGAAGTACGGCGGCCGGAAGGTGTCCTCGCCCACCAGCCAGCGCGGCGCGAAGACGACGAAGTCCACGCCGGCCAGGCCGGGGGTGTCGCTCGGCGACGTCAGCACGGTGAAGACCGACGGGTCCGGGTGGTCGTACGAGATCGTCCCGATGACGTTGAAGCGGCGCAGGTCGTAGACGTACGGCACATGGTTGCCGTGCCAGGCGACGACGTCGAGCGGGGAGTGGTCGTAGGTGGCCGACCAGAGGTTGCCGCAGAACTTGTTCACCACCTCCACCGGGCCGTCCACGTCCTCGTACGCGGCGACCGGCGCCCGGAAGTCGCGGGCGTTGGCGAGGCCGTTGGCGCCGATGGGGCCGAGGTCGGGGAGGCGGAAGGGAGCGCCGTAGTTCTCGCAGACGTAGCCGCGCGCGGACTCGTCCAGGAGCTGCACGCGAAAACGCACCCCGCGCGGGATCAGCGCCACATGCCCCGGCTCGGCGTGCAGCAGGCCGAACTCCGTGCGCAGCAGCAGCCCGCCGCGCTCCGGCACGATCAGCAGCTCGCCGTCCGCGTCGCTGAAGACGCGCTCCATCGAGGAGTTGGCGTGGTACAGGTGCACCGCCATGCCGGTGCGCTGGGAGACGTCGCCGTTGCCGCCGAGGGTCCACAGACCCGCGACGAAGTCCGTGTCCGGACCCGGCTGCGGCAGTGGGTTCCAGCGCAGCCGGTTGGGGTCGGCCACCGCCTGTGTGAACGGTGCCGTGCGCAGCGTGCCGTTGCCTGCGCGGGTGAACGCCGGGTGGGCGGCCGAGGGGCGGATGCGGTACAGCCACGAGCGCCGGTTGTGCGCCCTGGGCTCGGTGAACGCCGTACCGCTGAGCTGCTCCGCGTACAACCCCAGCGGGGCGCGCTGGGGCGAGTTGCGGCCCTCGGGCAACGCCCCCGGAACGGCCTGCGAGCTGTGCTCGTTGCCGAATCCGGAGAGGTAGTCCAGTGCCTCGGCGGTCTTGCGTGCGTCCCCGCTCATGATCGCTCCCTTGCAACCCGATTCCTATGGCTCACCGTAGGATTGCGTTTTCCCGGGCGCAAGAGGGCCACCGGCCCTCCTTGCGGCGGACGGCCGGAACCAGACCTGAGGGGGATCCGCCCGTCGGACCGCTGTTCTACTCTCCGGTGCATGACGTCGTGGACGCGCCGGCCTCTCGCCGCGCTCGCGGTCGGCGCCCTGCTGCTCGCCGGAGCGGCGGGGTGCGGCGCGGGCGGCGCGCGGGGGAGCGGGGAGGGGAGATCGACCGGCCCGGTGGGCAGGATCACCGACCGCACCGACGAGGAGGGCCGGGCCTACCGCGAGGTGGACAAGAAGGACGCACCCGAGATCGGCGTCGAGGTGCGGCCGGACGCCGCCGGCAGCTGGGACGTGCGGCTGACCCTGCGCCGCTTCCGCTTCTCGCCGGCCGGCGCGGCGGCACACCCCGCCGCCGGGCGCGGCCTCGCCCGCCTGCTGGTCGACGGCCGCCCCGTCGGCCGCCTGCGCACCCCCGAGTACCGCCTCTCCGCCCGCCTGGTGCCCCGGGGCACCCACCATGTCACCGCCCGCCTGTACGCCGACGACGACACGGTGTGGGCGGTGTCCGGCAAGCCGGTGCAGAGCACGGCGGACATCACGGCGTCCGACCCGCACGCCACGGACGACGCGACGCCCACGGCACCGGGGTCACCGGGGCCGCCCACCGCCCCGGTGACCGCCACGCCCGGGGCCCCGGCGGCCACGGGGTCCCGGGCCCGGGCGGGGGAGCCGGGGGAGCCGCCGGTGCCGGTGGCAGCGGCTGCCGGGTCCGGGGGGCCGGGCGGCGGTGCGCGGACCGCGCCGGAAGGCGACGCGAGGTCCGGGGGCCCCGGCGGGACGGAGGCGGCGGCGAACGTCGGTGCGGTGGAGTGCCCGGAGGCGCGACGACGCCGCACGGCGGCGGTGCGGCGGTCACCGCGCCCGGGGGTGCGCCACCGGTTCGGGGCGGGATGACGACGGCCGGGCTTCTCGCCCTCTTCGCGTCGCGCGCGTCGCTCGGATCGGCCCGTGGCAACGCGGGTGACGTGTCCGGCGCGGGACGGGCCCTGCGTGCGCCGGGGGGAACGGGGGACGGGGCGTATGCATCCGGGCGCGCTTCACCCGGATGCCGCCGACAGGCATCATGAACCCGTGCCCCATGCGACCCCGCTCCGCCGCGCACCCGTGCAGCGGCGCAGTGCCGAACGGCTGACCCGGATCCTCGACGCCTGCGCCGACCTCCTCGACGAGGTCGGCTACGACGCCCTGAGCACGCGCGCGGTCGCCGTGCGCGCCGGTGTGCCCATCGGCTCGGTCTACCGGTTCTTCGGCAACAAGCGCGCGATGGCCGACGCGCTCGCCCACCGCAACCTGGAGCGGTACACCGAGCGCGTACAGGAACGCCTGAAGGAGGCGGAGGGCGGCGGCTGGCGGTCCGCCATGGACGCCGTGCTCGACGAGTACCTGGCGATGAAGCGGACCGCTCCCGGGTTCTCCCTCGTCGACTTCGGCAACCAGATCCCGCTCGGCGCCCGGCACGCCGAGCCCAACCACCGTCTCGCCGACCTCCTCACCCGCCTGCTCGCCGGTCACCTGAGCCAGGAGCCGGACGACGACCTGCGCCGCACCTTCCTGATAGCCGTGGAGACCGCCGACACCCTGGTCCAGCTCGCCTTCCGGATCGATCCCGACGGCGACGAGAAGGTCATCGCGGAGATGCGGGAGCTGCTGCGGGCGTACCTCGGCAGAGTGCTGGACTGAGCGACCCCCGTTCGCCTCACGCCGTGAGCGGTCGTCGTGCGCCAGCCCCGGGTGTGTGCGCCGGGTGCCGAACCTCGGGTGTGTGCGCCGTACGGCGCACACACCCGGTGCGCCGTTGCGCCGGACGGATGAAAGTGGACGGCGCGTCGGCGCGGGGTGCGCCGTCTTCGGGAGGGAGTGTGAAAGAGAGTCAGGTGAAAGAGCGATTTATATGAAAATCGTCTGACTCGGAGGAGCGCGCATGCCCACCCTCACACTCCCACGCACCCCAGGCTCCCGCGTCGGTGCCGCCGCGGCCCTGACGGCCCTGACCGCGGCGGGTGCCACGTGGCTGGCAGCGCCCGTCGCCCTGGCCCAGGGGGAAGCCGGCGACATCAAGATCCACCGGGTGGGCGTTCCCTTCGGCGTCTCCAAGGACGATCCGGTGACCTGCCGGTTCTACCTGGACGCCGTCAACTTCGACGTCCTCCCGACCATCGGCTACACCATCCAGGCCATGCCCCCGCTGCCCACCAGCGCCACCGTCACCGGCACGATCGCCCTGGCCGCCGGTGCCGGGCACACCGACCCGCTGGGGCTGGCCGACGGGCAGTACAAGCTCGTCTGGACCGTCGCGGGCATTCCCAAGGAGAAGATCTTCCACGTCAACTGCCACGAGGAGAACGGGCGCAAGGAAGGGGCCCGGGGGCCGGGCGGCCAGATCGAGGACCAGGGCCACGACAACAACGACCAGCACGGCGGGCCGGGGGCCAGGCAGGACCCGCAGGGCCCGAGGGGCGGCGTGCACGCGGGCGGCGGCGGTCTCGCCGCCACGGCAGCGGCGTTTACCCCGGTGGCCGGGGCCGCCGCCGTGGGGCTCGTCGTGGTCGGCGGGGTCGCGTACCTCCGGTTGAACCGCCGGCGCACCCGTGGTGCCGAGTAGGCGCAGACGCAGGCCCTGGCGCCGGACCCGCGCCTACCGCCTCGCCAGGACGACCGTGCTGACGGTCGTCCTGGTGACAATGGGTGTGCGGTGCGAGGGCCACCGCCACCACGGCGCACCCGAGCGTGCGGCGGGACCGCAGGCCGCCGCCACGGCCGCGGCGAGCACGGAGGCGGAGGGCGACGGCCCGGACGGCGTCGGTTCCGGCGGCGCGGGCCCGGACGGCGAGCGGTCCGGCTCACCGGGCGATGCGGCCCCCACGACGCCCCCGCCCCGGCCGCTGCCCCGCTCCCCGGCGACCTCCCTGCGCATCCCCTCCCTCGGCGTCGACGCCCCCGTCATCGGGATCGGCCTCGACACCGACCGGCAGCTCCAGACGCCACCGGTCGACAAGCCCAAGCTGGTCGGCTGGTACCGGGGCGGCCCCACGCCGGGGGAGTCCGGCACCGCCCTCGCGGTCGGGCACCGGGACACGAAGACGGGCGCCGCCGTCTTCGCCGCGCTCGGCCAGGTGGCACCGGGCCGCCACATCGAGGTGCGGCGTGCGGACGGCCGTACCGCCGTCTACACCGTCGACAAGGTACGGGTCTTCGACAAGGCCCGTTTCCCCGACAAGGAGGTGTACGGCCCCGCCCGCAGGCCCGAACTGCACGTCATCACCTGCGGCGGCCTCTACACCCGCCGGACCGGCTACTCCAGCAACGTGGTCGTCTTCGCCCACCTGACATCGACGAAGTGACCCTCGTGGCAGGTGGAGCGCCCCGCCCCGGACGGAGCGCCCACCCCCGCCGCCGCCGACCGGCGGAGCCAGCCACCCGGACGGAGCGCCCACCCCCGCCGCCGCCGACCGGCGGAGCCAGCCACCCGGCGGAGCCAGCCACCGGGCGGCCCCGGGCGCCGGGCGGGGCGCGGGTGTCCCTGGCGCCGCAAAACTATCGGCGCTAGTTTATGGGCTGTCGGCAGGTTGTGATGCGCGACGCCGCGCCCGCGGACACGGACCACGCGCCGTGGACCCCGCGGACGCGGACGACGCCCCGCCCCGGAGGAGCCCAGGAGCACCATGAAGGCACACGACGACATGTACATCGGCGGCGCCTGGCGCCCCGCCCCCGACCGGGACGTCATCGAGGTGGTGAACCCCGCCGACGAACAGGTCGTCGCCACCGTGCCCGCGGGCACCGCCGAGGACGTCGACGCGGCGGTGCGCGCCGCCCGCGCCGCCTTCCCCGGCTGGGCCGCGACCCCGCCCGCCGAGCGGGCCGCCCGCCTGGCCGCCCTGCGGGACGTGCTGGTGGCCCGCGAGGACGAGATCGCCGGGACCGTCACCACCGAACTGGGCGCGCCCCCGCAGTTCTCCCGGACGGTCCACGCGGGCCTGCCGATCGCGGTCGCCGGGTCCTACGCCGACCTCGCGGCCACGTACGCCTTCGAGGAGAAGGCCGGCAACTCCACCGTCCTGCACGAGCCGGTCGGAGTGGTCGGCGCCATCACGCCCTGGAACTACCCGCTGCACCAGATCGTCGCCAAGGTGGCCCCGGCCCTGGCCGCCGGCTGCACGGTCGTGCTCAAGCCCGCCGAGGACACCCCGCTCACCGCCCGGCTCTTCGCCAGGGCCGTCGACGAGGCCGGGTTCCCGGCCGGCGTCTTCAACCTGGTCACCGGCCTCGGCCCGGTCGCCGGACAGGCCCTCGCCGAACACCCGGACGTCGACATGGTCTCCTTCACCGGCTCCACGGCGGTGGGCAGGCGGATCGGCGCGATCGCGGGCGCCGCCGTCAAGCGGGTCGCCCTGGAACTGGGCGGCAAGTCCGCCAACGTCATCCTGCCCAGTGCCGACCTGGCCAGGGCCGTGCACGTCGGCGTCGCCAACGTCATGTCCAACTCCGGCCAGACGTGCAGCGCCTGGACCCGCATGCTGGTCCACCGCGACCAGTACGACGAGGCGGTCGCACTGGCCGCCGAGGCCGCCGCCAAGTACGGCGACCGCATCGGCCCCCTCGTCAACGCCAGGCAACTCGCCCGGGTGCGCGGCTACATCGAGCAGGGCGTCGCCGAGGGCGCGCGTCTGGTCGCCGGCGGCCCCGACGCACCGCGCGCACCGGGCTACCACGTCAGCCCGACCGTCTTCGCCGATGTCACCCCGGACATGACCATCGCCCAGGAGGAGATCTTCGGCCCGGTCCTGGCGGTCCTGCGCTACGACGACGAGGACGACGCCCTGCGCATCGTCAACGGCACGGTCTACGGCCTCGCCGGCGCCGTCTGGGCGGGTGACGAGGCCGAGGCCGTCGCCTTCGCCCGCCGGATGGACACCGGCCAGGTCGACATCAACGGCGGCCGGTTCAACCCGGTGGCCCCCTTCGGCGGCTACAAGCAGTCCGGGGTCGGCCGTGAACTGGGCACCCACGGACTCGCCGAGTACCTCCAGACCAAGTCCCTGCAGTTCTGAGCCCGGCCCTTCCCGCCCCGCAACCCGTCCCCGGTTCCAAGGGAGTCACGCGTCATGGCCGTACGTGCCGCCGTCCTGCCCGCCATCGGCTCACCGCTGGAGATCACCGGCATCGAACTGCCCGGCCCCGGCCCCGGCCAGGTGCGCGTGCGCCTGGCCGCCGCAGGGGTCTGCCACTCCGACCTGTCCCTGACCGACGGCACCATGCGGGTCCCCGTCCCCGCCGTCCTCGGCCACGAGGGCGCGGGCACCGTGCTCGCCGTCGGCGACGGCGTCACCCACGTCGCACCGGGCGACGCCGTCGTTCTCAACTGGGCGCCGTCCTGCGGCAGCTGCCACGCCTGCGCGCTCGGCGAGGTCTGGCTGTGCGCCGACGCGCTGACCGGCGCCGCCGGTGTCCACGCCCGCACCGCCGACGGCACCGACCTGCACCCCGGTCTGAACGTCGCCGCGTTCGCCGAGGAGACGGTCGTGGCCGCCTCCTGCGTCCTGCCCCTGCCGGAGGGCGTCCCGCTCACCGACGCGGCCCTCCTCGGCTGCGCCGTCCTCACCGGCTACGGCGCCGTCCACCACTCGGCGCGGGTGCGGGCCGGGGAGACGGTGGCCGTCTTCGGCGTCGGCGGCGTCGGCCTCGCCACCCTCCAGGCCGCCCGGATCGCGGGCGCCGCGCGGATCGTCGCCGTCGACGTCAGCCCGGAGAAGGAGGACCTGGCGCGCCGCGCGGGCGCCACCGACTACGTCGTCGCCTCCGGCGGCACCCCGCGCGAGATCCGCGCCCTCACCGAAGGACACGGCGTCGACGTCTCCGTGGAGTGCGCGGGCCGCGCCGTCTCCATCCGCGCCGCCTGGGAGTCCACCCGCCGCGGCGGGCGGACCACGGTCGTCGGCATCGGCGGCAAGGACCAGCAGGTCACCTTCAACGCCCTGGAGATCTTCCACTGGGGCCGCACCCTGTCCGGCTGCGTCTACGGCAACTCGAACCCGGCCGAGGACCTGCCCGTGCTCGCCGCCCACGTCCGCGCCGGACGCCTGGACCTGGGCGCGCTCGTGACCGAGCGCATCGCCCTGGACGGCATCCCGGCGGCCTTCGAGAACATGCGGGCCGGCAAGGGCGGCAGGGCGCTGGTGGTGTTCTGAGCGGCCGTCCGGCGGGGCCCGGGGCACTCGGGCCGAGGACACCCGCTCGGGCCGCGGCGCCGCCGCCGCGTCCCCGTCCGCGTGCCTGCGGTCGTGTCCCCGCCGCCCCGGCCGGGCACGGCAGCCCGTCCGCCGGCGTCAGCACGCACCTCGCCCACCACCCGCACGTCGGCACCGGCACGGCACTCGCCCCGGGCCCGGCGCGGACTTCCGCGCCACCGGGCCGCAGGCGTGCCCGACCGCGGTGAGCAGGCACGGCGCCCCGGACGCCTACGGCCGCGAACGCCTGCCCCGCCGCCACCGCGAGCGGCGGGGACCGCCCGCACCGGACATCGGCAGCCCCGCCGTCACCGCGCCCGCCGACGACATCACCACGCCCGTCATCACCACGCCCGTCACCACCACGCCCGTCGGCAGCGGCGGCGGCCCCCTCACGGCGTACGAGACACAGCGCCCCCGGCGCCACGGCCCCGGCCGGCAACCGCCACGGCACCACGCCCACAGCACCACCGTCGCGGCGGCGGCACCGGCGGCCGGGCGCCGCGGGGCTCCTCAGCGCAGTGCGGTCCGCTCGATGCCGAGCAGGTCGGACAGCGCGGCTTCGCCGGCCGGGGTGACCTTCACGGCGCGCTCCGAGCCGATGCGGACGCACCAGCCCGTGTCCAGGGCGTGCCGGCACAGCGCGGCACCCGCGACCCCCGCCAGATGGTGGCGCCGTTCCGTCCAGTCGAGGCAGGCGCGGGCGAGCGGGCGCCTGCCCCGGCGGTCCAGCGCGATGCCGGCGGAGTCGAACCAGTCCAGCCCGGCGTCCGTGAGCGCGAACCCGGTGGCTCCTTCATCGCGCGTTCGCCTCCGGGCCGCTCCAGCCGGTGGCGGGGGACCGGGCGTGCTCGCCCCTTCGGGCCTCCGCGCACCCGGTTCCCCGCCACCGGCGCGGCCCTCCGGCTCACGGGTGCGCAGCAGCCCGCGTACGGTCAGCGCGTCCGTGACCGCGATGCCCAGCCGCCCGGCGAGATGGTCGTAGCAGGTGCGGCCGCGGGCCATCGCGGATCCGGCGCCGGCCTCCCGCAGCGTGCGGGGGCGGCGTGCGTCCCCCGGGGCGACCTGCGCGGCCAGGTCCTCGACCAGCTGGGCCACGCGCGCGTCGGCGAGCCGGACGTACCGGTGCCGGCCCTGCCGTTCCTCGGAGAGCAGGCCGCCCCCGACGAGTTTGCCCAGGTGCTCGCTGAGCGTCGACGCGGCCACGCCCGCGTGCCGGGCCAGCTCACCGGCGGTCCACGCCCGCCCGTCGAGCAGCGCCAGCAGGCAGGCGGCCCGCGTCTCGTCGGCGATCAGCGCGGCGAGAGCCGCCAGGCCGGGCGCTCGGGGGTCCTTGGTGGTCATGCCTCCCAGGATGCGGCACGGACGGTTCGGCGCCCGCCGAACCGTGGGCGCGCGCTACGCCTCCCGCCCGGCCCTCTCGTACGGCCCGTACTGCTGCGCCAGTCCGTCCAGGAGCGCCGCGAGCCCCGTCTCGAAGGCCCGCTCGTCGATCTTCTCCTGCTGCTCGGCGAGGAGGTGGGCCTGCCCGAGGTGCGGGTAGTCGGCGGGGTCGTAGGCGCCGGCGTCGTCCACGAAGCCGCCGGCGAAGGAGCCGAGCGCGGAGCCCATGACGAAGTAGCGCATCAGCGCGCCGATGGAGGTGGCCTGCGCGGGCGGCCACCCCGCGTCGACCATCGCGCCGTAGACGGCGTCGGCCAGGTGCAGCGCGGCCGGCCGGCGGCCGGGGCCGCGGGCGAGGACGGGGACGATGTTCGGGTGGGCGCGCAGGGCGGCGCGGTAGGAGACGGCCCAGTCGTGCAGCGCGGTCCGCCAGTCGCAGCCGTCCTCGAACATCGACAGGTCGACCTGTCCGCTCACCGAGTCGGCGACCGCCTCCAGGATCTCGTCCTTGGTGCGGAAGTGGTTGTAGAGCGAGGGCCCGCTGACGCCGAGTTCGGCCGCGAGCCGGCGGGTGGAGACCGCAGCCAGGCCCTCCGCGTCCACGAGGTCCCGCGCCGTCGCGACGATGCGGTCGGTGCTGAGGAGGGGCTTGCGCGGTCGGGCCATGGCGCACATAGTAGGGCTGCGCCGTAAAACTAGCAGTGATAATTTAAATGTACGGCTTTCAAGATCTGTCATCTGTGGGGTGATCCGTCATGAACCTCGGCCTCAGCGAGGAGCAGACCGCGGTGCGGCAGCTCGCCCGGGACTTCGTCGAGCGGGAGATCACCCCCCATGTCGTCGCCTGGGACCGCGCCGAGGACGTGGACCGGGGGATCGTCAAGAAGCTCGGGGAGGTCGGCTTCCTCGGGCTGACCGTCGGCGAGGAGTACGGCGGCTTTGGCGGCGACCACCTCTCCTACTGCCTGGTGACCGAGGAGCTGGGCCGCGGCGACTCCTCCGTGCGCGGCATCGTCTCCGTCTCGCTCGGCCTGGTCGCCAAGACGATCGCCGCCTGGGGCGACGAGGAGCAGAAGCGGCGCTGGCTGCCGGGACTGACCTCCGGCGAGTACGTCGGCTGCTTCGGCCTCACCGAGCCCGGCACCGGTTCCGACGCGGGCAACCTCACGACGCGGGCCGTGCGCGGCGCGGGCGGGGACTTCGTCCTCGACGGCAGCAAGACGTTCATCACCAACGGCACCTGGGCCGACGTCGTCCTGCTCTTCGCCCGCTCCACCGACGCCCCCGGCCACAAGGGCGTGACCGCCTTCCTGGTGCCCACCGACACCCCGGGCCTGACCCGCCGCACCATCCACGGCAAGCTCGGCCTGCGCGGCCAGGCCACCGCCGAACTGGTTCTCGAGGGCGTGCGCGTCCCGGCCTCCGCGATGCTCGGCCCGGAGGGCAAGGGCTTCTCCGTCGCCATGTCGGCGCTGGCCAAGGGCAGGATGTCGGTGGCGGCCGGCTGTGTCGGCATAGCCCAGGCCGCGCTTGACGCGGCGGTCCGGTACGCCGGCGAGCGCGAGCAGTTCGGCAAGTCCATCGCCCGGCACCAGCTCGTCCAGGAGCTGATCAGCGACATCGCCGTCGACGTGGACGCCGCGCGCCTGCTGACGTGGCGGGTCGCGGACCTGATCGACCGCGGCCGGCCGTTCGCCGTCGAGTCCTCCAAGGCCAAGCTGTTCGCCTCGGAGGCGGCCGTGCGCGCCGCCAACAACGCCCTCCAGGTCTTCGGCGGTTACGGCTACATCGACGAGTACCCGGTGGGCAAACTGCTGCGCGACGCCCGCGTGATGACCCTCTACGAGGGCACGAGCCAGATCCAGAAACTCGTCATCGGGCGGGCGCTGACAGGCGTCTCGGCCTTCTGAGGCCCCGTGCGGCAGGGGTGCGCGGGTTTCTTGGCACCCGGTCTGAGTACCCGGTCTGAGTATCCCGGCGGATGTGGCGGCGGCCACATCCGCCGATGCTGGGCCGCATGAGTGACACACCGGTCAAGCAGCAGAACACGGCCGCCTTCTACGGCCAGGCCGTCGCCTCGTTCGCCGTCGCCATGACGGCCACCGCCCTCGGCATCTTCCGGTTGCACGCCGACGCCTGGGTGCGGTCCTTCCTCGCCATCGCCGTCCTCTACCTCGTCACCTCCGCCTTCACCCTCGCCAAGGTGATCCGGGACCGCCAGGAGGCCGGGCAGATCGTCAGCCGGGTCGACCAGGCCCGCCTGGACAAGCTGCTCGCCGAGCACGACCCCTTCGAGAAGCTCTGACCCCCGCCACTTGGGCCGCCGTACGCCGCCCACCGGGGATGCTAAGCGACCGCTCAGCTTCGGCGGTATGGTGGAGCCTCTGACGCAGAGAGGGGCGAACGAGCGATGAGTACGGCGGAGGAGACGGCCGGCGGGGACGCGCAGCCGTGGGCCGAGGTCACCCCTGACGCGGCCCGGCGGCTGCTCGTGGCCGCCGTGGAGGCCTTCGCCGAGCGGGGCTACCACGCGACGACGACCCGTGACATCGCCGGCCGCGCCGGCATGAGTCCCGCCGCGCTCTACATCCACTACAAGACCAAGGAAGAGCTGCTCCACCGCATCAGCCGGATCGGCCACGAGAAGGCGCTGGAGATCCTGCGCACCGCCGCCCGGCGCGAGGGCGGCGCGACCGAGCGGCTCGCCGACGCCGTCAGCTCCTTCGTGCGCTGGCACGCGGGCGGGCGCACCACCGCGCGCGTCGTGCAGTACGAACTGGACTCCCTCGGGCCGGACGCCCGGGCCGAGATCATCGCGCTGCGCCGACGGGTCGACGCCGAGGTGCGCGGCATCATCGAGGAGGGCGTGGCCGCGGGGGAGTTCGACGTCCCGGACGTGCGCGGCACGACGCTGGCCGTGCTCTCCCTGTGCATCGACGTCGCCCGCTGGTTCAACGTCGAGGGGCCCCGCACCCCGGAGCAGGTCGGCGCGCTCTACGCCGACCTCGTCCTGCGGATGGTCGGGGCCCGGACCGGCGTGACTCAGAGGTAGTAGCGGGACACCGACTCCGCCACGCACACCGGCTTGTCGCCGCCCTCGCGCTCCACCGTGAAGGCGACGGTCACCTGCACGCCGCCGCTGACGTCGTCCACGCCCGTGATCGTGGCGGTGGACCGCAGCCGCGAGCCGACCGGCACGGGGGAGGGGAAGCGGACCTTGTTCGTGCCGTAGTTGACGCCCATCTTCACGCCCTCGACGCGGATCAGCTGCGGTCCGAACAGCGGGAGCAGCGACAGGGTCAGGTAGCCGTGCGCGATGGTCGTGCCGAAGGGGCCCGCGGCGGCCTTCTCGGGGTCCACGTGGATCCACTGGTGGTCGCCGGTCGCCTCGGCGAACAGGTCGATCCGCTTCTGGTCGATCTCCAGCCAGTCGGTGTACCCCAGCTGCTCGCCCACCGCCGCCCTCAGCTCGTCGACGGAGGTGAAGATCCTCGGCTCTGCCATGTGCCCGGCCTCTCGCATCGCGGTACGTCATGTCTAAGCAACTGCTTAGCATGCTCGGTGCCGGGGCCCCTGTCAACGCGGCCGGGTCCGGTCCGGTCGGTAGGCTCCGGCGAGTGCCCCAGATTCCCGAGAAGATCCACGAGCTGACCGTGGGCCAGATGGCCGCCCGCAGCGGAGCGGCGGTCTCCGCCCTCCACTTCTACGAGGCCAAGGGCCTGATCAGCAGCCGCCGCACCGCCGGCAACCAGCGCCGCTACAGCCGTGACGCGCTGCGCCGGGTCGCCTTCGTCCGGGCCGCGCAACGCGTCGGCATCCCGCTGGCCACGATCCGCGAGGCACTCGCCGAACTCCCCGAGGAGCGCACCCCCACCCGCGAGGACTGGGCCCGCCTCTCCGCGGCCTGGCGCGCGGAACTCGACGAGCGCATCAAGCAGCTCAACCGCCTACGCGACCACCTCACCGACTGCATCGGCTGCGGCTGCCTCTCCCTGGACACCTGCGTCCTGTCCAACCCGGACGACGCCTTCGGCGACCGCCTGACCGGCTCCCGCCTGATGGCCGAACGGGGCCCGGCCCCGCGGCCCGCCACCGGCCCGACCGGCTGAGGATCCCGGCCGCGTATCTGACGCACGTGCGCCGCGGGGTCAGCCGGCCCGCCACCCCGGGCACACGCCCCCGTGGGCGGTGCCCGGCGTGGAGCAGGGCCCGGCGCCCGGCTGCCGCCGTCCTCCGTCCTTCCGCCCCGTCCCTCGCCGTGCCGGCCTCCCCGCCGACGGCGGTCCGGTGCCCGCGAGGTGTGGCCGCGGATGCCGAGGGCGGACGGGCGGGCCGGTTGCGGACGGCCTCGGTTGCGTACCGCCTCCCAAGCGCACGGCCCAAGGGGCGGCCCTACGGCTGGGGCATCGCGTGGAGGCGCAGGGCCGCCCTGACCAACTGCGCGTTCGAGAGCGCCCGTTCGCCGTCCGGGAGGAGCAGTGTGTCCTCCAGGCCCGCGCGGGTGGCCAGGCCCAGACGGCCCGCGAGGCGCAGGACCGGCCAGGTGCCGGCCTCCACGCCGTGCAGCAGGACCGGACGGCCGTGCGCGTCGCCGATCGCGGCCGGCAGGGCGCGTGCGGACGCCTCGGCCGTGTCGGCGGCCGGGTCCGTCACCTCGGCCAGGACGCGCAGCACCCGGGGCCCGAGCGGTGAGGCGGCGAACCGGGCCGGACCGTCCGTGCCGGACCACAGGCCGGCCTCCACGCCGACGCCCAGGTCGAGCAGGACGCCTGCCAGTTCCTCCGCGCCCGGCTCGTGCCAGTTGACGGAGGCGAAGTCGGGCAGCGCCGTCCAGTCACGGACGCGCGCCGCCCGGGCCGCCGGGCCGGGCTCGGCCCAGGCCCCGTGGTCACGCCGACCGGCACGGCGACGTGGGCCCGGACCGCCTCGACCGTGGCCGCCACCACGCGCGGCGACAGGCTCTCCCGCCCGCACGGCGTCCGGGGACGGACGTGCACCTCGCCGGCTCCGGCCACGACGGCCCGCGCCGCGGCCCCGGCCACCGCCAGCGGAGTGAGCGGCACCACCGCGCCGTCGGCGGCCGTCCGGGATCCGTTCAGACACGCCTGCATGGTCGGGACAGTGCCCCCGCCGGGCCCAGGGGCAGCCCCCGGGCCGCACACGGAGCACCCCGCCGGGACCGGGCGCACAGCACTCCCCGGGGCCGCCCGCAGAGCGGTCCCGGCGTCCGGCACCCGGGCAGCCCCAGGCCCCGAGGGCCGCGCCCCCGGCACACTCCCGGCGCACCCCGCCGTGCCCGCCGACCGCTTCTCGTCGGCCGTTTCTCGCTCGGCCGTTTCTCGCTCAGTCGCTCGGGACTCGACCGCTCAGGCCGACACCAGCAGCCGCCGTCCGCGCCGGGCGTACGCCAGCGCCTCCGGGGTGAGCACGGGTCGCGGGACCAGGATGCCGCAGTCCGCGCAGACCGGGCCGGCGGACGGCTCGTGGTCCAGGCCGTAGCGCCACACCAGGCGCTCGCCGCCGCACACCGGGCACACCGAGCCGGGCGCGCGCTCCAGCGCGGCGATCAGCCGGCGCAGCACCTCGGCCAGCGGCTCGGACGGGTGCACCCGCGGGTCGTCGCACCAGGCGACCCCGAAGCCGCCCCAGGTCAGCCGGTGCCAGTCGTCCACGCTGCCCGGCCGGCGCAGCCCGTCGTGCTTCTCCTTCCTGCGTCGCCCGGCGAACTCCTCCTCGTACTCGAGCCACACCGAGCGCGCCTCCTCCAGCTCCTCCAGCGCGGCCACGAGCCGCGCCGGGTCGGGAGACCTGTCCTCGGGGCCGAACCCGGCCCGGGAGCACAGGTGGTCCCAGGTCGCCCGGTGGCCGTAAGGAGCGAACCGCTCAAGGCACTTGCGCAGTGAGTAACGCCGCAGCGCCAGATCGCACCGCGGATCCCTCACCTGTCTCGCCAGACTCCGGAAACCCGCCATCGCCCTGCACCTCCGTCACACCTGCACCGGTACTCGTACTCGTCCTTCGGTCACTTCGGCGTCGTCGTACAGAAGCGTCGTACCGACGTCGTCAGGTAGACGTGCCGGGCCGCGATTCGGCTCCATCCGATTTCCGATGTCCGCCATAACTTCGCCCTGGTTGACCGTCATGTCCGTCCCGCAGACTCCAAAAAGTGACGCGTGTTCATCTTCCAACTCGGGGATACCGCCGGTAACGTCCCGCTCCACCCCCGTCGGGAGGAGCAGTCATGCCACGGCGCACCCCACGAAGCGCGCTCGACAGAGTGAGAACTCCCCGCAGATTCCCCGGGTTCCTGAAGACCGCCTCCGTATGCGTCCTCATTGCCGGTCTTTTGTCACCCTTTTCCCAAGCGGTCGCGGCGGACGCGGCACCGAAGGCCACCGCCGCGAACGACTACTGCGGCGGCCGGTGCTCGGACATCCTGCCGCCGGGCGAGAACGGCAACGCCACCCTCGCCCAGATCCTCCTCAACCAGGGCTTCGGCACCCAGCCCGGCCACGCCGAGGACCAGCTCGGCCCCTACGCGAACCTGGCCAAGGGCTACCCGGCGCTCACCGACGACACGATCAACACCTTCTTCAACGACGCCTCGTTCGGCGTCCAGGCCGACCAGGTCGCCTCCACCGAGAAGCCCGCGGGCCGCGGCGACGTCACGATCGTCCGGGACAAGAAGACCGGCGTGCCGCACATCACGGGCACCACCCGCTACGGCACCGAGTTCGGCGCCGGATACGCCGCCGCCGAGGACCGGCTGTGGCTCATGGACGTCTTCCGGCACGTCGGCCGCGGCCAGTTGACCTCCTTCGCGGGCGGCGCCCCCGCCAACCAGGGCCTCGAGCAGCAGTTCTACCGCAACGCGCCCTACACCGAGGCCGACCTCCAGGCCCAGATCGACAGCGCCGTGGCGAAGAACGGCGCGCGCGGGCAGCAGGCACTGGCGGACGTGAACGCCTACCTCGCCGGCATCAACGCCTACATCGACGCCTCCGACTCCGGCCGCTACTTCCCCGGCGAGTACGTCCTCACCGGCCACAAGGACGCGATCACCAACGCCGGCACCATCGACCACTTCAAGGTCACCGACCTGGTCGCGCTGGCCTCGGTCGTCGGCTCGCTGTTCGGCGCCGGCGGGGGCGGCGAGGTGAACAACGCCCTCTCCCTGATGGCCGCCCAGGCCAAGTACGGCGTCGAGGAGGGCACCCGGGTCTGGGAGTCCTTCCGCGAGCGCAACGACCCCGAGGCCGTCCTCACCCTCCACGACGGCCAGAGCTTCCCGTACGCCACCAAGCCCGACTCCCCGAAGGGCGAGGCCCTGCCCGACGCCGGCTCGGTGACGGAGGAACCCCTCCTGTACGACCGCACCGGCAGCGCGACCGCCCGCTCGGCGGGCAGCGCCGCCGCCACGGCCGCGAAGACCGCCCTCTCCTCGGCCCGGCGCGGCATGTCCAACGCCCTCGTGGTCGGCGGCGAGCACACCGCGAGCGGCCACCCCGTCGCCGTCTTCGGACCGCAGACCGGCTACTTCGCGCCCCAGCTGCTGCTGCTCCAGGAGATCCAGGGCCCCGGCATCAGCGCCCGCGGCGCCTCCTTCGCGGGCCTGAGCATGTACGTCGAACTCGGCCGCGGCCAGGACTACTCGTGGAGCGCCACGACCTCCGGCCAGGACATCATCGACACCTACGCCGTCGAACTGTGCCAGGACGACCACCACTACCTCTACCACGGCACCTGCACGGCCATGGACCAGGTCCAGCAGGCCAACGCCTGGAAGCCCACCGTCGCCGACGGCACCAAGGCCGGCTCGTACACGATGCGGGTGTGGCGCACCGCGTACGGTCCGGTCCAGTACCGCGCCACCGTCGGCGGCAAGAAGGTCGCCTACACCACCCTGCGCTCCTCCTACCTGCACGAGGCCGATTCGATCATCGGCTTCCAGATGCTCAACGACCCCGACTTCGTCCAGGGCCCGCAGGACTTCCAGAAGGCCGCGCAGCACATCAACTTCACGTTCAACTGGTTCTACGCCGACTCCCGGCACACCGCCTACTACAACAGTGGTGACAACCCGGTGCGGGCCGACGGCGTCGACGCCGAGTTCCCGGTGTGGGCGCGGCCGGCCTACGAGTGGCGCGGCTGGGACCCGGCGGCCAACACCGCCGACTACACCGCGCCCGCCGCGCACCCCAACTCCGTCGACCAGGACTACTACATCTCCTGGAACAACAAGCAGGCCGAGGACTACGCGGCGGCGCCCTGGGGCGAGGGCTCGGTGCACCGCGGCAACCTGCTGGAGGACCGGGTGAGGAAGCTCGTCGCCTCCGGCGGGGTGACCAGGGCCTCGCTCACCCGGGCGATGGCGGACGCGGCCGTCGCCGACCTGCGCGCCGAGGACGTGCTGCCGGGGCTGCTGAAGGTGCTCGACAGCTCGCCGGTCACCGACCCGGCGGCAGCGGCGGCGGTGGACAAGCTGCGGGCCTGGCTGGCCGCGGGCGCCCACCGCACCGAGACCTCGGCCGGTTCCAAGAAGTACGCCGACGCCGACGCGATCCGCATCCTGGACGCCTGGTGGCCGCTGCTGGTCAAGGCCGAGTTCGAACCGGGCCTCGGCAGCGACCTGTTCACCGCCTTCGGCGCCAACCTGCCCGTCGACGAGTCCCCCTCGGCCGGCCACGGCCCGACCGGCTCGCACGCCGGAAGCGCCTTCCAGTACGGCTGGTGGAGCTATGTCGACAAGGACATCCGGGCGGTGCTAGGCGAGCAGGTGAAGGGCCCGCTGGCACAGAAGTACTGCGGAGCCGGCAGCCTCACCGCCTGCCACGACACCCTGGCCGCCACCCTCAAGCAGGCGGCCGGTCTGACCGCGGCCCAGGTCTACCCGGGCGACGACCAGTGTGCGGCGGGCGACCAGTGGTGCGCCGACTCGATCGCCCAGCGCCCCTTGGGCGGCATCAAGCACGGCAGGATCAGCTGGCAGAACCGGCCCACCTTCCAGCAGGTGGTGGAGTACACCTCCCACCGGTGACGTCCGGGTGCCGGCGGCGGGTCACACGATGCGGCCCGCCGCCAGCACCAGCCGGGCCAGCTCCGGGTGCACGATGTCGCTGTGCGCACCGGCCGGCGGCCCGCCGCGTCTGACCACCTCGGCCGCGTCCACGTTCACGCAGCCGGAGACGGGCAGCGGGCCGCTCGTCGCCTCGGCCAGGGTGCACGCGCGCGTGCCCGGCACCGCCTGCACCCCGTCGTGCCCCATCGCACCCCAGCGGGTGCCGAGCAGCGCGCCGACGTCCACGCCCAGCACCGACCGGTCGTCGTCCGCCATCCGTGACGCCAGCGGGTAGAACGTGCCGAGCGCGGTGTCGAAGTGCGAGGAGCAGCACACCAGGGGGCCGTCCACCCGGTGCTCCTGCCCCTGGAGCACGCCTCCCGCGCGCGGGTCGCCGGGCAGCCGGGCGGCGAACGCGTAGTGCGAGAAGGCCCCCTGGAGCAGGGTCACGGACTTCACCGCCCGCACCCCCGGTGGCAGCCCGCGCAGCGCGAACGACACCAGCCGCCCGCCGAAACTGTGCCCGACCAGATGGACACGCAGGTCCGGGGCCGCCTCCGCGAGCCGGGCGACCGCCGGTCCGAGCCCGCGCTCGCCGACGGCGCCCGCGCGCCGCTTCATCGTGTAGTACGTCGCCTGCCGCAGCAGTTCCTTCGCGCCGTCCCACGGATTCGGCAACGAGAACGACTCGCCCGCTGAACCCGACTGCCCCGCTGGCCCCGACTGCACCGCCTGCGCCGCCGCCTGCGCGAACTCCGCGCAGACGTCCGCCGCCGGCCGCGTGAACATCCCCGGCGCGTGCTCGGGGACGCCCTCCGCCACCGTGTCCGCCGCGAAGTGCGCCTGCGGCCCCGGCGGCACCAACTCCACCAGCAGCCCCACCAGCCGCCCGAACTCCTCCAGGGCGGCCTCGTCGTGGGGGTGCTGGTCCAGCATCCGCGCGAGCCGGTCCACCACCGTGGCCCGCCCCGGGAAGGCCTCCAGGAGAGCGTGCCGGGTGTCCTCGTCGAGCGCCGGGCCGGGCGCGGGCCCCGCCGCGGTGGAGCGCGGGAAGTCGGGGATCGGCTCGTCGCAGAAGCGCATCGACGGCCAGATCACCCCCACGTACCCGATCCGCGCGGCCGGCGCGAGGCCCGGGACGGGGGCGAAGAACTGCCGGTAGAGCCGGGTCGCGCCGGAACGGTCGTTGTTCCAGCCGTGCGCGAAGACGATCAGGTCGCGCACGCCGCTCGCGCGGGCCCCGGCGAGCAGCCGGTCCCGTTCCGGGACGTCCACGTCCCCGTCGGCGTCGAAGGTCAGCTCCCAGTAGGGAGCGACACCCGTCCCCGTGTCCGCCATGGCCGGACCCCCTCGTCCCCCGAAGCGGTGCGATGTGTGGTGCATCGTCCTGCGATCGGGGGACGTTGGCCATACGTCAGGACACTCCCGTAAGGAGTAATTCCGGCCGCCGCACGGGCGGCGCGGCCACCTCCTGGGCACGGCGGCCACCTCCTGGGCACGGCGGCCACCTCCCGGGTACGGCGGCCACCTCCCGGGTACGGCGGCCACCTCCCGGGTACGGCGGCCACCTCCCGGGTACGGCGGCCACCTCCCGGGTACGGCGGGCGCCGCACGGGTACGGCGGGCGTCTCACGGGTACGGCGGGCGTCTCACCGGTACAGGAGGTAGTGCCGGCGCGTCGCGCGGAACGCGGCCAGCTCCTCGCGCCAGCCGCCCGCCACCTCGTCGGTGTCCGCACCCGCGTCGATCATCGTGCGCACCCGCGTGGAACCGGTGAGCCTGTCGATCCAGTCGTCCGGCCGCCAGGCGAAGCCGTCCCAGACCCGCTTCGCGGTCACCAGCAGGGCGATGCCGGTCCGTACCGGGTCGAAGGCGTCCCGGTCGTGCACGTGGATCTGCACCCCGCCGGCCGTCTTCCCCTGGAACTTGGAGAAGGTGGGCGCGAAGTACGCCTCGCGGAAGCGCACCCCGGGCAGCCCCAGCGCGTTCGCGGCGTCCGCCCAGCGCCCGTCGATGCCCTCCGCGCCGAGGAGTTCGAAGGGGCGGGTGGTGCCCCGGCCCTCGGAGAGGTTCGTGCCCTCGAACAGGCAGGTCCCGGAGTAGACGAGGGCCGTGTCGGGGGTCGGCATGTTCGGGCTCGGCGGCACCCAGGGCAGCCCTGAGGCGTCGTAGAAGTCGGAGCGCCGCCAGCCGGTCATCAGGACGGTCTCCAGCCGCACCGGCGTGGTCAGGAACTCCCCGTTGAACAGCCGGGCCAGCTCCGCCACCGTCATGCCGTGCGCCTGCGCGATCGGCTGCCGCCCGACGAAGGTCGCGAACTCCTTGTGCAGGACCGGACCCAGCGCCTGCCTGCCGGTCACCGGGTTCGGGCGGTCCAGCACCACGAACCGCTTCCCGGCGAGCGCGGCGGCCTCCATGCAGTCGTACAGGGTCCAGATGTAGGTGTAGAAGCGGGCGCCGGCGTCCTGGATGTCGAAGACGACCGTGTCCACGCCCGAGGCGGTGAAGACGTCGGCGAGCGGCTGCCCGCTCTTGAGGTACGTGTCGTACACCGGCAGTCCGGTGGCCGGGTCGTCGTAGCGGCCCTCGGAGCCGCCCGCCTGCGCGGTGCCGCGGAAACCGTGCTCCGGGCCGAAGACGGCGACCAGGTCCACCCGGCGGTCGGTGTGCATCACGTCCACGATGTGCCGCACGTCGCGGGTGATGCCGGTCGGGTTGGTGACGATGCCGACCCGCTGCCCGTCGAGCGCCGCGTAGCCGTCGGCGGCCAGCCGTTCGAAGCCGGTCCGCAGCGGCCGGCCGTGGCCCCGCGGCGCCGCCTCGGCCCGTGCGGCCGGCCCGGCCGAGGCCGCGACCGCAGCCGTGCCGGCGAGCAGACTCCGTCTGGACAGCTTCATGCGGCGACCTCCGTGATCAGGGCGGGTGTCATGCGCACGCACGCTAGCGCGCGCCCCGGGCCGCTGGGAACGAACCTGCGGGAGTGCCCGAGGTCTACACCACTGGCTGTGCCACTGGCGCCGCCGGTGGCGTGCCACCTCTTCCCGCGCCACATACCGACCGGTTAGTGTGTTGCGGCAGAGCCGTAGCGTGCCGTGTCGAAGGAGACCGATGGTGCAAGCCGTTCAGGGTGCGGGAGTGGTCGTCACCGGAGCCGGTAGCGGCATCGGAGCCGCACTGGCCCGCCGCTTCGCCGCCGAGGGCGCGAAGGTCGTCGTCAACGACCTCGACGCCGCACGCGCCGCCGCCGTCGCCGAGGAGACCGGCGGCATCGCCCTGCCCGGAGACGCCTCCGCGATCGTCGCCGACGCCCGCGACGCGCTCGGCGGCACCGTCGACGTCTACTGCGCCAACGCGGGGGTCGGCTGCGCCGGTACCGAGGCGGTCGGCGAGGAGGTCTGGGCGCGGGCGTGGGACGTCAACGTCATGGCCCACGTCCGCGCCGCCGAGGCCCTGCTCCCGGCCTGGCTGGAACGCGGCAGCGGCCGGTTCGTCTCCACCGTCTCCGCCGCCGGACTGCTGACCATGATCGGCGCGGCCCCGTACAGCGTCACCAAGCACGGCGCGTACGCCTTCGCCGAATGGCTCGCGCTGACGTACCGCCACCGCGGTATCAAGGTGCACGCCATCTGCCCGCAGGGCGTGCGCACCGACATGCTCGCCGCCACCGGCAGCGCGGGCGACCTGGTGCTCAAGCCCAACGCGATCGAACCGGAGGAAGTGGCCGACGCCCTGTTCAAGGGCATCGCCGAGGACCGCTTCCTCATCCTGCCGCACCCCGAAGTCGCCGGCTTCTACCAGACCCGCGCAGGCGACCCCGACCGCTGGCTGACGCACATGAACCGCATCCAGCGCACCTGGGAGGAGACCCGGTGACCGCCGCCCCTGACCCCGGCTCCCGGTACGCGGCCAAGCCCTGGCTGCGCCTCCTCGACGAGGCCCAGCGCGCCCCCGTCGACCCCGCCGACTCCCTGGTGCACGCCCTGCGCCGGTCGGCCGCCGAAGCCCCCGACCGCACCTTCCTCGCCTACTTCGACGCCCGTCTCACCTACCGCGAGACCGACGAGCTGAGCGACTCGGTGGCCGGGCACCTCGCCGCGCACGGCCTGCGCCGGGGCGACCGGGTGGCCGTCGTCCTGCAGAACTCCCCGCACTTCGTGCTCGCCGTCCTCGGCGCCTGGAAGGCGGGCGCCACCGTGGTACCGGTCAACCCGATGTACAAGTCGGCGGAGGTCGCCCACGTCCTGAAGGACGGCGAGGTGGCCGCGCTGGTCTGCTCCGACCGGGCCTGGGAGTCCTACCTGCGCGCCACGGCCGCCGACTCGCCCGTGCGGATCGTGCTCACCGCGTGCGAACGGGACTTCCAGACCCGCGACGACACCCGCGTGCTCGCCTTCGAACGGCTGCCGCGGGCCGCGGACGCCGACGACCTCACCGCCGTGGCCCGCGCCGGCCACCCGGCCCCCGCCGCCCCCGCCCCGGCAGCCGCCGAGACCGCGCTGATCAGCTACACCTCCGGCACCAGCGGCAAGCCCAAGGGCGCCACCAACACGCACGGCAACATCATGTACAACGCCGAGCGGCAGCGCACCGGCCTGGTCCTGCCCGCGGCGCCCGTCTACTTCGCGCTGGCCCCGCTGTTCCACATCACGGGCATGGTCTGCCAGTTCGGCGCCTGCCTGAACAGCGCGGGCACGCTCGTGCTGGCGTACCGCTTCGAGCCCTCGGTCGTGCTGGAGGCGTTCGCCGAGCACCGCCCGCACTACACCGTCGGCCCCTCCACCGCCTTCATGGCGCTCGCCGCCCACCCGGCCGTCACCCCGGACCACTTCTCCTCCTTCCACGTCATCTCCTCCGGCGGCGCCCCGCTGCCGCCCGCGCTGGTGGAGAAGTTCCGGTCCGCCTTCGGCCCCTACATCCGCAACGGCTACGGCCTCACCGAGTGCACCGCGCCCTGCGCCTCCGTGCCACCGGGGCGCGAAGCCCCCGTCGACCCGGTCTCCGGGACGCTCGCCGTGGGCGTGCCCGGCCCCGACACGGTCGTACGGATCGTCGACGACACCGGTGCGGAGGTGCCCTTCGGCGAGCAGGGCGAGATCGTCGTGCGCGGCCCACAGGTCGTGCCCGGCTACTGGCGGCGCCCCGACGCCACCGCCGAGACCTTCCCCGCGGGGGAACTGCGCACCGGCGACATCGGGTTCATGGACGAGCAGGGCTGGCTGTACGTCGTCGACCGCAAGAAGGACATGATCAACGCGTCCGGCTTCAAGGTGTGGCCGCGCGAGGTCGAGGACGTCCTCTACACCCATCCGGCGGTGCGCGAGGCGGCCGTCGTCGGCGTCCCCGACGGCTACCGCGGGGAGACCGTGAAGGCCTACATCAGCCTCCGCCCGGACGCCGAGGCGGACCCGGACGAACTCGCCGCGTACTGCAAGGAGAGACTGGCCGCCTACAAGTATCCCCGGCAGGTGGAGATCCTGCCGGAGTTGCCGAAGACGGCGAGTGGGAAGATCCTCCGTCGGGAACTGCGTTCCCGGCACGACACCAGGTAGACCACGGAAAGGCAGGTGGCGGCAGTGCCCAGGACGACGGAGACGGCCGGGACCCCCGTGCCCCAGCGGCTGCTGGCCGCCGCCACCCGGCTCTTCGCCGACCAGGGCTACGACCGCACCTCGGTGCAGGAGATCGTCGAGGCGGCAGGGGTCACCAAGGGCGCGCTCTATCACTACTTCGGCTCCAAGGACGACCTCCTGCACGAGGTGTACGCGCGCATGCTGCGCCTCCAGCAGGAGCGGCTGGACGCCTTCGCCGACGCCGACGAACCCGTCGAGAAGCGGGTCCGGGACGCCGCCGCCGACGTCGTCGTCACCACGATCGACAACCTCGACGACGCGATGATCTTCTTCCGGTCCATGCACCACCTCGGTCCGGAGAAGAACAAGCAGGTCCGCGCCGAGCGCCGGCGCTACCACGAACGCTTCCGCGCGCTCATCGAAGAAGGCCAGGAGAAGGGTGTCTTCTCCAAGGCAACCCCCGCCGACCTGGTCGTCGACTACCACTTCGGCTCCGTCCACCACCTGTCCACCTGGTACCGCCCCGACGGCCCGCTCACCCCGCAGCAGCTCGCCGACCACCTGGCCGACCTGCTGCTGAGGGCACTGCGACCGTGAGCGCGTCCCGGGTTGCGTGACGGGCGGCCGGCCCGGAAGGTCGTGCCATGAAGGGCATCAGCTACAGCCGCTACGGCGGACCCGAGGTGCTCGAGTACGGGGAGGTCCGCGACCCCAAGGTCGGCCCCGACTCGGTGCTGGTGGAGGTACGGGCGGCGGCCGTGAACCCGGTCGACTGGAAGTGCCGCGAGGGCCACCTGGACGGCCTGCTCGACCCGGTCTTCCCGGTGGTGCCGGGCTGGGACCTCGCCGGGGTGGTGGTGCGGCCGGGCGCCGCCGTCACCGAGTTCGCGGCCGGCGACGAGGTCATCGGCTACGTCCGCGAGGACTTCCTGTCCCGCGGCACCCTCGCCGAGTATGTCGCCGCCCCGGTGCGCACACTGGCCCGCAAACCGCGCAACCTCTCCTTCGAGGAGGCGTCCGGGCTGCCGCTGGCCGGACTCACCGCCTACCAGGTGCTCGTCGGCACCCTCCGGGTCGAGCGCGGCGAGACCGTCCTCGTGCACGCCGCCGCGGGCGGGGTCGGCTCGTTCGCCGTCCAGCTCGCCACCCACCTGGGCGCCCGCGTGATCGGCACCGCGAGCGAACGCAACCACGACTACGTACGCTCCCTGGGCGGCGAGCCGGTCACCTACGGCGACGGACTGGCCGAGCGGGTGCGCGGACTCGCGCCCGAGGGGGTGGCCGCCGTGTTCGACACGATCGGCGGCGAGACCACCAGGACCTCCGCCCACCTGCTCGCGCCCGGGGGCCGCCTGGCGTCCATCGCCGACCCCGAGGTGGTCGCCCACGGCGGCAGCTACTGCTTCGTCCGCCCCGACGCCGAGGACCTGCTGCACCTGACCGAGCTGGCCGAGCAGGGCGTGCTGGGCGTGCACGTGGCCGAGGCGTTCCCGCTGACCCGCGCGGCGGACGCGCAGCGGCGCAGCCAGGAGGGCCGCACCCGCGGGAAGATCGTCGTGACGGTGGGGTCCCGGAACCAGGGGACGTAGGGCGTGACGGTGGCGTCAGAGGAACGGCGGGGCCTCAGAAGACCAGCACCGCCGCGCACACCGCCATCGCCACCGTGCACAGCACCGCCGCGGTGGCGAGCCGTGCGGTGAGGGCCGGCGGGGCCGCGGTGCCCGCGAGGCGACGGATGCGGAACTGGGCCAGCAGCACGAAACCCAGCCAGAGCAGACAGCACAGGGCGCAGACGAGGACACCGGCGGGGGAGACACCGCCGTGCAGGGCCGTCTTGACGGCGAGCACCGCCGCCACCGTGCCGGACAGCGTCGTACGCCGCCAGGCGAGCCGCGTCCGCTCCGGCTGCAGACCGGGGTCGCGCACGGGAGCGGCCCTGGGCGCGCCGTCCCCGGCCGCCCCGCCCGCCGCACTCACCCCGCCCGTCCCGCCAGGACCACCACGACCATCGCGACGGCCACGACCGCCACGACGATGCCCAGCAGCGCCGGGAAGCGCGACGCGGGCAGGTCCTCGCCGCGGCGCATCGCCCGCTCGCAGCGCACCCAGTGGTTGACCGCGCGCAGCGAGCACAGCACGCCCGCGGCGAGCAGGGCGAGCGCGAGACCGATGCGCCAGGCCCACCCCAGGTGCGGCAGGAACTGGTCCACCGCGAAGCCGCCGCCGATGAGCGCGAGCGCGGTGCGCAGCCAGGCCAGGAAGGTCCGCTCGTTCGCGAGCGAGAAGCGGTAGTCCGGGGTACGGCCCTCCTCCCTGACCTCCTCGGGGGCGAACCACAGGCGGACGTTCCGTGCGAAGTCGATCACGGGAGGGACCCTACCCAGGTGCGTGCCGACGGGCCCCGGAGGGGCACGGGCGCCGTCACCGGGCCGACCTGTGGGCCTTCAGGCGCTCGTAGGCGGCGAGGCCGTCGGGCACCCACTCCCACTCGCCCAGCCGCCGCTCGACCTCCTCCTCGGCCAGGAAGCCGTGCCAGGCGACCTCCTCGGCCTGCGGACGCACCGGCAGCTCGCAGCGGACCTCGTACACCGCCGACCACCAGCTGCGGCCCGCGCCGTCGTCGTACAGGAACTTGAACAGGTACTCGGGCCGGGGCAGCCCCGAAACGCCCAGTTCCTCCTCGGCCTCGCGCAGCGCCGCGTCGTCGTAGCTCTCCCCGGCTCCCACGACACCGCCCACGAACAGGTCGTGCAGGGAGGGGAAGACCAGCTTGGTCGCCGTACGGCGGTGCACGAAGAGCCGCCCCTGGGCGTCGCGGGCCTCGACGAAGACGCAGCGGTGCCGCAGCCCGCCGGCGTAGACCTCCCCGCGGGGGGCCCGCCCGATGACGCGGTCGTCGGCGTCGACGATGTCGAGGATCTCGTCCGCAGCGCTCATGCCCCCCATCCAAGCAGGCCGCGCCGGGAGGCGGTGGCCGGTGCGGATCAGCGCGGTTGCAGCTTCCGTTTCTGCTCGGGAACCGAGGCGCCGCACGGCATCGCCGGGTGCAGGCCGAGCAGGACGATACCCGTCACGATCGCCGCGAGACCCACCGCCTCCCAGGTCAGCGCGCTGATGTCGGTGCGCAGCCGGTCCCCGAGGAAACCGACCCCGCAGGCGATCCCGGCCAGCGGTTCGGACGCGGTGAGCGCGGGCAGCGACATGCGCAGCGGCGCCGTCTCGAAGGCGCTCTGCACGAGGATCAGCCCGGTGACACCGATCACCAGCAGGCCGTACGGCTGCCAGCTCGTGAACAGCTCCGCCCAGCCGCCCGCCGAGAACCGCTGCCCGCTCACCCGGGTGAGCGCGTCCTGCACGCCGTACAGCAGCCCCGCGGCCACCGCGAGCAGCACCGGCCCCCAGCTGAGCCGGGAATGCTTGGCACAGGTGGTCAGCAGCAGCGCCACGCCCACCATGGTCCCGATGATCAGCCAGTGCCGCAGCGGATCGGTGACCGCGCTGCCCGCCCGTGGCTGGCCCGCCAGGATGAACGACGTCACGCCGCCGGCCAGTAGCGCGAGGCCCAGCCAGCCCTGCCGGCCCAACGGCTGCCGGGTCTGTCTGCGCGACAGCGCGAGCGCGAACAGCAGGTTCGTCGCCAGCAGCGGTTCCACCAGGGAGATCTCGCCCCGGCCCAGGGCCACCGCGCCCAGCACCATGCCGGCCACCATCAGGGCGAGCCCGCCCAGCCAGCGCGGCACCTTGACCAGGTCGAGCAGCAGCCGCGGCGAGAGGAAGTCGCTGAGCGGAGCCCGCTGGGCCGCGTTCTGCTGGAGCACGAAACCGAAGCCCAGGCAGCAGGCGGCACTCACGGCGAGAATCAGAACCAGAACCGACACGCTGCGTACCTCGATCATCCGGCCGGGCCACGGGGTGCGTAATGGCCGACTGTAGCGTCCTGGAGCGCCGTTCGCCGGTACGAGTACCCGGATCCGCGCAGTCGACTCGGCCACGACGCCCTGCGTGTCAGGGCGATGGCACGGCGGTACGGCCATGGTGGGCCGCACCGGCGGACTTCGCCATGGCGTACGCCACACGGGTGAGGCGCACGGGTCGGTCACGCGGGCGGGACCGGCCAGTGAGGCGGACCGTGCCCCTCTCGCAAGTACCCTGCGCCAAAGCCGCGTTGACGTGACGTCGCCGAACCGGCCGCCGACCCCGCCGCGTTGACGCAGAGCCGTCGACAGGCGGTCCGCGCGCGCCGCGGACGGGGAGAGCCGGGGGCGCCGTCCCGGCCGGTCCGACGCAACGCAAGAGCGCGTGCGGCAAAAGGCGCGTGCCGCGAAAGGCGCACGACGCGAAAGACGCGTGCCGCGAAAGCTGTGCGACGCGAAAGAAGCGCGACGCGAAAGCTGTGCGACGCGAAAGACGCGCGACGCAAAAGCTGCGCGACACAAAAGTCGCGTGCCGCGAAAGATGCGCGACGCGAAAGCTGCGCGCCCCGAAAGATGACGGAAGTCTGACGGGCGCCGGGGAACCCTGGCACCCCCGGGGGCCGAGGTGCTCGAATGATGACGTGAACCCCGAACCGTCCGAAGGACCGGGCCGCCCCGACGGCCCGCCCGAGGAACCGAGCCACGACCGCTTCCCGCCCGAGGAGCAGGGGCGGCCCGTCGGCCGCCGCGTCTTCCTCGCCACCCTGGGCCTGGGCGCCCTCGGCGTGGTCGCCGCGCCCGGCCTGCAACGCGGCATGGAGGGCTTCCTCGGAGCCGCCTCCGGCAACGACCCCACCGGCCTGACCGGTCTGCTGCCCAACGGCGGCGGTTTCCGCTACTACTCGGTCGCCGCCTCCGTCCCCCGCGAGGACGCCACCGACTACCGCCTGACCGTCGACGGCCTGGTCGACCACCCGGCGACGTACACGCTGGCCGACCTCAGGGCCCTGCCGCAGACCCGCATGGTCCGCGACGTCCAGTGCGTCACCGGCTGGCGGGTGCCCCGCACGGCCTTCGAGGGCGTACGGCTCTCCCGGCTCCTGGAGGCCGCCGGGGTCCGCCGCACGGCGCGGGCCGTCCGCTTCACCTGCTTCGACGGCACCTACACCGAGAGCCTCACCCTCGGCCAGGCCCGCCGTCCGGACGTCCTGGTCGCGTTGCGCATGCAGGACAAGGACCTCGGCCACGACCACGGCGGCCCGGTGCGCCTGTACGTCGCCCCCATGTACTTCTACAAGTCCGCCAAGTGGCTCTCCGGCATCACCGTCACCGACGACGTCCGGGCCGGCTACTGGGAGGACCGGGGCTACGACGTCGACGCCTGGGTCGGCCGTTCGAACGGACGCAGCGATGTCCCCACCGGTTGAGACCGCGGCCCCGCCCGCCCGTGACGTCCGCCGCTTCGGCGCCGCCCAGCGGTGGGTGCACCGCGGCACGGCCGCGCTGATGGGCGTGTGCGTGCTGACGGCCGCCTGCCTGTACATCCCCCAGCTCGCGGTGCTCGTCGGCCGCCGCGAACTGGTCGTCCGCGTCCACGAGTGCGCGGGCCTCGCGCTGCCCGTCCCGGTCCTGCTGGGCCTGGCCTCCCGCGCCCTCCGCGCCGACCTGCGCCTCCTCAACCGCTTCGGCCGGCACGACAAGGTCTGGCTGCGCGCCGCCCTGCGCCGCGACCGGCGGCCCGCCGCGCGTCCCGCGGGCAAGTTCAACGCCGGGCAGAAGATCTACGCCGCGTGGATCGCGGGGGCCGCCCTGGTCATGCTCGGCACCGGCCTGATGATGTGGTTCACCCACCTCACCCCGCTGATGTGGCGCACCAGCGCCACCTTCGTCCACGACTGGCTCGCCCTGACCATCGGTGTCGTGCTGGCCGGTCACATCGGCATGGCCCTCGGCGATCCGGAGGCCCGCCGCGGCCTGCGCACCGGCATGGTGAGCCGGAGCTGGGCGGAGCACGAACACCGGCTGTGGAGGCCGTGAGAGAGGTTCAGCTCCCGGGGTCCCCGAAGTCCAGCAGCACCTTGCAGGACCGCGTGCGGTCCGCCGCCAGCGCGAACGCCGCCTCGGCGTCCCGCACCGGGACCACCGCGCTGACCAGCTCGTCGAAGGCGGGTTCGGCGGCCAGCAGCCGCAGCGCCCCGTCGAACTCCGTACCGAAGCGGAACGCCCCGCGCAGCTCGATCTCCCGGCTGACGACGAGGTTCCCGGCGAACGGCGTCTGCCCGGGCGGCAGCATCCCCAACTGGACGACCACCCCGCCGCGCCGCACCAGACGCAGGCACGCGTCGAGCCCGGCCGCCACCCCGGAGGCCTCCACGGCCACGTCCACCTCGGACGGCCACCCCGGGTCCGCCGGATCGTCGGCCCGTACGACCGTGTCGGCGCCGGCGGCCGAGGCGTACCGCAGCGCGCGCGGCACCAGGTCGGTGACGGTCACGCGGGCCGCGCCCGCCGCCCGGGCCGCCGCGACGACCAGGCAGCCGATCGGTCCGGCCCCGGTCACCAGCACGTGCCGGCCGGTCACGTCCCCGGCCCGGCGCACCGCGTGCAGCGCCACCGACAGCGGTTCGGCGAGGGCGGCCCGGCGCAGGTCCAGGCCCGCCGGAAGCGGCCTGACCTGCCCGGCCGGCACGGCCACGCGCGCCGCGAAGCCGCCCTGGACGTGCGGGAAACGGGCGGCGCTGCCGAGGTAGCGGGTGTCCCGGCAGACGTTCTCACGGCCGTCCGCGCACTCCGGGCAGGTCCCGCACGGGGTCGCCGGGTGCACCGCCACGGCCGTGCCGGGGGCCGGACCGGCGGCGCCGGGGCCGTAGGAGACGACCGTGCCGACCACCTCGTGCCCGAGCACCATCGGCTCCCTCAGCCGGAAGTCCCCGACCCCGCCGTGGCGCCAGTAGTGCAGGTCGGAGCCGCACACCCCGCCGTAGCGGACGGCGACCAGCGCCTGCCCGGGGCCGGGCTCGGGCTCGGGCGCCTCCTCGATGCGCAGGTCGCCCTGGGCGTGGATCACACAAGCGCGCACCGTGGGCCTCCTACAGCACACTCGTCATGCCGCCGTCGACGTACAGCACCTGCCCGGAGACGAAGTCCGCGGCCGGGGAGGCGAGGAAGAGCACCCCGCCCACCAGGTCCCCGGTACGTCCCCAGCGGCCGGCCGGGGTGCGGCGGCGCACCCACCCGCTGAACTCCTCGTCCTCGACCAGGGGACGGGTCAGCTCGGTCTCGATGTAGCCGGGCCCGAGCCCGTTGACCTGCACCCCGTACGGGCCCCAGTCGGCGCACATGCCCTTGGTCAGCATCTTCAGCGCGCCCTTGGTCGCCGCGTACGGCGCGATGCCGGGGCGGACCACCTCGCTCTGCAGCGAGCAGATGTTGATGATCTTGCCGTGGCCGCGGCCGGTCATCCGCCGGGCGGCCTCCCGCCCGACGAGGAAGGCGCTGGTGAGGTTGGTGTCCAGGATCCGGTGCCAGTCCGTGTCCGTGAACTCCAGGAGCGGCGCGCGCAGTTGCATGCCCGCGTTGTTGACCAGGATGTCGAGCGGGCCCACCCGCTCCTCGACGTCCGCGATCCCGGCGGCCACCGAGGCGCCGTCGGTCACGTCGAACGCCGCCGTGTGCACCCGGTCGCCGGGCAGTCCGGCGGCCGCCTCCGCGAGCGTGCCGCCGTCGCGGCCGTTGAGCACGACCGTGCAGCCGGCCTCGGCCAGGCCGCGGGCCAGGGCCAGTCCGATGCCCCGCGAGGAGCCGGTGACCAGGGCGGTCCGGCCGCCGATGTCGAAGAGAGAGTGAGCCGTCATCGCCGTACCCCTACAAGATCAGGGAGAGGGCGAGGACCAGGGCGCCGGCCACCACGGAGAGGATCGTCTCCATCAGCGACCAGGTCTTGATCGTCTGGCCGACCTCCAGCCCGAAGTACTCCTTCACCAGCCAGAAGCCGGCGTCGTTGACATGGCTGAAGAAGAGCGAACCGGCGCCGATCGCCAGCACCAGCAGGGCGGCGTGGGTGGTCGACATGTCGGCCGCAAGCGGCGCGACCAGACCGGCCGCCGAGACGGTCGCCACGGTCGCCGAACCGGTCGCGAGCCGGATCACCACCGCGATCAGCCAGGCCAGCAGCACCGCGGGGATCGACCAGCTCTTGGAGATGTCCAGGATCATCTGGCCCACACCGCAGTCGATCAGCGTCTGCTTGAAGCCGCCGCCCGCACCGACGATGAGCATGACGCCCGCGATGGGCATGAGGCCCTTCTCGACGGTGGAGTTGATCCGCTCCTTGGTGAACCCGGCCGGGCGGCCCAGTGTGAAGATGCCGACGATCACGGCGGCCAGCAGCGCGATCAGCGGCGAACCGACGACGTCGAAGATCCGCTGGGTCATGTTCGCCGGGTCGTCCACGACGATGTCGACCAGTGCCTTGGCCAGCATCAGCACGACCGGCAGCAGTACCGTGGCCAGCGTGGCGCCGAAGCCCGGCCGCCGCTCCAGCTGCTCCGAGGCGCGCTCCGGGAGCATGCGGTCCGGGGCGGGGACGTCCACCCAGCGGGCCGCGACCTTCGAGAACAGCGGACCGGCGATGATCACGGTCGGGATCGCCACGACTATGCCCAGCGCCAGCGTCACGCCCAGGTTGGCCTTGACCGCGTCGATCGCGACCAGCGGGCCGGGGTGCGGCGGGATCAGCCCGTGCATCACCGACAGACCGGCCAGCGCCGGGATGCCGATCCGCATGAGGGAGTAGTTGCCGCGCTTGGCCACCATCAGGACCACCGGGATCAGCAGCACGATGCCGACCTCGAAGAACAGCGGCAGACCGATCACGGAGGCGATCAGCACCATCGCCCACGGCATCGCCCGGCCCCCGGCCTTCGCCAGGATCGTGTCGACGACCTGGTCCGCGCCGCCCGAGTCGGCGAGCAGTTTGCCGAGGATCGCACCCAGCGCGATCAGCACGCCCACACCGGCGACCGTCGAACCGAGACCGCTGGTGAAGCTGGTGATCGCCTTGTCCAGCGGCGCGCCGGCGACCGCGCCGAGCACCAGTGACCCGATGGTCAGCGACAGGAAGGCGTGCAGCTTGAACTTGGTGATGAGCAGGACGATGACGGCGATGCCCGCCAGGACGGCGATTCCCAGCTGGGCGTGTCCGGCCGAGGTGATCGGCGGGGGCGCGTCCGCTGCCAGCATCTCGACGCTGAGTCTGGTCACGGGGAGTTCCCTTGGTGGTGAAGAGGGACGGTGGGTTTCAGAGGTGGAGCGGTCGGCGGCCGTCGGGGAGTGGCGTCACCGCGGGGACGGTTCGGCCGGGACGGACCGCGTGGTGCTGTCGAGGTCGTCCAGCGCGGCCACGGCGCGCGCGGTGATCTCCTCCGGCGAGCCGGAGACGTCCACCGCGACGCCCCGCTCGTCCGCCTGGAGCGGCTGGAGCGTGGCGAACTGGGAATCCAGCAGCGCGGTCGGCATGAAGTGACCCTGGCGGTGCGTCATCCGGTCCTCGATGAGCTGCCGGGAGCCCGTCAGATGGACGAAGACGATCCCGGGAGCCGCCGCCCTGAGCCGGTCGCGGTACGACCGCTTCAGCGCCGAGCTGCTGACCACCCCGCCGAGCCCCGCACGCCCGTGCGCCCAGCCGCCGATGGCGTCGAGCCAGGGCCACCGGTCGTCGTCGTCGAGCGGGATTCCGGCCGACATCTTGTCGATGTTGGCCTGCGGGTGGAAGTCGTCGCCCTCGGCGTACGGGACGCCGAGCCGGGCCGCGAGCAGGGGACCGATCGTGGTCTTGCCCGTGCCGGCGACGCCCATCACCACGACGACGTGGGGGGTGCGCATCACTGCCTCGCTGTCTTCCTCGACATGGGACGCCGACATCCGGCGTCCGCCACACTGAAACCCATTAGGTACGACGAATTCAAGAGACTGTGATGTATAAGTCTGACTTTTTGAATCCGTGACCCGCCCCGTACGCTGAGTGCATGAGCACACCGGGCCGGGGGCTGCACGGCCGCGTACTGGACTCCCTCGGCCCCGCCATCACCGCGGGCGAGTACCCTCCGGGCAGCGTCCTGCGCACCGACGAACTGGCACAGGGTTTCGACGTCTCACGCTCCGTGATGCGCGAGGCGGTGCGCGTCCTGGAGTCCATGCACCTGGTCGCCTCGCGCCGCCGCGTCGGCGTGACCGTCCTGCCCCACAATGAGTGGAACGTCTACGACCCCCAGGTCATCCGCTGGCGCCTGGCGGGCGCCGACCGGCCGCGACAACTGCGCTCGCTCACCGTGCTGCGCTCGGCGGTCGAACCCGTCGCGGCCGGACTGGCCGCCCGGCACGCGGGCCCCGAGCAGTGCGCCGAACTCACCGAGTGCGCCCTCGGCATGGTGGCCAACTCACGCGGCCACCGGCTGGAGGAGTACCTCTTCCACGACATGGCCTTCCACCGGGTGATCCTCACCGCGTCGGGCAACGAGATGTTCGCGCGCCTGGGCGACGTGGTCGCCGAGGTGCTGGCCGGCCGCACCCACCACGAGGTCATGTTCGAGGACCCCGACCCCGCCGCCGTCACCCTCCACGTCCAGGTCGCCGAGGCCGTCCGCGAGCGCGACGCCGAACGCGCCGAACGGCTGACCCGCGAGATCACCGTCGGCGCGCTGCAGGAACTGGACATCCTGGCGCCGTAGAGCGACAAGACCCACGGTGCCAAGGTCCTACGGTTCTACGGTTCTACGCCAGGAAGTCGCCGTCCACGTACGCCCACGCCCCGTCCACTCGCTCGAAACGGCTGCGCTCGTGCAGCGAGCCGCCCCGGTAGGACGCCCGGAACGTCACGGTCCCGGTGGTGTGGAAGGCGGAACCGTCCGCCGCGCCCAGGATCTCCAGCCCCGTCCAGCGCAGCCGCGGATCCAGGTCCAGCCGCGCGGGCCGCGTCCGCGGGTGCCAGGTGCGCAGCAGGTACCCCGCGTCCTGCCGCACGAAGGCGCTGTACCGCGACCTCATCAGCGCCTCGGCGCTCGGGACGGCGGCGCCGGCGTGGTAGCGGCCGCAGCACTTCTCGTACGGCCCGGTCAGCCCGCACGGGCAGGAACGCGTGGTCATGGCGCCCATTGTGCCCGCGCCCGCCGGACCCGGCGCGCACCGCCGGCGCCCGCCCCCGGCACGACCGCGCGGCACGCACGCGCCCGAGGCACAGTGGAAGGGGTGCGAGAGGGAGCCCGCAGTCCCGGCGACGAAGCTGAGGAGGGACCGACGATGACGCGACCCGTGGACACCGCGGACACCGGCCGGCCGGTGTCCGTCAAGGAGTGGCGGCTCAACCTGTACCTGTCCGAGCACGACCCGGACACCACCGCCCGGATCGTCCTGGACACCGGTGACAACGTCCTGGAGAGCTGCGCGGAGGCCCGCAGGAGCCCCTACGACTGCGCGGTGCCCGACATCGGCGACGAACTGGCCGCGGGCCGGGCCCTGATCGCGCTCGGGCGCGACCTGCTGCGCGCCGCCGCCGGCGACATCGAGGCGGTCGGAGCGCCGGAGGCGACCTCCTCCGCGCCGCTGTGGTCCTCCGGGGAGTGAGGGAGCCCCCGGTGCTCTTCACGGACCGGATCGAAGCGGGCAGGCGGCTCGGTGCCCGGCTCGGGCACCTCGCCGGCCAGGACGTCGTGGTGCTCGGACTGCCGCGCGGCGGCGTGCCGGTGGCCGCGGCCGTCGCGGCGGCGCTCGACGCCCCGCTGGACCTCTGCCTGGTACGGAAACTGGGGGTGCCCGCCCAGCCGGAGCTGGCCATGGGCGCGATCGGCGAGGACGGGGTACGGGTCGTCGACGACACGGTCGTGCGCCAGGCACACGTCCCACCGGACGCGCTGGAACGCGTCGAGGAACGCGAGCGGAGGGAACTGCTCAGGCGGGCCGCGCGCTACCGCGGCGACCGCCCGCCGGTCGCCGTCGCCGGGCGGACCGCCGTGGTCGTCGACGACGGGGTGGCCACGGGTTCGACCGCGCGGGCCGCCTGCCGGACGGTACGGGCCAGGGGCGCGGCGCGGACCGTGCTCGCGGTGCCGGTCGCACCACCGGACTGGACCCGGCGGCTCGCGGGCGAGGCCGACGAACTGGTCAGCCTGGAGACCCCCCTCGGATTCTTCGCCGTGGGCCAGTTCTACGGCGACTTCGCCCAGCTCGACGACGAGGACGTCGTCGCCTGCCTGCGGCGCGCACCGGCCGCCGCCCGGCGCGCGGCGGCCGACCGGGAGGTGGAGGTGACGGCGGGCGCCGTGCGGCTGGGCGGGCGGCTGACGGTCCCCGCGGACCCGGCCGGGATCGTCGTCTTCGCGCACGGCAGCGGCAGCGGCCGGCACAGCCCGCGCAACCTCCACGTCGCCGCGGGGCTGAACCGGGCCGGCCTCGGCACCCTGCTGTTCGACCTGCTCACCGAGGAGGAGGCCGGGCACCGGACCAACGTGTTCGACACCCGCCTGCTGGCCGCGCGGCTCGCCGACGCCACCCGCTGGCTGCGCGCCCGGTCCGAGGCCCGTGACCTCGCCGTCGGCTACTTCGGCGCCAGCACCGGGGCCGCCGCCGCGCTGCGGGCCGCCGCGGAACCCGACGCCCGTGTCGCCGCCGTCGTCTCCCGGGGCGGACGCCCCGATCTGGCGGGACCCGCCCTCCCCGCGGTGACCGCGCCCACGCTGCTGGTCGTCGGCGGCGCAGACCCGACCGTCCTGGACCTCAACCGGCAGGCACAGACCGCCCTGACCTGCGAGAACCAGCTCTCCGTGGTCCCAGGCGCGACGCACCTCTTCGGCGAGCCCGGCGCCCTGGAGACGGTGACGGACCTGGCCCGCGACTGGTTCACGGACCACATGAGGGCCACGCGCGCGTGAGGGGCACAACGCGAGAACGGCGCCGACCGTGGTCGACGCCGTTCTCCTGTGTGTCCGAGGGGGGACTTGAACCCCCACGCCCGATAAAGGGCACTAGCACCTCAAGCTAGCGCGTCTGCCATTCCGCCACCCGGACAAGGTGTCTGTCGTGCGGGGTTTCCCTCGCGGCGACGACGTAAACATTACCAGGCTTTCCGGAGTGCCCGATCACCCCGGCCCCCGCGTGAACGGAGTGTGACGGGCCGGGACCGCTCTTGGGGCGGAGCCGGGGAGGGAGGGAGGATGAGGGGACACCACCGGCACACGAGGTGGCCCACCAGCACACCAGCGGGAGGAAGCAGCGTGAGCGAGACGGACACGGCCAGGGGCGTCACCGGCGAGGACGAGGTCGTGGACCTCTGCCGTGAGCTGATCCAGATCGACACCAGCAACTACGGCGACCACTCGGGCCCCGGCGAGCGCAAGGCCGCCGAGTACGTCGCCGAGAAACTCGCCGAGGTGGGCCTGGAGCCGAAGATCTTCGAGTCGCACCCGGGCCGAGCCTCCACCGTGGCCCGCATCGAGGGCGAGGACCCGTCCCGGCCCGCGCTGCTGATCCACGGCCACACCGACGTCGTGCCGGCCAACGCCGACGACTGGACCCACCACCCCTTCTCCGGCGAGGTCGCGGACGGGTGCGTGTGGGGGCGCGGCGCGGTCGACATGAAGGACATGGACGCGATGACGCTGGCCGTCGTGCGCGACCGGCTGCGCAGCGGGCGCAGGCCCCCTCGGGACGTCGTGCTCGCCTTCCTCGCCGACGAGGAGGCGGGCGGCACGTACGGTGCCCGGCACCTGGTCGACCACCACCCGGACCTCTTCGAGGGCGTCAGCGAGGCGATCAGCGAGGTCGGCGGCTTCTCCTTCACGGTCAGCGAGCAGCGGCGGCTCTACCTGATCCAGACGGCCGAGAAGGGCATGCACTGGATGAAGCTGACCGTGGCCGGCACCGCGGGCCACGGCTCGATGGTCCACCGGGACAACGCGATCACCGAGCTGTCGGAGGCCGTCGCCCGCCTGGGGCGCCACAGGTTCCCGGTGCGGGTGACCAAGACCACCCGGGCCTTCCTCGACGAACTCGGCGACGCGCTCGGCACCGAGCTGGACCCCGAGGACATGGAGGGCACGATCGCCAAGCTCGGCGGCATCGCCAAGCTGATCGGCGCGACCCTGAGCAACACCGCCAACCCGACCCAGCTCGGCGCCGGTTACAAGGTGAACGTGATCCCGGGCGAGGCCACGGCGCACGTCGACGGACGTTTCCTGCCCGGATTCGAGGAGGAGTTCCTCACCGACCTCGACCGGATCCTCGGCCCCAAGGTCAAGCGGGAGGACGTGCACGCCGACAAGGCCGTCGAGACGACCTTCGACGGGGACCTCGTGGCGGCGATGCAGTCCGCGCTGCTGGCTGAGGACCCGGCCGCGAAGGCGATCCCGTACATGCTCTCCGGCGGCACCGACGCCAAGTCCTTCGACGACCTGGGCATCCGGGGCTTCGGGTTCGCGCCGCTGAAGCTGCCGCCGGAGCTGGACTTCGCCGGCATGTTCCACGGCGTGGACGAGCGGGTGCCGGTGGACGGCCTGAAGTTCGGCGTGCGCGTGCTGGACCGCTTCCTCGACGCCTCCTGACCTCGGTCAGCTTCCGCTTGACCCCGGTAATCGGCCGCGTGTGCGGAAATGACTGGGAAGGGTGAATGCGACGATAAGCTCGTAGCTCCATTACTCCCTCCTCGTTACAGGTAATGCGATCAGCAACACGGGATCGCTTTTGCCAACTAGGAGGAATAATGATCAAGAAGGTCGTCGCTGCCGCGGTTGCCACCGGTGGGCTGGTTCTCGCGGGCGCGGGCCTGGCCGCCGCCGACTCCGGAGCCCAGGGTGCCGCCGTGCAGTCCCCGGGCGTCGTCTCCGGCAACGTCATCCAGGTGCCCGTGCACGTGCCGGTGAACGTCTGCGGCAACACGATCTCGGTGATCGGGCTGCTGAACCCCGCCTTCGGCAACACCTGCGTCAACAAGTGACGTTGTGCCCCGCCCCGTGAGGGTCTGACTTCATCGACTCCGTGGGGGGTCTGAACCCGTCGGCCCCGGAGCGCGCGCCATGCGCTCCGGGGCCGACCGGTTTTCGCGCGCGGCCGTGACGGTGACGGTGCATTTCCCGCCCGTTCACGAAGAGCGCGTTCCGGAAGCTTCGAAAAGGTCGAGAGCAGGGATTCAGCAAAATGCGACAGGTCACCCGCAAGGGCCTGATGACCGTGGCCGCCGCCACCGGCGTGATCGCCGCGGCGAGCGGTGCCGCGTACGCCGACGCGGGCGCCGCCGGCGCGGCGGCCGGCTCGCCGGGCGTGCTGTCCGGCAACACCGTCCAGGTGCCGGTGCACGTGCCCGTGAACGTCTGCGGCAACACCGTCAACGTCGTCGGGGTGCTCAACCCGGCGGTGGGCAACAAGTGCGCCAATGTCGGTGGCGGCGGTGCCTCCGGCCACGGCCACGGGGGGAAGGGCCACGGCGGGAAGGGGCACGGCGGCCCCGGCGGTGGCGCGCAGGCCGGCGGGCACACCGGGGGATCGCCGGGCGTCGGCTCCGGCAACACCGTCCAGGTGCCGGTGGACGTCCCCGTGAACGTCTGCGGCAACAGCGTCGACGTGATCGGCGTGGGCAACGCGGCGCTGGGCAACACGTGCGCGAACACGGGCGGCGGCCACCACACGCCTCCGGGTGGCGGCCACGGCAACCCGCCCGGTCACCCTGGTCACCCGGGGCACCCTGGTCACCCGGGGCACCCCGGTCACCCAGGCACTCCGGGTACCCCCGGCCACCCCGGCACGCCCGGTCACCCTGGCACCCCGGGGCACCCCGGAGCGCCCGGCACCCCCGGCCACCCGGGTACGCCCACCACCCCGCCCGGCCCGGGAGGCCGGACGCCCGGCGGGGCCGTGCACGTCAACCACCCCGGCACGCAGACCGTCACCGCACCCCGCGGCAGCGGACAACTCGCCCACACCGGCAGCGAACTGCCCCTGGGTCTCGCCCTGCCGGCCGGCGCGGGCGCGCTGCTGGCGGGCGCCGTGCTGTTCCGCAGGGCGCGCGCCTCGGTCTGATCCGGCAACCGGCGCCTCACCCCCGGTAGTCGGGCAGGGGAGCGTCCGGTGAACGGTCACGCGCGCACGACCCAGCGGGCCCCGCGTCGGCGGGGCCCGCTGGGCCGGGAGCCTCAGCTCACCACGTGGCACGCACCTGGCGGATGATCCGCCGGCGCAACCGCACCCTGCGGCTGCCGTCGCGCAGCAGGCTCAGGCGGTACAACTCCCAGTGTCCGTACTCGGCGTGGTCCGTCAGCAGACGCGTCGTCTCCTTGCGGGACACCCCGCGCGGGACGAACACGTCGACAAATTCGTATTCCGGCATCGCATCTATTGTGCGGGCTGGGGCCCGGTACGGATAGCGTCTGCACTATGTCTGATGCTGCGCAGCCCACCGCTGCCGAGGTACGCGCCGCCGCCGAGGCGGTCAAGACCGCGCTCGACCGTCACCTGGCGGCGGTCGAACGCAGGTCGGGGGACGACGACCCGGCCGTCTACGAAGCGTTCAACCAGCTGGCCGCGGCCGCAGAGGCGTACGACGAGCTGCTCTACGACCACTACGACGAGGTCACGCCCTTCGAGATCCCCGGCGACGACGCGCTGCCGCCGTACACCGGCCCCGAGGAGCCGAACGCGATCAGTGTCCTGATCCGCCGCGACTACGCCGTGGCCGAGCCGCAGCGGCTGCTGGCCCAGGCCGGGCGGGTGGAGGCCGCGGACGCCGAGATGGGCACCGGTATGGGCGCGGGCACCTCCGACACGGTGCACGGGGCGCTCGGTGTGCTGTTCGGCGAGTTCGAACCCGACGAGATCGCTTCCCGGCACAAGGAGTTCGGTTTGGAGGAGGGCGACTCCACCCTCTGGGTCACGGCCGCCGACGAGCCCGCCGATCCGGGCGACTGGCTCGAATCACCGTTCGATCAGGTCGACCCGGAACGTGTGGTCTGCCGTTTCGACGTCAGCGCGGTCTTCGACGACGAGCTGGACGAGGACGAGGACGACGACCTGGCGGGCGACGAGGAGCCGGCGGACGACGAGGACGCCGACGCCGGCGACCTCGAATCCGACCTCGACGAGGACGACCTCGGCTCCGGCCTCGACGAGCAGGACGACGAGGACCTGGAGCCACTGGACGCGACCGACCGCTGACGTGCCCGGGCCTACCCGGGTGCCGGCCCCGCCCCGGTCGCAGCACCAGCCAGGGCCGGGACCGGACCGGGACCCGCCCTGGGCCTGCCGCTACTGGGGCCGGGGCCCGTCCTGGGCCTGCGGGGCCAGCAGGACGGGCAACCGTGTCGTGCGCGGCTTGGCCGGAACCTCGGCCACGGCCCTGGGGAGCGCCTGCTCCACACCGTGCACCACCGACAGGTGGCGCTCGGCCCGGCCGAACGCTGTGTAGACCCACGGACGGCTGAGCGCCTGCGCGGCGTCCCCGGGCAGCACCACGACCGCCGCGGGCCACCGGCCGCCCACGGCCTGGTGCGCGGTCAGCGCCCACCCGTGCCGTACGCAGCCGTCCACCCGGTCCCTCGGGACGACCACCGGCATGCCCGCGCACGACAGGTGCAGTCCGTCGGCGTCGGCCTTCACCACCTGGCCGGGCAGCGTACGGCCGGGGGCGGGGGAGTAGGCGACACGGTCGCCCGGGTCGAAGCCGCCGAAGCGGCCGGGGCCCGGATTGAGCCGTTCCTTGAGGGCCGCGTTGAGCACGCGGGTGCCCGCGGCGCCGCCGTGCCCCGGCGTGATCACCACGGTCTGCTCGGCCGGGACGCCGATCGCCCGCGGCACCGAGTCCGCGACGAGCTGCACGGTGCGGTGCACGGCCTCGCCCGCGTCCCGTACCGGGACGATCACGACCTCCTTGCCGGGCGCCTCCACCTGGTTCAGCTCGCCGACGCCGATCCCGGAGACCAGCTCGCCCAGGGGACCGGGGTCCGGCACCCGCGAGGCGACGTGCGGGCAGATCCGCGCCGTCAGCAGGTCCGCGAAGACCCGCCCGGGGCCCACGGACCACAGGACCGCGGGGTCTCCGGCCAGTACCAGCCGGGCGCCGTCCGGCAGCGACTCCACGACCAGCGCCGCCGTCTCGACGTCCAGCTGGGGCGCGTCGAGCACGACGAGGAGGTCCAGGTCGAAGGCGCCGTCCGCGTCCCGGCCCGGCCCCTCGGCGCCGGACAGCAGCCCGGCCACCGTGACGGCGGCGGGCCCGTCCGCCTCGGTGAAGGCGCCCCGGCCGAGCGGGCTGTGGGTGGCGGCCCACGCGCGCAGCCCGAGCCCGCGCGCCTCCCGGAGCAGCCGCGCCGCCTCGCAGCGGGAGGCCTCCCCGCCCGTGTGCAGCACCAGGCCGTGCCGCGCGACCGCTCGGATCAGCTCGGCGGTGGAGCCCCGGGCCGCGGCGGCGGACCGCTCCCAGGCCTCGGCCGGGCCGTCCTCCTTCGGTACGGAGTTGACGAGCCGCTCCAGGCCGTCGGCGAGGCTCTCCTCGGCGAGCGCGTACCGCTCCAGGCCGACGAGGACGCGCACCGGACGCCGCTCGCCGGCCTCCCCGTCGGCTTCGTCCTCGCCGGCGTCCTCACCGCCGCCTCCGGCAGCCGGTGCCCCCGGTTCGTCCAGCGCGTCCTGGAACACCAGGGCCTCGCCCTCCGCGAGCGCGTCCCGCAGGGCGGCGTCCGGGTCGGGCACGCCCCGCTGGGCCAGCGCCGCGGTGAGCGCCGGCGCGTCGAGCGAGGTGTGTCCGGCGAGCGCCGCCTGCTCCAGGAGCCAGACGGTGAAGGCCCGGCCGCGCCGCTCGTCGGCGGGCCCGCACTCCGCGCCGAGCAGGGCCCGCGCGAAGCCGTCGGCCTGCTCGGGCCGCACCCCGGGGACGCGGAGCAACTGCCAGGGGTCGGCCCGCAGAAGGTCCTCGGCGCTCTCGCCGAGAGCCGTGGCGACCGCGAGGGCGAGCGTCTGCGGGGCGCCGCCCTCGCTCAGCACCCGGCCCGCGGCCTCGACGGTCCCGGCGGCGGGAGCCGCGGGCGCGGGGGTCGCGTCGACGGGGGTGGGCGCCGGTCGCCGCACCGGCTCCGGAGCGGGCCTGCGCCGTACCGCCTCCGGCTCCGGCTCGGCGAAGACGGCGGCCGCGGGTTTCTCGCCGCTCTCCACGGCCCGCACCGCGGCGAGCAGATCGGCCGCCCGGCCGCTGAGCTTGGTCCCGCTCTCGATCGGCGCCGTTTTCTCCGCCTTGCGCCGCTCGATGCGCTCCCGCTCGATCCGCTGCGCGGCGATCTCGGCCTCGGCCTCGGACACCCGCCGTGCGTCGTCGGAGCCGTCCTGCTGCCCGCTGCCGGGGTCGCCCTGCCGTGCGTCGTCGGAGCCGTCCTGCTGCCCGCTGTCGGAGCCGTCCTGCGTCCCGGTCCCCGGTTCGGCTCCGTCGCCGTTTCGACCGGCTCCGGCCCCCGCTTCCGCCCCGCCGGTGTCGTCGGCGCCCTCAGTGCCCGTGTCCGCTCCGTCCGCCCGGTCCGTACCGCCGTCGCCCGCGTCGGCACCCTGCCCCTCGGTGCCGGCCGGGTCCGGGCCCGCGCTCCCCGGATCCGGGACGCCGTCCGGGGTCCCCGGCCCGGTGTTCTCCGTGGTCTCCGGCTCCGTGCTCACAGCGTGCTCCAGTCGTGATCGGGATAGCGGTGCACGGGCGCCGACACGTCGTCGAGCGCCCTGCAGATCTCGTCAGGAAGACTAAGGGTCTCCACTGACAATGCGGCCGTGAGCTGCTGCGCCGTGCGCGCGCCCACGATCGGGGCGGTCACGCCGGGCCGGTCCCGGACCCAGGCGAGCGCGACCTGGAGCGGGGTCACCGCCAGCCCGTCCGCCGCCGTGGTCACCGCGTCGACGATGCGGCCGGCCGTGTCGTCGAGGTACGGCTCCACGAACGGTGCCAGGTGCTCCGATGCGCCCCGCGAGTTCGGGGGCATCCCGTCGCGGTACTTGCCGGTCAGCACGCCCCGGCCCAGCGGCGAGGAGGGCAGTATGCCGATGCCGAGGTCGAGCGCGGCGGGCAGCACCTCGCGCTCGACGCCCCGTTGCAGCAGCGAGTACTCCATCTGCGTGCTCGCCAGCCGGGTCCGGGTGCCAGGCGCCGCCAGTTGCCAGGTCGCCGCCTTGGCCAGCTGCCAGCCGCAGAAGTTGGAGACCCCGGCGTAGCGCACCCGGCCGCTGCTCACGGCCAGGTCGAGCGCCTGGAGGGTCTCCTCCAGCGGCGTGTACGGGTCGTACGCGTGCACGTGCCACACGTCGATGTAGTCCGTGCCGAGGCGGCTGAGCGAGGCGTCCAGGGCCGCCAGCAGATGACCGCGGGAGCCGTCGAAGCGTCGGTCGGGGTCCGGGACGCTGCCCGCCTTCGTCGAGACGATCAGGTCGTGGCGGGGGACGAGCCCTTCCATGAGCCGCCCGAGCAGGTATTCGGCCTCTCCGTCGCCGTACACGTCGGCCGTGTCGACGAGGGTGCCGCCCGCCTCCCAGAACGCCTTCAGCATGTCCGCGGCGTCGTGCTCGTCGGTGTCCCGGCCCCAGGTGAGGGTGCCGAGGCCGATGCGGGACACGCGCAGGCCCGTACGGCCGAGATGCCTCTGCTCCATGAACGCCGAGATTACTGGCCACGGATGCCGCGTGGGTGACCTGTGGACAACCCGCCCCCGCCCGCGTGGACAACCGCCCCCGCCCGCCCGGCGCCGGACGAGGCGGCCGTCACACCCGCCGCGATCTGCCGCGCTGCCCGGCCCCGCGCTAGGGTCTCCCGCACAGGCACGTTACTCATGGGTAAGGGGATTGGGCATGCGGCTCGGGATCAACCTCGGCTACTGGGGTGCCGGCATGGACGCGGACAACCTGGCCGTCGCGCAGGAGGCGGACCGGCTCGGTTACGACGTGTGCTGGGCGGCGGAGGCCTACGGCTCGGACGCGGCCACCGTCCTCACCTGGGTCGCGGCGCAGACCGAGCGCATCGACGTCGGCTCGGCCATCTTCCAGATCCCCGCCCGGCAGCCCGCGATGACGGCGATGACCGCGGCCACGCTCGACTCGCTGTCCGGCGGCCGGTTCCGCCTCGGGCTCGGCGTCTCGGGCCCGCAGGTCTCCGAGGGCTGGTACGGCGTCAAGTTCGACAAGCCGCTCGCCCGCACCCGCGAGTACGTGGAGATCGTCCGCAGGGCGATGACCCGCCAACGGCTGACGTACGACGGCGAGCACTGGACGCTGCCGCTGCCCGGCGGCCCCGGCAAGCCCATCAAGCTCACCGTGCACCCGCAGCGCGAGCACATCCCGCTCTACATCGCCGCGATCGGCCCGAAGAACCTTGAGCAGACCGGTGAGATCGCCGACGGCGCCCTGCTCATCTTCCCCTCCGCCGAGCACCTGGAGGAGACGGCGATCCGCCACCTGCGGGCCGGCCGCGAGAAGGCCGGGCTGTCGCTGGACGGCTTCGACGTCTGCCCGACGGTGCCCCTCGCGCTCGGCGACGACAAGGACGTCCCCGCGCTCGCCGACACCTTCCGCCCGTACACGGCGCTGTACGTCGGCGGCATGGGCAGCCGCAAGCAGAACTTCTACAACCAGCTCGCCCGGCGCATGGGGTACGAGAGCGCGGCGGCCGAGATCCAGGACAAGTACCTGTCCGGAGACAAGCAGGGTGCGGCGGCCGCCGTACCCGAGGAGCTGATCGACCGGACCACGCTGCTCGGTTCCGTCGACCGGATCGCGGACCGGATGCAGGCCTACGCGGCGGCCGGTGTCACCACCCTGACCCTCGCTCCGGCGGGCTTCACCCTGGACGAGCGGCTGGCCTCGCTCCGCGCAGGCACGGAGGCCCTGGAGCGCGCCGGGCTCGCCTGAGGCGGCGGGGCGGCGGAGGTGTGAGCTTTCTGCGGCCGTGGTGGGGGCTCGGGGGGATGTTCCCCGCCACGGCCGTCACGGGGAACAACGCGCCGGAGCCCGCCGGGTCACGCCCCGCGCGCCGGTATCCGCTGCCCCGTTCGGCGCAGCCGGCCCCCGCCCGTGTTGCGTCGGCCCCGTGCCCGCACTTGACTCGTCCCCTGCGGCGGTCGGGCGCTTTCGGCGACCCGGCGCTTTCGGCGACCCGGCGCTTCCGGCGGCCCGGCCGGGAGGTGGCCCACGATGCTTTCGCCGAGGAGCCTGTTCCAGGAGATCCTCGACCACGACGAGTCCTTCCGGCTGTTCTGCTCGATCGCCGCCGGCGGGGAGGCGCAGGGCGGCTGGGAGAACGGGCGGATCGCCGCCCTCGTACCCGGGAGCCGACGCGCGCTCGCCCCCAGGATCGCCCGGCACGGAGCGGACGAGGACAAGCACGGGCGCATCTTCCGCGCGCTGCTGAGGAGACGCCGCCTGGACCCCGTCGAGGTGCCCGCCGACACCGACTGCACGATGCTCCTGGAGCGCCGGGGCATCGGCCTCGCGCACACCAGGCTCCGGTCCGAGGAGCCGCTCACCGAGCAGGCCATCATCGTCCACCTGGCGCACAGCAGGGTCACCGAGCAGCGCGCCGCCGAACAGATGGACCTGCTGCGCCGGCACTTCGGCGACCACCCCGACCTGGGGCGCGGTGCGGATGATCGCCCGGGACGAGGACGACCACCTCGCCTACTGCCACGAGGAGCTGCTGCGTCTCGCCGCCGCCGGGCACGGCAGGGCCGTCCAGCGAGCCCTGCACCGCTGCGCGCTCGCCGAGATCCGCGTCCACCGCGACGTCAGCCCCGCGGTCATGGCCCGGACGGGCCGGGCCGCATCCTCGGCTGGTCGAGGGGCCGCTCGGCGCTCCTGGCGGCGGGTGTCCGCGCCGTGTACGGCTACGAGCGGTGCGGCGGCTGGCGCCGCATGGTGACCCTGACGATGCCCGAGCGGCGCGACGCACTCGGCGGCCCCGCGTCCCCCGCCCCGGAATACGCCTGACCGCCCCGAGTACGCCTGACACTCCCGAGTACGCCTGACCACCCCCAAGTACGCCTGACCACCCCCGAGAACGTCTGACCGCCCCCGCGCGGGTGCCCCCACGCGCCCCCCCGGAGCACGCCCTCACAACCACTCCCGCCGTTTGAACTGCCGGTAGAGCAGCACCTCCAGCACGGCCATCACCGCGATCACGGCCGGGTAGGACCACAGCCAGTGCAGCTCGGGCATGTGGTCGAAGTTCATGCCGTAGATGCCGGCGATCATCGTCGGGATCGCGGCCATGGCCGCCCACGCGGAGATCTTCCGCATGTCGTCGTTCTGCTGCACGCTGGTCTGTGCCAGATGCGCGGAGAGGATGTCGGAGACCAGGCGGTCCAGGCCCTCCACCGACTCGTTCACCCGGGTCAGGTGGTCGCTGACGTCCCGGAAGAAGGGGTGCGCCGAGTCGTCCACGAACGGGACGGTCGCGGTGAACGCGCCCACCCCGGTGCCGCCGAGACGGGACATCGGCAGGGCCAGCGGGCCCGTCGCGCGCCGGAACTCGGTGATCTGGCGCTTGAAGTTGTAGATCCGGGACGCGGTGTTCCGCGAACCGCCCCGGTCGGGCGAGAACACCTCCGCCTCCAGCTCCTCCAGGTCCGTCTGCAGCTCGGTCGCCACGTCCAGGTAGTGGTCGACGACCGAGTCGGCGATCGCGTACAGCACGGCCGTCGGACCCTTGCCGAGCATCTCCGGCTCCTGCTCCAACCGGTGCCGTACGCCCGTCAGCCCGTCACCCTCGCCGTGACGCACGGTCACGACGAACGAGTCGCCCAGGAAGATCATGATCTCGCCGGTCGAGACGGCGTCGCTCTGCGGCTCGTACACCACCGGCTTCAGCACCGCGAACAGCGAGTCGTCGTAGACCTCCAGCTTGGGCCGCTGGTGCGCCTTCAGGGCGTCCTCGACCGCCAGCGCGTGCAGCGCGAACTCCTGGCTGACCAGGCCGAACTCCTGCGCGGTCGGCTCGTGCAGCCCCACCCACACGAAGCCCCCGGCCGCCCGTGCCTCGGCCAGGGCGTCGGAGAAGTCCTCCGGGCCCTCCGTGCGGTGCCCGCCGCGGTAGATGCCACAGTCGACGATCACGGAGCGTGTTCTCCCTTCGCCCGGCCCACGCCGGGGCCGCGTATACCCCTACCCTGGCCGCATGCCCACGCTGATCCTCCTCAGGCACGGACGTTCGACCGCGAACACCGCGGGACTGCTCGCCGGCTGGACACCCGGCGTCGCACTCGACGAACGCGGCACCGCGCAGGCCGCCGCGCTGCCCGGCCGGCTCGCCACTCTGCCGATCGCCGAGGTGGTCACCAGCCCGCTGCAACGCTGCCAGGAGACCGTACAGCCCCTCCTGGACGCCCGCCCCGGCCTCGGCGCGCACACCGACGAGCGGATCGGGGAGTGCCACTACGGCGACTGGTCCGGCCGCAAGCTCGCCGAACTCAAGGACGAGCCGCTGATGGAGGTCGTCCAGGCGCACCCGTCCGCCGCGGCCTTCCCCGGCGGCGAGTCCCTGCGCGCCATGCAGACCCGCGCCGCCGAGGCGGTGCGCGAGTGGAACGCGCGCGTGGAGCGCGACCACGGCGCCGACGCGGTCTACCTGATGTGCTCCCACGGCGACATCATCAAGTCCCTCGTCGCCGAGGCGCTCGGTCTCCACCTCGACCTCTTCCAGCGGATCTCCGTCGAACCCTGTTCGGTCACGGCGATCCGCTACACCCGGTTGCGGCCCTTCCTCGTGCGCCTCGGCGACACCGGCGACCTCGCCTCGCTGGCGCCGCGCGAGGAGCCCGCGGGCGGCGACGCACCGGTCGGGGGCGGCGCGGGCGCACCGTGATCGTCGGCCGCAGTAGGGTGAAGCGGTCGCCCGCGACCCACAGATTCCGTCGTTTTCCCGATCCCCATGGAGACAGGACGTGTCCCGTCAGGTGTTCCTCTACGACCTCCCGGACCGTTTCGTGGCCGGTACGGTCGGACTGCCCGGACGCCGTACGTTCTTCCTCCAGGCCACGGCCGGCCCCCGGGTGACCAGCGTGGCCCTGGAGAAGACCCAGGTCGCCGCGCTCGCCGAACGCATGGACGAACTGCTCGACGAGGTCGTGCGCCGCAGCGGCGGCAACGCGGCCGTGCCCGCGGTCGCCCCCACCGAGATCTCCGACACCGGCCCGCTGGACACCCCCGTCGAGGAGGAGTTCCGGGTCGGCACCATGGCCCTGGCCTGGGACGGCGAGGAACAGCGCATGATCGTCGAGGCCCAGGCCCTCGTCGAACTCGACGCCGAGTCCGAGGAGGACCTCGCCGAGGCGGAGGAGCGGCTGCTCCAGGACGAGGAGAACGGCCCTCCGATGCTGCGGGTCCGGCTCACCGGCGCGCAGGCGCGGGCCTTCGCCAAGCGTGCGCTCGACGTCGTCAACGCCGGGCGGCCGCCGTGCCCGCTGTGCAGCCTCCCGCTCGACCCGGAAGGACACGTATGCCCGCGCCAGAACGGATACCGCCGCGGGGCGTGACGCCCGGCCAGGGCCCCGCCGAACTGCTCGCCCGGGGTGAGCTGACCGTGCGCGGCCGCATCCGTGAGGCCTCCAACGCGGCGCTCCTGTGCACCGTCGCGTACGAGGGCCGTCAGGCGTCCTGCGTCTACAAGCCGGTCGCCGGGGAACGCCCGTTGTGGGACTTCCCCGACGGCACCCTGGCGGGCCGCGAGGTCGCCGCCTACGAGGTCTCCGAGGCGACCGGCTGGGGCCTGGTGCCGCCCACCGTGCTGCGCGACGGCCCGTACGGCGAGGGCATGGTCCAGTTGTGGATCGAGGCGCAGGCCGAGGGCTTCGACACCGAACTGCTCGCCCTGCTGGACGCGGAGGAGCCGGGGCCCGGCTGGAAGGCGATCGGCTTCGCCGAGGTCGGCGAGGGCCGTACCGCGCTGCTGGTGCACGCCGACGACGAGCGGCTGCGGCGGCTGGCCGTCCTGGACGCGGTGATCAACAACGCCGACCGCAAGGGCGGCCACCTGCTGCCCGCCCCCGGCGGCCGGCTGTACGGCATCGACCACGGCGTCGCCTTCCACGTCGAGAACAAGCTGCGCACGCTCCTGTGGGGCTGGGCGGGCGAACCGCTGCCCCAGGAGGCGCTGTGCGTCCTCAAGGGCCTCAGGGACGCCCTGGGCGAGGGCGGCGGCCTCGCGACCCGGCTGACCGCCCTGATCTCCCCCGCGGAGATCGACGCCACCCGCGCGCGCGTGGAGGCCCTCCTCACCACTGGCCTCCACCCGGAACCGTCGGGCGAATGGCCGGCGATCCCCTGGCCGCCGGTCTAGCGACGGCGGGGCGGGGCAGAGCGCACCCGCAGCCCCCACCGCGCCCCCCGTGCGCAACCCCCGCACACCCCCGGGCTAGGCACCCCCAGCGCATGCGCAGCACACGCCTCGCGATCCCGCAAGAACGCCTTACCGGCCATCTGCGAGATCCGGTTCGTAGACGGGACCGCGGTCCGGTTACGCTCATGACATGCATGCCTGGCCCGCTTCCGAGGTCCCCGCCCTGCCTGGTCAGGGCCGCGACCTGAGGATCCACGACACCGCGACCGGGGGCCTCGTGACCCTCGACCCCGGTCCCGTCGCCCGTATCTACGTCTGCGGCATCACGCCGTACGACGCGACCCACATGGGTCACGCGGCGACCTACAACGCGTTCGACCTCGTGCAGCGCGTGTGGCTCGACACCAAGCGGCAGGTCCATTACGTCCAGAACGTGACCGACGTCGACGATCCGCTGCTGGAGCGGGCGCAGCGCGACGACGTCGACTGGGTGACGCTGGCCGAGCAGGAGACGTCCCTGTTCCGCGAGGACATGACCGCCCTGCGGATGCTGCCGCCCCGGCACTACATAGGCGCCGTGGAGGCGATACCCGGAATCGTCCCGCTGGTGGAGCGCCTGCGCGACCTGGGCGCTGCCTACGACCTCGACGGGGACGTCTACTTCTCCGTCGAGTCCGACCCCCACTTCGGCGCCGTCTCGCACCTCGACGCCGCCGCGATGCGGCTGCTGTCCGCCGAGCGCGGCGGCGACCCCGACCGCCCCGGCAAGAAGAACCCGCTGGACCCCATGCTGTGGATGGCGGCCCGTGACGGCGAACCCAGCTGGGACGGCGCATCCCTGGGCCGTGGCCGGCCCGGCTGGCACATCGAGTGCGTGGCCATCGCCCTCGACCACCTCGGCATGGGCTTCGACGTCCAGGGCGGCGGCTCCGACCTGGCCTTCCCGCACCACGAGATGGGCGCCTCGCACGCCCAGGTGCTCACCGGCGAGTTCCCCATGGCCAAGGCGTACGTCCACGCCGGCATGGTCGCGCTGGACGGCGCGAAGATGTCCAAGTCCAAGGGAAACCTCGTCTTCGTGTCACAGTTGCGGCGCGACGGCGTGGACCCGGCCGCCATCCGGCTCGCCCTGCTCGCCCACCACTACCGCTCCGACTGGGAGTGGACCGACCAGGTGCTCCAGGACGCCGTCGCGCGGCTGGACCGCTGGCGCGCGGCCGTCTCCCGGCCCGACGGCCCGTCCGCCGAGGCGCTCGTGGGGGAGATCCGCGACGCCCTCGCCGACGACCTGAACGCCCCGGCCGCGCTCGCCGCCGTCGACCGCTGGGCCGCGCTCCAGCAGGAGCGGGGCGGCACGGACACCGGCGCCCCGGGCCTGGTCTCGCGCGCCGTGGACGCCCTGCTGGGCGTGGCCGTCTGACCCGTACGTCCGGTCCCCGTACGGACCTCACCCGTACGCACGTCAGGGGCGGTGCGCGATCCGCGCACCGCCCCTGATCCGTTCACTGCTCCGTGTCGGAGGAACCGGGTGAGCCCGGCGGGTCGTCTCCCGGCTCGGTGCCCCCGCCGTCCCCGGCGTCCGCGCCGTCGGTCTCCGCCTCGGAGCGCGGCGGCTTCGGCGGCCGGGTGCGCCCGCCGGGGCCGTCCCGCAGGAACGAGCCGCCCTCGCCGCCGTCCGCCGTCGCATGCCCGCCGGAGGAGGGGCCGCCGCCGTCCCGGCGCCGCAGATACCGCTCGAACTCGCGGGCGATCGCCTCGCCCGACGCCTCCGGCAGCTCCGCGGTGTCCCGGGCCTCCTCCAGCGTCTGGACGTACTCGGCGACCTCGGTGTCCTCGGCGGCCAGCTGGTCCACGCCCACCTGCCAGGCCCGCGCGTCCTCCGGCAGCTCGCCCAGCGGGATCCGCAGGTCGAGCAGGTCCTCGAGACGGTTGAGCAGCGCCAGCGTGGCCTTCGGGTTGGGCGGCTGCGACACGTAGTGCGGGACCGCGGCCCACAGGGAGACCGCCGGGACACCCGCGTGCGTGCAGGCCTCCTGAAGGACGCCCACGATGCCCGTCGGGCCCTCGTACTTGGTCTCCTCCAGGTCCATCCGGCGGGCCAGGTCCGCGTCGGACGTCGTCCCGCTGATCGGGACCGGGCGCGTGTGCGGGGTGTCGCCGAGCAGGGCGCCCAGGACGACCACCAGCTCCACGCCCAGCTCATGGGCGAAGCCGAGCAGTTCGTTGCAGAACGAGCGCCAGCGCATGGACGGTTCGATCCCGCGCACGAGGACCAGATCGCGCGGTTTGTCCCCGCCGATCCGGACCACCGACAGTCTGGTCGTCGGCCAAGTGATCTTCCGCACACCGTCGTCCATGAACACGGTGGGGCGGTTCACCTGGAAGTCGTAGTAGTCCTCGGCGTCCAGCGCCGCGAACACCTCGCCCTTCCACTCCCTCTCCAGATGCGCGACCGCGGTGGAGGCGGCGTCGCCGGCATCGTTCCAGCCCTCGAACGCGGCCACCATGACCGGGTCGATCAGCTCGGGAACCCCCTCGAGCTCGATCACCCAGCGCCTCCTTCCGACGTGCCCTCGCTTGACCCACCAACCTTACGGCGTTCGACGGGGGCGACCGCGACCCCCTTGCACGGGGGAGTGAACGCATCACTGCCCCGTCCGAGCCACTCGAACACCCATGATCGTCGGCGTGGCCCGCCCCGCCCGGAGCGCCGCCCCACACCTCCGACGGCTGTCCGGCGTCACAGCGTCGAGCGCAGCCACTGCTCGACGCTCGCGATGTGCACCGTCGCCCAGGAACGGGCCGCCTCCGCGTCCCGGTCGCGCAGCGCGCCGAGGATCGCCCGGTGCTCGCGCAGGGTGCGGCCGACGGCGTCCTCCTGGGTCAGGCCGCGCCAGATCCGGGCCCGCGTGGTGGGCCCGGACAACCCGTCGAGCAGGGAGCACAGCACCGAGTTGCCCGAACTGCCCACGATGCCCCGGTGGAACTCCAGGTCGGCGGCGACCAGTTCCTCCACCGACAAACTGCCGCCCAGCGCGTCCAACTGGGCGTCCAGCGCGCTCAGTCGCCGCTCGTCGATGCGCGAGGCGGCCAGCGCGGTCGCGGCCGGCTCCAGGATGCGGCGCACGGCCAGGAACTCCAGCACCGTGTCGTCGCGGTGGAAGTCGACGACGAAACTCAGCGCCTCCAGCAGGAGTTGCGGGTCCAGGCTGGTGACGTACGTGCCGTCGCCCTGCCGCACGTCCAGGATCCGCATCAGCGACAGCGCGCGCACCGCCTCCCGCAGGGAGTTGCGCGACAGCCCCAGATCGGCGGCCAGTTCGCTCTCCTTGGGCAGCCGGTCGCCGGGCCGCAGCGCGCCGGAGACGATCATCCCCTTGATCTTCTCGATCGCCTCGTCGGTCACTGCCATGCTCGGCCTCCTGCCGCCCCGGGGACACGGGATGTCTCAAGACATGGGATGTCTCGCCGGCCATTATGCGACCGGCCCCTCGCACCACGGTCCGGGCAGCACTCCCGGGCAGCACTCCCGGACAGACGGCGGCAGGCGGCTGCGGGCGGCGGGGGTCCCGCACTGCGGTGACCGCCCCCGCCGCCCGCCCGCGGCACGCCTGTCTGCCGGCGCGGCCTACTTCCTGTCGAGCACGTCCTGGACCTTCGCGCGGACCTCGTCCGTGGCCAGGCCGCGGATCGTCAGCGTCGTGCGGCGGCGCAGCACGTCGTCGGGGGTCTCGGCCCACTCGTGGTCGCGGGCCCAGACGACCTGCGCCCAGATCTCCGGGGCGTCCGGGTGGACCCGCTCGCCCAGCTCCGGGTTCTCGTTGGCCAGCCGGGCGATGTCCAGGGCCAGCGAGCCGTAGTGCGTGGCCAGGTGCCGGGCGGTGTCGGCGGCCATGCGCGGGCCGGGCGCCGGACGGTCCACCAGCAACCGGTGCGCGACCGCGCGCGGGTTGGCGATGCCCGGCAGCGGCAGCTTCTTCGGCAGCGTGGAGATCGGCTCGAAGTCGTCGCCCAGCGGGTGACCCGGCAGCGACTCCAGCTTCTTCATCACGGTGCGCCCGATGTGCCGGAACGTCGTCCACTTGCCGCCCGCGACGGACAGCATGCCGCCCTTGCCCTCGGTCACCACGGTCTCGCGCTTGGCCTTGGCGGTGTCGCCGGGGCCGCCGGGCAGCACCCTCAGGCCCGCGAACGCGTAGGTGATCAGGTCACGGTCGAGCTGCTGGTCGCGGATGGAGAACGCGGCCTCGTCGAGTATCTGGGCGACGTCCTTGTCGTTGACCGCGACGTCGGCCGGATCGCCCTCGTACTCCTCGTCGGTGGTACCGAGCAGCAGCATGTCCTCCCACGGGAGGGCGAAGGTGATGCGGTACTTGTCGATGGGGGTCGCCAGCGCGGCCTTCCACGGCGCGGTGCGCTTGAGGACCAGGTGGGCGCCCTTGGACAGGCGGATGGACGGCGCCGCGTTCGGGTCCTCCAGCTTGCGCAGGTGGTCGACCCACGGGCCGGTCGCGTTCAGCACCAGCCGGGCGTCCACCCCGAACTCGTCGCCCAGGAGCCCGTCGCGCAGCTCCGCGCCCGTCACCCGGCCCTTGGTGAAGCGCAGCCCGGTGACCTCGGCGTGGTTGAGGACCACCGCGCCCGCCTCGACGGCCGCGCGCACCGTCATGAGCGCCATGCGCGCGTCGTTCATCTGGTCGTCGCCGTACACGGCCACGGCCTTGAGGTTCTCGGTGCGCAGCTCGGGCACGTCCTGCGCGGCCTTCGCCGGGCTGAGCAGGTGGCCCACGCCGTCACCGAACGCGGAGAGCGCGGAGTAGGCGAACACGCCCGCCCCGAGCTTCGCCGCGCCGTGCGGGCCGCCCTTGTACACGGGGAGGTAGAAGGTGAGCGGGTTCGCCAGGTGGGGGGCCACCTGGCGGGAGACCGCACGGCGCTCGAAGTGGTTCTCCGCCACCAGCTTCACCGCGCCGGTCTGCAGGTAGCGCAGACCCCCGTGGAGCAGCTTGGAGGAGGCGGAGGAGGTGGCGCCGGCCCAGTCGCCGGCGTCGACCAGGGCCACCCTGAGGCCGGACTGCGCGGCGTGCCAGGCGGTGGAGATGCCCAGGATGCCGCCGCCGATCACGAGGAGGTCGTACGTCGCCTTGGAGAGCTGCTCCCGGGTCTCGGCCCGGCTCGGGTTCGAGCCGGAGGCCGGGTGCGTCCCCAGGGCAGGCACGGACTGCAGGGTGGACTGACTGGTCATTGCGGTTCTTACTCCTCGTCAGCTTTCTTCGGCGATCCAGCCCATGGTCCGCTCGACGGCCTTGAGCCAGCTCTTGTACTCACGGTCGCGGGTGTCCGCGTCCATGCGGGGGGTCCATTCGGCGGCCCGGCGCCAGTTCTGGCGCAGGTCGTCGGTGGAGGCCCAGAAGCCGACGGCGAGACCGGCGGCGTAGGCGGCGCCGAGGCAGGTGGTCTCGGCCACCATCGGGCGCACCACGGGGGCGTCCAGGAAGTCCGAGAGCGTCTGCATCAGCAGGTTGTTGGAGGTCATGCCGCCGTCGACCTTCAGCGCCGTCAGTTCGACGCCGGAGTCCTTGGTCATGGCGTCCGCGATCTCCCGCGTCTGCCAGGCGGTGGCCTCCAGGACGGCGCGCGCGAGGTGCGCCTTGGTGACGTACCGGGTGAGGCCGGCGATCACGCCGCGGGCGTCGGAGCGCCAGTACGGGGCGAACAGACCGGAGAAGGCCGGTACGAAGTACGCCCCTCCGTTGTCCTCCACCGACAGCGCCAGCGTCTCGATCTCGGCGGCGGTGGAGATCAGGCCCATCTGGTCGCGCATCCACTGCACCAGGGAGCCGGTGACGGCGATCGAGCCCTCCAGGGCGTAGACCGGCTTCTGGTCGCCGATCTGGTAGCCGACCGTGGTCAGCAGCCCGCTGTAGGAGTTGATGATCTTGTCGCCGGTGTTCATCACCATGAAGGTGCCGGTGCCGTAGGTCGACTTGGTCTCGCCCTCGGCGAAACAGGTCTGGCCGAACAGCGCGGCCTGCTGGTCGCCGAGCGCGGAGGCGACCGGGATGCCGCCGAGCAGGTCGCCCAGCCGGCCGCCCTTGATCTCGCCGTAGACCTCGGCGGAGGAGCGGATCTCGGGCAGGATCCCCGTCGGCACGCCGATGGACTCGGCGATCCGCTCGTCCCACTCCATGTCGTGCAGGTTCATCAGGAGGGTGCGGGAGGCGTTGGTGACGTCGGTGACGTGCTGTCCGCCCTCGACACCGCCGGTCAGGTTCCAGATGACCCAGGTGTCCATGGTGCCGAAAAGGATGTCGCCCGCCTCGGCGCGCTCGCGCAGGCCCTCGACGTTGTCGAGCAGCCAGCGGGCCTTGGGGCCGGCGAAGTAGGACGCCAGCGGCAGGCCGGTCTCGCGGCGGAAGCGGTCCTGGCCGACGTTGCGGCCCAGCTCACGGCAGAGGGCGTCGGTGCGGGTGTCCTGCCAGACGATGGCGTTGTGGACGGGCTCACCGGTGTTCTTGTCCCACAGCACAGTGGTCTCGCGCTGGTTGGTGATGCCGATGGCCTTGATGTCGTCGCGGGTGATGCCGGCCTTCTCGACGGCACCTGCGACGACCTCCTGGACGTTGGTCCAGATCTCGGCGGCGTCGTGCTCGACCCAGCCCGGCTTGGGGAAGATCTGCTCGTGTTCCTTCTGGTCGACGGAGACGATCCGGCCGTCCCGGTCGAAGACGATGCAGCGGGACGAGGTCGTGCCCTGGTCGATGGCGGCGATGAACGGTCCGGCGGTGTGGGCGTCGGTCACTGTCTGCTCCTGAGGTCCGTGGTCAGTGGGGCTGCGCGTGCGGCGCGCGGTGCGGCTCGGCGCTCGCCGCCGGCAAGCGGCGAGCGTGCCGGCCGTCAGGCGAAGGCGACGTTGTAGACGCCCCCGGCGATGGCCGCGCCGATCAGCGGGCCGACCACCGGGATCCACGCGTAGCCCCAGTCCGAGCCGCCCTTGTTGGGCAGCGGGAGGAGGGCGTGCACGATGCGGGGGCCGAGGTCACGGACCGGGTTGATCGCGTAGCCCGTGGGGCCGCCGAGCGAGAGGCCGATGGAGACGACCACGAAGCCGGTGATCAGGGCGCCGATGACGCCGAGGCCGTTGCCCTTGTCGTTCAGGCCCTGCGTGAGGATCGCGATGATCAGTACGAACGTGCCGATGATCTCCGTGATGAGGTTCTGCACCACGTTGCGGATCTCCGGGCCGGTGGAGAAGACACCGAGCACGGGGCCGGCGCCCTTCTCCTGCGCCTCGACCGCCTTGGCGCTGGTCGCCTGGGCGCCGGGTCCGCCGACGATCTCCTTGTCGGTCAGGTGCGCCTGGAACTGGCCGTAGTAGGCGCCCCAGACGAGCACCGCGCCGATCATGGCACCGAGCAGCTGGCCGGCGAGGTAGGTCGGCACGTTCGTCCACGCGCCGTCCTTGATGGCGATGGCGAGCGTCACGGCCGGGTTGAGGTGGGCACCGGAGAGCGGGCCCGATATGTACGCGGCCGTCATGACCGCGAAGCCCCACCCGAAGGCGATGGCGAGCCAGCCGGCGTTGCGGGCCTTGGAGGCCTTCAGGGTGACGGCGGCGCAGACGCCGCCGCCGAGCAGGATGAGTATGGCGGTACCGATGGTCTCGCCGATGAAGATGTCGGAGCTGGACACCCGCGACTCCTTTGTCCTTCGTCCAGGGGTAGCCGAACCCCGGGTCCCTCCGGGGGTCTGGTGCCCTCGGGGTGAGAGCGATGCCGGCCCTTGGCGCTGTCACACTCTAACGCGTTTTTCCGCAAGGTGTTCGACAATGCCGACCGATGGACGCGAGTCTCACCTCGTCGTCACACAGGCGTCAAGAGTTCTTTTGCCCAAAGCACGATCGTTACTGAACGTCCCACGCCCACCGCGCGGAACACCCCCGTGGAACACCCACCGTGTAAAAGCCCCCTGCGGAACGCCTCGCCCGGAACGCCTCGCCCGGAACGCCTCGCCCGGAACGCCCCGGGCGGCACGGCCGTGCGCGGGTACGCGAAAGGCCGGCACGCGCGTGCGTACCGGCCTGGCGGCCCGAAGGGGGCGCAGGTGCGGGGAAAGGTGCGTACGGCGCTCAGAACCGCCCGGCGCCCAGGTCGCGGGAGACCGCGCGGGCGCAGTCGCGCACCGCCGCTATCAGCTCCGGGCGCAGCTCGCCCTCCCGGCACACCCGCTCCACGGCGCCGGTGATGCCGACCGCGCCGACCGGCATCCGCCGCCGGTCGTGGATGGGAGCGGCGATGGACGCCACCCCTTCCCAGGTCTCCTCCACGTCGGCCGCCCAGCCTCGCGCGCGCGTCAGGTCGAGGAGCTGTTCGAAGTCCCGCGTGCCGCACACCGTGCGGTCCGTGAACGCCTTGCGCTCGGTCTCCAGCGCCTCACTGTGCGCGACCGGGTCGTACGCGGACAGGACCTTGCCCAGCGCCGTGGAGTGCAGCGGCTGCATGGCCCCGATCTCCAGCACCTGCCGGCTGTCGTCGGGCCTGAAGACGTGGTGCACGATGAGGACGCCCTGCTGGTGCAGCACACCCAGGTAGACGCTCTCGCCACTGGCGCGGGCCAGGTCGTCGGCCCAGACCAGGGCCCGTGCGCGCAGTTCGTGCACGTCGAGATAGGTGGTGCCCAGGCGCAGCAGTTCGGCGCCGAGCTGGTAGCGGCCCGAGGCGTCGTCCTGCTCCACGAACCCCTCGTGCTGGAGGGTGCGGAGTATGCCGTGTGCGGTGCCCTTGGCGAGGCCCAGCGACGAGGCGATGTCCGACAGACCGAGCCGTCGCTCGCCGCCCGCGAGCAGCCGCAGCATCGCGGCCGCCCGTTCGAGCGACTGGATGTTCCGTGCCATCGCCGTGCTGCCCTCCGTCCCCTTCGACCGCCGACGCGCGACTCCCTGCCGCCGTTCGGCAATGCCGAACACTACCGGTCCATGTCGACTCTCCGCTAATGGTCGGTCCACACCTGTCACGGAACCGGCCACCTCGCCCGGTCACGGCGGCACGCTCGGCCGGGTGTCGTCCGGGTGGTGGACGCCCCTGACCTCCCCGTGCCGGTCCCGGCTACTCTTGCGGCGTGCGCCCTCCTCGGGAAGCCCCGGGCCCATCGCCCGCGCCTGCCGGGGAAGACGCAAAGCCGACAGCCGTCGCACCTTCAGGGAGCCCCTTCATGGCCTCGTTGCCGCCGACCCCTTCCGCCGACAGCCGGACCCGTGTGTCCGCCCTCCGCGAGGCGCTCGCCACCCGGGTGGTGGTCGCCGACGGAGCGATGGGCACCATGCTCCAGGCCCAGGACCCCTCGCTGGACGACTTCCAGCAGCTGGAGGGCTGCAACGAGGTCCTGAACGTCACCCGTCCGGACATCGTCCGCTCGGTCCACGACGCCTACTTCGCGGCGGGCGTCGACTGCGTGGAGACAAACACGTTCGGCGCGAACCACACCGCGGCGGCCGAGTACGAGATCTCCGACCGGGTCCACGAGCTGTCCGAGGCGGGCGCCCGCATCGCCCGCGAGGCGGCCGACGAGTACGCGGCCCGGGACGGCCGCACCCGCTGGGTGCTCGGCTCGATCGGCCCCGGCACCAAGCTGCCCACCCTCGGCCACGTCGGCTACACCACCATCCGCGACGGCTACCAGGCCAACGCGGAGGGCCTGCTGGCCGGCGGCGCCGACGCGCTGATCGTGGAGACCACGCAGGACCTGCTCCAGACCAAGGCGTCGGTCCTCGGGGCCCGGCGCGCCATGGACGCGACCGGTGCCGCGGTGCCGCTGCTGGTGTCGATGGCGTTCGAGACGACCGGCACCATGCTGCTCGGCTCCGAGATCGGCGCGGCGCTCACCGCACTGGAGCCGCTGGGCATCGACATGATCGGGCTGAACTGCTCGACCGGCCCGGCCGAGATGAGCGAGCACCTGCGCTACCTCACCCGGCACTCGCGCATCCCGCTGCTGTGCATGCCGAACGCGGGCCTGCCCGTCCTGACCAAGGACGGCGCGCACTTCCCGCTGGACGCGGAGGGCCTGGCCGACGCCCAGGAGCACTTCGTCCGGGACTACGGCCTGTCCCTCATCGGCGGCTGCTGCGGCACCACGCCCGAGCACCTGCGCCAGGTCGTGGAACGGGTGCGCGAGCTGACCCCGACCCCGCGCGACCCGCGCCCCGAGCCGGGCGCCGCCTCCCTCTACCAGACGGTCCCCTTCCGGCAGGACACGTCGTACCTGGCCATCGGCGAGCGCACGAACGCCAACGGCTCCAAGAAGTTCCGCGAGGCCATGCTGGAGGGCCGCTGGGACGACTGCGTGGAGATGGCCCGCGACCAGATCCGCGAGGGCGCGCACATGCTCGACCTGTGCGTGGACTACGTCGGCCGGGACGGCGTCGCCGACATGGCGGAGCTGGCCGGACGCTTCGCCACCGCCTCCACGCTGCCGATCGTCCTCGACTCCACCGAGGTCGACGTCATCCAGGCCGGCCTGGAGAAGCTGGGCGGCCGGGCGGTGATCAACTCGGTGAACTACGAGGACGGCGCCGGCCCCGGCTCCCGCTTCGCCAAGGTCGCCGAGCTGGCCCGCGAGCACGGCGCCGCGCTCGTCGCGCTCACCATCGACGAGCACGGCCAGGCGCGCACCCCCGAGAAGAAGGTCGAGATCGCCGAACGGCTGATCGACGACCTCACCGGGAACTGGGGCATCCACGAGGAGGACATCCTCGTCGACTGCCTGACCTTCACCATCTGCACCGGCCAGGAGGAGTCCCGCAAGGACGGCGTGGCAACCATCGAGGGCATCCGGGAGCTGAAGCGCCGCCACCCGAAGGTGCAGACCACCCTCGGCCTGTCCAACATCTCCTTCGGCCTGAACCCGGCCGCACGGATCCTGCTGAACTCCGTCTTCCTGGACGAGTGCGTGAAGGCGGGCCTGGACTCGGCGATCGTGCACGCCTCCAAGATCCTGCCGATCGCCCGGTTCGACGAGGAGCAGGTCACCACCGCGCTCGACCTGATCCACGACCGGCGCCGCGAGGGCTACGACCCGCTGCAGAAGCTCATGCAGCTGTTCGAGGGCGCCACCGCGAAGTCCCTGAAGGCGGGCAAGGCCGAGGAGCTGGCCGCGCTGCCGCTTCAGGAGCGCCTCAAGCGGCGGATCATCGACGGCGAGAAGAACGGCCTCGAAGGCGACCTGGACGAGGCCCTGCGCACCCGCAAGGCCCTCGACATCGTCAACGACACCCTGCTGGACGGCATGAAGGTCGTCGGCGAGCTGTTCGGCTCCGGCCAGATGCAGCTGCCGTTCGTGCTCCAGTCCGCCGAGGTCATGAAGGTCGCCGTGGCCCACCTGGAGCCGCACATGGAGAAGACCGACGAGGCCGGCAAGGGCACGATCGTGCTCGCCACCGTGCGCGGCGACGTGCACGACATCGGCAAGAACCTCGTCGACATCATCCTGTCCAACAACGGCTACAACGTCGTCAACCTCGGCATCAAACAGCCCGTCTCGGCGATCCTGGAGGCCGCCGACGAGCACCGGGCCGACGTGATCGGCATGTCCGGGCTGCTCGTGAAGTCCACGGTGATCATGAAGGAGAACCTGGAGGAGCTGAACGCCAGGGGCCTGGCCGCCGACTACCCGGTCATCCTCGGTGGCGCCGCGCTGACCAGGGCCTACGTCGAACAGGACCTGCACGAGATCTACCAGGGCGAGGTCCGCTACGCCCGCGACGCCTTCGAGGGGCTGCGCCTGATGGACGCCCTGATCGGCGTCAAGCGGGGCGTGCCCGGCGCCACGCTGCCCGAGCTGAAGCAGCGCCGGGTCCGGGCTGCCACCGTCGAGGTGGAGGAGCGTCCGGAGGAGGGCCACGTCCGCTCCGACGTGGCCACCGACAACCCCGTTCCCGAGCCGCCGTTCTGGGGCACCCGGGTGAGCAAGGGCATCCAGCTCAAGGAGTACGCCTCCTGGCTGGACGAGGGCGCGCTGTTCAAGGGCCAGTGGGGCCTCAGGCAGGCCCGCACCGGCGACGGGCCGACGTACGAGGAACTGGTGGAGACCGAGGGCAGGCCCCGGCTGCGCGGCCTGCTCGACCGGCTCCAGACGGAGAACCTCCTGGAGGCGGCCGTCGTGCACGGCTACTTCCCGTGCGTCTCCAAGGACGACGACCTGATCGTCCTGGACGAGCAGGGCAACGAGCGCACCCGGTTCACCTTCCCGCGCCAGCGCCGGGGCCGCCGGCTGTGCCTGGCCGACTTCTTCCGCCCGGAGGAGTCGGGGGAGACCGACGTGGTCGGCTTCCAGGTCGTCACGGTCGGCTCGCGGATCGGCGAGGAGACGGCCCGGCTCTTCGCCTCCGACTCCTACCGCGACTACCTGGAGCTGCACGGCCTGTCGGTGCAGCTGGCCGAGGCGCTGGCCGAGTACTGGCACGCGCGTGTCCGGTCCGAGCTGGGCTTCGCCGGCGAGGACCCGGGCGCCATGGAGGACATGTTCGCCCTGAAGTACCGGGGCGCCCGGTTCTCGCTGGGCTACGGCGCCTGCCCCGACCTGGAGGACCGCGCCAAGATCGCCGACCTGCTGAGGCCCGAGCGGATCGGGGTGCACCTGTCCGAGGAGTTCCAGCTGCACCCGGAGCAGTCCACCGACGCCATCGTGATCCACCACCCCGAGGCGAAGTACTTCAACGCCCGCTGAGCTTGACGTTTAACTTCGCGAGGTTGAACGCCAAGCTGAGGCCGCGCGCGCCTGCCCGCGCCCGTCCGCCCGGCCGTCGCGGGCCGACCGGGCGCGGGGACGGCCGGCCGGACGGCGGGGTCGGCTGGGCACACGAGCGGCCCACGAGGCGTTCCTCGCGGCCACGACGTACACTGGTCGGTCCACTGCAGGCCGGTTCCCGCGCGGGAACCGGCCTGATCGTCCCTCAAGGAGGTACGCCGGATGACCAGTACGGTCCCCGCGTTCGGCACCGGAACGGCCGAAGGCTCAGCTCTGCAGGCCGTGCTCCTCGACATGGACGGCACCCTGGTGGACACCGAGGGCTTCTGGTGGGACGTCGAGGTGGAGGTCTTCGCCGCGCTCGGCCACACCCTCGACGAGTCCTGGAGACACGTCGTCGTGGGCGGCCCCATGACCCGCAGCGCCGGCTTCCTCATCGAGGCCACCGGCGCCGCCATCACCCTCGCCGAGCTGTCGGTGCTGCTCAACGAGGGATTCGAGGACCGCATCGACCGGACCCTGCCGCTCATGCCGGGCGCCGCGCGGCTGCTGGCCGAACTGTCCGCGCACGAGATCCCCACCGCCCTGGTCTCCGCATCCCACCGGCGCGTCATCGACCGCGTCCTGGCCTCGCTCGGCCCCCAGCACTTCGCCCTCTCGGTCGCGGGCGACGAGGTGGCGCGCACCAAGCCCCACCCCGACCCGTACCTGCTGGCCGCCTCCCGCCTGGGCGTCGACCCGGCGCGGTGCGCGGTCGTCGAGGACACCGCGACCGGCGTCGCGGCGGCGGAGGCGGCCGGCTGCCGGGTGATCGCGGTGCCCTCGGTCGCCCCCATCGCCCCCGCGCCCCGGCGCACCGTCGTCACCTCGCTCGAAGAGGTCGACCTGCCGTTCCTCCAGTCGCTGATGACGTACCCGGTGCCGCCGAGCGCCGGGTAGGAGTCGCCCCGGCCCGTGCTGCCGTACGGACGATCCCGGTGACGGACGTGCGAATGAATCCGAATCCTGCCGGATGGCCGAATTCCGGTACTGCCCGGCCGAGTTGGCAATGTGACGTTCGCCACAAGAGCCGGGGTCGACACGCGGGCCCGCACCTGCTGTCCGCTCCACGGGACGCCTGAACCGGGCGTCCTTGTGTCCTGATTGGTGAAAGGCTGCACGAATCCTTCCAGTGGCGCGTTTTCGGACCGTCGGCACCCGGTTCCACTGCGTGATGGCAGCCCGCCTCCAGCGGCAGCGAGGCGCCCGACGGGCGCGGACTAGTCTCGTCGCGAGAACATCGTCCTTACCCCGTGATCGGCCGCACCACCCCCCTGCATGCCGGGTACACGGACATGACAGCCCTGGAGAAACTCGAGCATGAACCGCAAGACTTTGGTGCTGCCGGCCGTGGTCGGCCTGCTCGCGCCGGTGCTCGCCGCATGCGGCGGTTCTGACAGCGGCAGCAAGAGCGGTGACGCCATCGTCGTCGGCACCACGGACCGGTTCACCGCTACCAAGGCGGCCCCCGCGCCCCTGGACCCGGCGTACGCCTACGACATCGGCCCCTGGAACCTGCTGCGCCAGACCGTGCAGACGCTGATGATCACGCCCAAGGGCGAGGGCCAGCCGGTCCCCGAGGCCGCCGAGAAGTGCGGCTTCACCGACAGTGGCAACGAGCGCTACGCCTGCACGCTGCGCGAGGGCCTCAAGTTCGCCAACGGCGACCCCGTCACCGCCGCCGACGTGAAGTTCTCCATCGACCGCGCCCGCTCCATCAAGGCGGACACCGGCGTCTTCGCCCTGCTGTCCACCGTCGACACGGTGGAGACCCAGGGCGACCGCGAGGTCATCTTCCACCTCAACACCGCCGACGCCACCTTCCCGTTCAAGCTGTCGACGCCGGTCGCGGGCATCGTCAACCCCAAGGACTACGACAAGAACAAGCTGCGCGACGGCTTCAACGTCGACGGATCCGGCCCGTACACCATGAAGGCCGACGTCAAGAACGACGAACTCGTCGACGCCGTCTTCACCAAGAACCCCCACTACCAGGGGACGTTGAAGGTCAACAACGACAAGGTGGAGATCCGGAGCTTCGCCGACGCCGACGCCATGGGCGCGGCCATCGACAAGGGTGACATCGACGTCATGACCCGCGCGATGTCACCGGAGCAGATCCGCAAGCTCTCCAACGCCTCCGGCGACGGCAAGATCGACCTGGTGGAGATGCCCGGCCTGGAGATCCGCTACCTGGCCTTCAACACCGACGCCCCGAGCGTGAAGAACAAGGCCGTACGCCGGGCCATGGCCCAGCTCGTCAACCGCAGCGACCTCGTCGCGAAGGTCTACGGAACCCAGGCCGACGCGCTGTACTCGATGGTCCCGGCGACCGTCACCGGCCACTCCAACTCCTTCTTCAACAAGTACGGCGACCCGAGCGTCAGCAAGGCCAAGTCGCTGCTGAACAAGGCCGGTGTCACCACCCCGGTCAAGTTCACGATGCACTACACGACCGACCACTACGGCCCGGCGACCAAGAAGGAGTTCGAGGTGCTCCAGCAGCAGCTCAACTCCAGCGGCCTGTTCGACGTCAGCATCCAGGGCACCCCCTGGAAGGTCTTCCACCCGACGATGCAGAAGCGCCAGTACGACGTCTTCGGCATGGGCTGGTTCCCCGACTTCCCGGACGCCGACAGCTTCATCGCGCCGTTCCTGGACGCCGACAACACGCTGAACACGCCGTACGTCAGCAACGACATCCGCAAGAACCTGCTCCCCGAGTCCCGTCGCCAGGCCGACCGGCTCACCGCCTCCTCCAGCCTCACCGGCATTCAGGACATCGTCGCCAAGGACGTCCCCCTGCTGCCGCTGTGGCAGGGCAAGCAGTACGTCGCCGCCCGCGACGACATCACCGGCGCCGCCTACGTCATCAACTCCTCGGCCACCCTGCAGCTGTGGGAGCTGGGCCGCGGTGTGAGCGGCTGACACCGGCCCCGGACTCAAGGGACCACACGAGAAAGGCGCCCCTCCCAAAGGACCGGGAGGGGCGCCTTTCTCCTGCGCGGCCGCCGTCACACGGGTGGCGGCCCGGCACAGTCACTGCGCGCCGGGCCTTACCAGCCCGCTCTCGTAGGCGTACACCGCCGCCTGCACACGGTCGCGCAGACCCAGCTTCGTCAGCACATGCCCCACATGCGTCTTGACCGTCGTCTCGCTGACGAACAGGTCCGCGGCGATCTCCGCGTTCGACAGCCCGCGCGCCACCAGCTTCAGCACCTCCACCTCACGCTCGGTGAGGGTGTGCAGCGTGTCCGGCACCGGCTCGTCACCGGAGGGCAGGTGCGTGGCGTACTTGTCCAGCAGCCTGCGCGTGATGCTCGGTGCCAGCATCGCCTCGCCGGCCGCCACCACGCGGATCGCCTGCACCAGCTCGTCGGCCGGCGCGTCCTTCAGCAGGAAGCCGCTCGCGCCCGCGCGCAACGCCTCCACCACGTACTCGTCGAGATCGAAGGTGGTCAGCACCAGCACCTTCGCCGGCCCGTCGCGCTCCGGGCCGGTGATCTGCCGAGTGGCCTCCACACCGTCCATCCGCGGCATGCGAATGTCCATCAGCACCACGTCGGGCTGCAGGGCACGCACCTGGTCCAGGGCCTGCAGGCCGTCACCTGCCTCGCCCACGACCGCGAGATCCTGCTCCGCCTCCAGGATCATCCGGAATCCGGTGCGCAGTAGTGGCTGGTCGTCGACCAGCAGGACGCGGATGGCCACGTAAGTCTCCTTCGCTGGGACCCCGGTCCGGTTCGCCGGGTCCCTAGGGTCTGTCCGGCGGATCATGCCGCAGCCGGGGGGCTCACCACACCCTCCCCCAAGCTCTTCGAGCAGGGGGGACCCCCAGTGGCGTTGTCGTCGGTCGCCATGGCTCCGCCATGACCCCCTCCCGCGCCTTGCAGCTGCACGCGCCGAGCCCCGCTCACCTCGGCTGATACGCGCCGTCGCTGAGCTGCAGCATGTTCCGCCGCACAGACCCTAGTCCAGCCCCATTCTGCCCTGCGCCCGCGGCTCGGCCGGGCCCAGGGGCAGCGGGTACGGCGGGGGAGTGCCCCCGAACTCCGGGCAGTGCGCCTGGTGGTCGCACCAACCGCAGAGCTTGGTGGGCCGCGGACGCCACTCACCCGTCTCCGTGGCCAGCCGGATCGCCTCCCACAGCGCGAGCAGCTTGCGCTCCACCCGTTCCAGATCGGCCATCACCGGGTCGTACGTCAGCACGTCGCCGCTGCCCAGATACACCAGCTGCAAGCGGCGCGGCACCACCCGCTTCAGCCGCCACACCACCAGGGCGTAGAACTTCATCTGGAACAGCGCGCTCTCGGCGTACTCCGGCCGGGGCGCCTTGCCCGTCTTGTAGTCGACGATGCGCACCTCGCCCGTGGCCGCCACGTCCACGCGGTCGATGATCCCGCGCAGCCTGAGCCCCGAGTCCAGCTCCGCCTCGACGAACAGCTCCCGCTCGGCCGGTTCCAGCCGCGTCGGGTCCTCCAGGGTGAACCAGCGCTCCACCAGCCGCTCGGCCTCCGTCAGCCAGCGCGCCAGTCGCGCGCCGTCCGTGTCGTCGGCGAACAGCTCCACCAGCTCCGGGCGGGACTCCCGCAACCGGTCCCACTGGCCGGGGACCAGCGCCTTGGCCCGGGGCGCGGTGCGCTCCTCGGCCGGGGCGTCGAAGAGCCGCTCCAGTACGGCGTGCACCAGCGTGCCCCTGGTGGCCGCCTCGCTCGGCTTCTCCGGCAGCCGGTCGATCACCCGGAAGCGGTACAGCAGCGGGCACTGCATGAAGTCCCCGGCGCGGGACGGGGACAACGAGGAGGGCGGTGCGGCGGCCCGTGCCGCGGGCGCGCGGTCGCGAGCGTCGCCCGCGACCGCGGGGGCCTGCGGGGCCTCCGCAACGGCCGGGTCCGCCTGCACGGCCGGGTCCGCCGGGACGGCCGGCGTCCCGTCCGGCGCTGCCGCGACCGGCCCGGCCAAGGCCTCCGCGGCCCCGCCGTCCGACCGCCCGCCGTCCGGCTCGGCCCCACCCGGCTGCCCGGCGTCCGGCTCCACGGCGTCCGCCCTGGCCGGTGGCACCGCGTCCGGTGCGACACGGGCCGGCGGAACCGGGCCGGAGGCCGGCGGCCGAGGCAGCGGTCCGGACGGCGGTCCGGACCGCCCGGTGCCGTCCGCGCCGTCCGCCGCCCCGTCCTGCGTGCTCGTCTCCATGCACAGAACCCTACGGTCCGCCACTGACAGTCACCCGCTCACGCACGGTGAAGCGCACGGTGAAGAGCACGGTGACGTGCGCGGTGAAGCGCACGGCAGCGGGTACGACACTGGGGTGCCGGGCGGAACCGTTCGCCACGGCCGCATACCATCGACCCGAGAGCTTCCGGCCCCCCAGGCCCGGGGGCAGCGCTTCGAACGAGGGGACACCGTGGACGTGAGCGGCGGGAGCGGGCAGCCGCGTTCCGGCAACGACGAGCCGACCGAGCCCCCCACGGGCCCCGCGGCCCCGACGCCGCACGACAGCACCGCCCGCCCGAAGCCCCCCGCACAGCAGCCCGCGGCGACCGACCACGACGAACACCCGGCGGACCGGCCCGGCCCGCCCGACCGGTCGGGCGAGTCCACCCCGGACCCGAGCCCGGACCCGGACCGGCCCCCCCACCCCGACAGTGCCCCCGGCCCCGGCGCCGACCCGCACACCTTGGACCCCGGCGCCGACGCGAACACCCCGCACGGCGCCCCCCACGACACCCACCCCGACCGCGCCCTGGCGACCTCCGCCCGCGGGCACGGCCAGCCACCCCCGCCGCGACGGCCCCGCGAACCCGGAGGCGGACTGCTCATGGGGCGCCCCTTCGGCGTGCCCGTGTACGTCGCACCCAGCTGGTTCCTGGTCGCCGCACTGATCACCTGGGTCTTCGGCGGCCAGCTCGACCGCGTCCTGCCCCAGCTCGGAGCCGCCCGCTACCTGGTCTCCCTCTTCTTCGCGGTCGCCTTCTACGGCTCCGTACTGGTCCACGAGCTGGCCCACACGGTGGCCGCCCTCCGCTTCAAGCTCCCGGTGCGCCGCATCCAGCTCCAGTTCCTGGGCGGCGTCTCCGAGATCGAGAAGGAGGCCGAGACCCCCGGCCGAGAGTTCGTCCTCGCCTTCGTCGGCCCGCTGCTCTCCCTGGTCCTCTCCGGCGTCTTCTACCTCGCCCTCCAGCCCGTCGAACGCGGCACGGTACCCGGAGTCCTGCTGGCCTCCCTGATGATCTCCAACCTCATCGTCGCCGCGTTCAACCTGCTGCCCGGCCTGCCCCTCGACGGCGGACGGATGCTCCGCGCCGTCGTCTGGAAGATCACCGGCCGCCCCATGAGCGGCACCGTCGCCGCCGCCTGGGTCGGCCGCGCCCTCGCCGTGTCCGTCCTCATCGGCCTGCCGCTGCTCAGCCAGTCCGGAGCGCTCGGCACCACCGCCGAGGACAGCGTCGGCATGGGTACCGTCACCGACGCCCTGCTCGCCGCGATCGTCGCAGCGATCATCTGGACCGGTGCCGGCAACAGCCTGCGCATGGCCCGACTGCGCGAACACCTGCCCGAACTGCGCGCCCGCACCCTCACCCGCCGCGCCGTCCCCGTCGAGACCACCACCTCCCTCGCCGAAGCCCTGCGCCGTGCCAACGCCGCCGGAGCACGCGCCCTGGTGGTCGTCGACGGCCACGGCGAGCCCCTCTCCCTCGTCCGCGAGTCCGCCATCGTCGGCGTGCCCGAGCACCGCCGCCCCTGGGTCGCCGCCAGCGCACTCGCCCAGGACCTCACCGACGGCATGCGGATCTCCGCCGAACTGGCCGGCGAGCCGCTGCTGGACGTCCTGCGCGCCACCCCCGCCACCGAGTACCTCGTGGTGGAGGAGACCGGCGAGATCTACGGCGTGCTGTCCGCGGCCGATGTCGAACGTGCCTTCGTGAAGGCCATGGCCCGGCCCAGCTGACCACCGACGCCCACCGAGCGGTGGTCGGCGGCCCTCCCGGGGGCCGGTAGGCTGGTCACATGTCCGAACCGACCGGTGCCGCCCGCCGCCGCGGGCCCTTCAAGGTCGGGGACCAGGTACAGCTGACCGACCCCAAGGGCCGCCACTACACGTTCACGCTCGAGGCCGGGAAGAACTTCCACACCCACAAGGGTTCCTTCCCGCACGACGAACTGATCGGCGCACCCGAGGGCAGCGTTGTCCGCACCACCGGCAACGTCGCCTACCTCGCGCTGCGTCCCCTGCTCCCCGACTACGTCCTGTCCATGCCCCGAGGGGCGGCCGTCGTCTATCCCAAGGACGCGGGACAGATCCTCGCCTTCGCCGACATCTTCCCCGGCGCCCGCGTCGTGGAGGCCGGCGTCGGATCCGGCTCGCTCAGCAGCTTCCTGCTGCGAGCCATCGGCGACCAGGGCATGCTGCACAGCTACGAGCGCCGTGCCGACTTCGCCGAGATCGCCCAGGCCAACGTCGAGCGCTACTTCGGCGGCCCGCACCCCGCCTGGCAACTCACCGTCGGCGACCTCCAGGACAACCTGTCCGACACCGACGTCGACCGCGTCATCCTCGACATGCTCGCCCCCTGGGAGTGCCTGGAGGCCGTCTCCAAGGCGCTGGTCCCCGGTGGCATCCTGTGCTGCTACGTCGCCACCACCACCCAGCTCGCCCGGACCGTGGAGTCCATCCGGGAGATCGGCTGCTTCAACGAGCCGACCGCCTGGGAGACCATGATCCGCAACTGGCACATCGAGGGCCTGGCCGTCCGGCCCGACCACCGCATGATCGGCCACACCGGGTTCCTGCTCACCGCCCGCCGCCTCGCCGACGGCGTCGAGCCGCCCATGCGCCGCCGTCGCCCCGCCAAGGGCGCCTACGGCGAGGACTACGAAGGCCCCAACGCCGACGGAGGCGCCGGCCGCTGAGCGGTCCACGCCCCACCGCCCCACCGGCAACGCACATGCGCCGTGGCTCAGTTCCCGACCCCGGCCGGGAACTGAGCCACGGCGCTCACACGTTGAGCCCGTACCAGAAACACGCGGTCAGCGGCCCCGGCGAGTACCCACCCCACCGTTCCCCCGCACTGTGACGTGTGGCACGATGCTGGCCACCCCACCGGCACAGCCCTCACGGGAGACACTCCTAGTGCAGCACTCCGCCGTCCCGGACCTGGCACACACCCACACCCGCCCCATCCACTGGGTCGCCACCGCCGCCGCAGTCGCCGGTGTCGTCGCACTCTCCCCGGTCCTCCAGCCGCTCTCCGCCACCGCCGCCCAGCACGACGGCACCCGGACCGCGAGCGCCCCCGCGGCAGCCGCACCCCCCACCACCACCGGCGTGACGTTCCCCATCCAGTGCGGGACCCTGAAGGCCGTCGTCGCCAAGAAGGCCGCCGGAGACCTCGACCACGACGGCCGCCCGGAGACCGTGGCCGTCGTCCACTGCGACGCCTCCATGGGCACCCCGCCCGACGCCGTCTACGTCCTCACCCACACCCGAGGCACCACCACGCCCCGCGTCGTGGCCACCCTCGTCGACCCCAAGGACCGGTACACGGTCACGGACTTCGCCGTACGCGCCGGCGAGGTCACCGCCACCCTGCTCGGCTACTCCTCGCCCGACGTGCCCAATTGCTGCCCCGACCTGAAGGACAGCGCGAAGTGGCAGTGGAAGAACGGCGCGTTCGTCCGCTCAGGGCCGGACCGGGCACGCAGTGTCTGAGCGGCCCGCCCCGCGGCCGGCAGCCGACCGCGGACCGACCCGCGCGGGGGCGGGTCGGCACCGTGAGGAATCAGACAGCGCTGGCGTGAACAAGGCGGCGGTGACGATGCGGAACCGGACGGTCACTGCGCGTCGGGCCCGTACACCTCGACCTCGTCCGAAACACGGCGCACATGGATGCACTCGCCGGGACACTCCTTCGCCGAGTCCACCACGTCCGTGAGAAGCGGCAGCGGCACGGGCGTTGTCGCCCCCCGCGCCTGGAGCAGCTCGTCGCCCGAGCCCTTCACATAGGCCAGACCGTCGATGTCCAGCTCGAACACCTCGGGCGCGTACTGCGCGCAGATGCCGTCACCGGTGCACAGGTCTTGGTCGATCCAGACCTCCAGCTCCTCGCCACCGTCCGCGATCCGCTGCTGCACGCTCATGTCTCCTGCCGTTTCACGTCGAGCCGGGCGGGAATCAGGCCAGCTCCGACGGGTGTTGAACGTCTCGACCCTACCTCCGTCGGCTTTCCAATCATGTTCGGTGGGTATTCCCCTGGCGTGAGGGAGAGCGCAAGGGTGAAGATCGGACACACCCCGACAGTCTTTGTGATCTAGGGGTTTCAATCGACACCCACCCAGGTAGGGTCTGGAAGCGTCCAGCTCCCCTTGGAGGAGGTGAGGACCGTGGCAGCCCACGACGACGACATGAACCGCGGCATCCGCCCGGGACGAGGGTCCGACGACCCGGCCGGGCAGATCGCCTACCTTGAGCAGGAGATCGCCGTCCTGCGACGCAAGCTCGCCGACTCTCCGCGGCACACGAGGATTCTCGAAGAGCGGATCGTCGAGCTGCAGACCAACCTGGCCGGCGTGTCCGCGCAGAACGAGCGACTGGCGAACACACTCCGCGAGGCCCGCGACCAGATCGTGGCCCTCAAGGAAGAGGTCGACCGGCTCGCCCAGCCGCCCGCCGGGTTCGGCGTCTTCCTGCAGTCCAACGAGGACGGCACCGCCGACATCTTCACCGGCGGCCGCAAGCTGCGGGTGAACGTCAGCCCCGGCGTCGAGCTCGACCAGCTCAGGCGCGGCCAGGAAGTGATGCTCAACGAAGCACTCAACGTGGTCGAGGCCATGGAGTTCGAGCGCGTCGGCGACATCGTCACCCTCAAGGAGATCCTCGAGGACGGCGAGCGCGCCCTCGTGCTCGGGCACACCGACGAGGAGCGGGTGGTGCGGCTCGCCGAGCCGCTGCTGGACGTCACCATCCGCCCCGGCGACGCCCTGCTGCTCGAACCCAGGTCGGGCTACGTCTACGAGGTCGTGCCCAAGAGCGAGGTCGAGGAACTCGTCCTCGAAGAGGTCCCCGACATCGGCTACGAGCAGATCGGCGGCCTCGGCAATCAGATCGAGATGATCCGCGACGCGGTCGAGCTGCCGTACCTCTACCCGGACCTGTTCAAGGAGCACGAACTGCGTCCGCCCAAGGGTGTGCTGCTCTACGGGCCGCCCGGATGCGGCAAGACGCTCATCGCCAAGGCCGTCGCCAACTCGCTGGCCAAGAAGGTCGCCGAGGTCACCGGCCAGGCCGCCGGCAAGAGTTTCTTCCTCAACATCAAGGGCCCCGAGCTGCTGAACAAGTACGTCGGCGAGACCGAGCGGCAGATCCGCCTCGTCTTCCAGCGCGCCCGGGAGAAGGCCAGCGAGGGCACCCCCGTCATCGTCTTCTTCGACGAGATGGAGTCCCTCTTCCGCACCCGCGGCTCCGGCGTCAGCTCGGACGTGGAGAACACCATCGTCCCCCAGCTGCTCGCCGAGATCGACGGCGTGGAGGGCCTGCAGAACGTGGTCGTGATCGGCGCCTCCAACCGCGAGGACATGATCGACCCCGCCATCCTGCGGCCCGGCCGACTGGATGTGAAGATCAAGATCGAGCGTCCGGACGCCGAGGCGGCCAAGGACATCTTCGCGAAGTACCTCACCGAGCGCCTGCCGCTGCACGGCGACGACCTCTCGGAGCACGGCGGCGACAAGGGCGCCACGGTCGGCGCCATGATCCAGACCGCGGTCGAGCAGATGTACGCCGAATCCGAGGAGAACCGCTTCCTGGAGGTCACCTACGCCAACGGCGACAAGGAAGTCCTCTACTTCAAGGACTTCAATTCCGGCGCCATGATCGAGAACATCGTGGGCCGCGCCAAGAAAATGGCGATCAAGGACTTCCTGGAGAAGAACCAGAAGGGTCTCCGCGTCTCCCACCTGCTCCAGGCATGCGTGGACGAGTTCAAGGAGAACGAGGACCTGCCGAACACCACGAACCCGGACGACTGGGCCCGGATCTCCGGAAAGAAGGGCGAGCGGATCGTCTACATCCGCACCCTCATCACCGGAAAGCAGGGCGCGGACACCGGCCGCTCCATCGACACGGTGGCGAACACCGGTCAGTACCTGTAAAAACAGGGCGGCTGCGGGTGCCCTCACCGGGTACCCGCAGCCGACTGCTTTCCAGGGGCCACCGCACGGAGCAGGCAATGACGCAAATGATCTCCCCACCAGCGCAAAGGCGTTCTAGGCTCTTTCGTACCGCCGGGTCGCGCAGTGCGGGGACGGGCACCGCACAGGCACCCGAGCACCAGCGGTACTTGAGCGCCGCCCTCGACCGAGGGCGCCGCCGGGCAAGGAGGGCCGCATGACCGTACGGCGAGTGATGGGCATCGAGACGGAGTACGGGATCTCCGTCCCCGGTCACCCCAACGCCAATGCCATGCTCACCTCGTCCCAGATCGTCAACGCCTACGCGGCGGCGATGCACCGGGCCCGCCGGGCCCGCTGGGACTTCGAGGAGGAGAACCCGCTGCGGGACGCCCGCGGCTTCGACCTCGCCCGCGAGGCCGCCGACTCCAGCCAGCTCACCGACGAGGACATCGGCCTGGCCAACGTCATCCTCACCAACGGCGCACGGCTCTACGTCGACCATGCCCACCCCGAGTACAGCGCACCCGAGGTCACCAACCCGCGCGACGCCGTGCTGTGGGACAAGGCGGGCGAGCGGATCATGGCCGAGGCCGCCGAACGGGCCGCCCAGCTGCCCGGCGCCCAGCCGATCCACCTCTACAAGAACAACACCGACAACAAGGGTGCCTCCTACGGCACGCACGAGAACTACCTGATGCGGCGGGAGACCGCCTTCTCCGACATCGTGCGCCACCTCACGCCCTTCTTCGTCTCCCGCCAGGTCGTCACCGGCGCAGGCCGCGTCGGCATCGGCCAGGACGGCCACGAGCACGGCTTCCAGCTCAGCCAGCGCGCTGACTACTTCGAGGTCGAGGTGGGCCTGGAGACCACGCTGAAGCGCCCGATCATCAACACGCGCGACGAACCCCACGCCGACGCGGAGAAGTACCGCCGGCTGCACGTGATCATCGGCGACGCCAACCTCTCCGAGATCTCCACCTACCTCAAGCTGGGCACGACCTCCCTGGTCCTGTCCATGATCGAGGACGGCTTCATCGCCGTCGACCTGGCCGTGGACCAGCCCGTCCGCACCCTGCACCAGGTCTCGCACGACCCGTCGCTCAAGCGGCTGATCACCCTGCGCAGCGGCCGGACACTCACCGCGGTGCAGCTCCAGATGGAGTACTTCGAGCTGTCGCGCAAGTACGTCGAGGAACGCTTCGGCGCCGATGCCGACGAGCAGACCAAGGACGTCCTCGCCCGCTGGGAGGACACCCTCAACCGCCTGGAGAACGACCCGATGAGCCTGGCCGGCGAGCTGGACTGGGTCGCCAAGCGGGAGTTGATGGAGGGCTACCGGCGCCGCGACGGCCTCGACTGGGACGCCGCCCGCCTGCACCTCGTGGACCTCCAGTACGCCGACGTACGCCCGGAGAAGGGCCTGTACAACCGTCTGGCGGCCCGGGGGCGGATGAAGCGGCTGCTGGACGAGTCCGAGGTCGACCGGGCCCGCAGGAAGCCGCCGGAGGACACCCGGGCGTACTTCCGCGGCCGCTGCCTGGAGCAGTACGCCGACGACGTGGCCGCCGCCTCCTGGGACTCGGTCATCTTCGACCTGCCGGGCCGCGACTCGCTCCAGCGCGTCCCAACCCTGGAACCGCTTCGCGGAACGCGTAATCACGTCAAGGAGCTGCTCGACCGCTGCCGTACCGCGGAGGACCTGGTCAGGGTCCTGTCCGGCAGCTGAGCGGGTACCCGGACCGGACCGGCCGGACAGGGTGGAAAACGCCCTGGCCGGGAATCATCGAGATGGCCCCCGGACGTTGCGGAAACCGTGGGGCCGATGTCGGACCCGGCTTGTAGGGTCTGATCATCACCGATCGGCGGTAACGCCGACCATGTCGGGCGAACTGAGCGGGGTGAGGGTTATGGCAACGAAGGACACCGGCGGCGGCCAGCAGAAGGCGACGCGCGCGACCGAGGAGGTCGAGGAGCAGGCGCAGGACGCACAGGCGGCCGAAGACCTCAAGGAACGCCACGAGAAGCTGAGCGACGACGTGGACGACGTCCTGGACGAAATCGATGATGTACTCGAGTCCAACGCCGAGGATTTCGTGCGGTCCTTCGTTCAGAAGGGCGGGGAGTGAAGGCCTGAGAGGGCTTCGTCCTTAGGTTCGAAGGTGGCGGGGGTGGGAGTGGCTGGCGGCCCGGATGTGCAGGAATGCGGGAAGGGTGAGCGTGAGCTGTCTCCTGCCGCGTTCGCACGGGATCGAGCATCGAAGGGATGGCCTCCAGGCCTACCGCCGGGAGTGCGTGGCGGAGTACGGTGCCGCGCACTACCGGCGCCGGCCGGAGGCCATGGGAAAGCCGGTCCGCGAGAAGGCCGACGTCCCGGCGGGGCACGAGCCCTGCCGGGTGCGTGGCGAAATCGAGCCCCCCGGTGAGTGGCATCGCAACGCGACAGCCTCCGACGGCCTGTCGACCCGCTGCAAGACCTGCCGGGCGATCCGGAGGCAGCAAGATCATCTGAAGCGCCGGTACGGCCTCACCGAAGCTGAGCGCGACGAGTTGATCACCTGCCGGGGAGGCGTCCGCTGTATATGTCTGTCGGCTCCGCCGGAGCATGTGGATCACTGCCATGAGACGGGTAGGGTCCGTGGCGTACTGTGCTTCAGCTGCAACGCCGCACTGGGGCAGTTCAAGGATCGGCCCGATGTCATGAGGCGGGCTGCTGCTTATGTGGAAGGAAACGCGTGGAAGCCAACACTCGTAGCACCGGGCGTCTACCAGCTGCCTTCCTGACGCCTGGGTCCTCGTCCTTCATGGACTTCCTCTCCGAGCACCAGCCCGAGCTGCTGCCCGGCAAGCGGCAGCTGCCGCCCGCGCAGGGGGTGCTGGAGGCGCCGCACGGCACGACGATCGTGGCCGTGACCTTCCCCGGGGGCGTCGTGCTGGCCGGTGACCGGCGCGCCACCATGGGGAACGTCATCGCGCAGCGGGACATCGAGAAGGTGTTCCCGGCGGACGAGTACTCGGCCGTCGGCATCGCCGGTACGGCCGGTCTGGCCGTGGAGATGGTCAAGCTGTTCCAGCTGGAGCTGGAGCACTTCGAGAAGGTCGAGGGCGCGCAGCTGTCGCTGGAGGGCAAGGCGAACCGGCTGTCGACCATGATCCGTTCCAACCTGGGCATGGCCATGCAGGGCCTCGCCGTCGTGCCGCTCTTCGCGGGGTACGACGTCGACCGCGACAAGGGCCGCATCTTCTCCTACGACGTCACCGGCGGCCGTAGCGAGGAGCACGGCTACGCGGCCACGGGCTCCGGTTCGATCTTCGCGCGCGGTGCCATGAAGAAGCTCTTCCGCGAGGACCTGACCGAGGCCGAGGCGACCACGCTGGTGGTGCAGGCCCTGTACGACGCGGCAGACGACGACTCGGCGACCGGTGGTCCCGATGTCGCCCGCCGGATCTATCCGATCGTCACCGTGATCACCGATGACGGCTTCCGCCGGCTCACCGAGGACGAGTCCTCCGAGATCGCCCGCTCGGTGCTGCAGCGGCGTCTGGAGCAGCCGGACGGCCCGAGGGCCGCGCTGCTGTAGCGGCGGCCGGTCCTTGCCCAGGGTGATCGAGTGACCTCTACAGAAAGGGACGGATAACCGGTGTCGACGCCGTTCTATGTCTCACCCCAGCAGGCGATGGCGGACCGGGCGGAGTACGCCCGCAAGGGCATCGCCCGCGGCCGCAGCCTGGTCGTGCTCCAGTACGCCGACGGAATCGTCTTCGTCGGTGAGAATCCGTCCCGTGCGCTGCACAAGTTCAGCGAGATCTACGACCGGATCGGGTTCGCGGCCGCCGGCAAGTACAACGAGTACGAGAACCTGCGGATCGGCGGTGTCCGCTACGCCGACCTGCGGGGTTACACCTACGACCGGGACGATGTGACCGCGCGCGGTCTGGCCAACGTCTACGCCCAGACGCTGGGCACGATCTTCTCCAGCGCGGCGGAGAAGCCGTACGAGGTGGAGCTGGTGGTCGCCGAGGTGGGGGAGACCCCGGAGGGCGATCAGATCTACCGGCTGCCGCACGACGGGTCGATCGTGGACGAGCACGGCTCGGTCGCGGTCGGCGGCAACGCCGAGCAGATCAGCGGTTACCTGGACCAGCGCCACCGGGACGGGATGACGCTGGCCGAGGCGCTGAAGCTGGCGGTGCAGGCGCTGTCCCGCGACACCAACGGCAGCGAGCGGGAGATTCCCGCGGAGCGCCTGGAAGTGGCCGTACTGGACCGGACGCGTCCGCAGCAGCGCAAGTTCAGGCGCATCGTGGGTCCGCAGCTGGCCCGGCTGCTGCGCGGCGGCAGCACCGACACGTCCAAGGACACCGACGAGCCGGAGGACTCCTCCGGGTCCGACGGGACCGGGTCGGACGAGACCGGGAAGTAGCCCGCCGCGGGTGTTCCGGGTGCCCCGGCCGGCGTCTCTTCGACGCCACGGCCGGGGCACCGGTGTCTCAGGAGGGCCGTGGCGGGGCCGTGGAGCCGCGGACCACCAGTTCCACCGGGATGTCGCCGCCGTGCGGCGTACGGCCCTCCAGGACCGCCAGGAGGGCGTGCATGCCGCGTTCGCCGAAGAGTTCCGCGTCCAGCCGCACGGTGGTCAGTTCGGGGTCGATGGCGGTGGCCAGGGCCAGGTCGTCCAGGCCTGTGACGGACAGGTCGTCGGGGACCCGCAGGCCGAGGCGGCGCAGCGCCTTGTAGGCGCCCGCGGCCAGTTTGTCGTCGTCGCAGACCAGCGCGGTGGGACGGGGCCCTGGTGCGTGGAGCGCGGCCTCGGTGGCGGCCCGGGCGTCCTCGATGGAGATCGGGGCGCGGGCGGTGCGCACGGAGGTGTCGGGCCGGGCGCCCACGCGGGCGGCCAGTTCCCTGGAGCGCACCTCGAAGGTCCAGGAGGGCACGTCGGCGGCGAGGTGGAGGAAGCGCCGGTGGCCGAGGCCGAGGAGGTGGTCGGCGACCTGGCGTACGCCGTCGGCGATGTCCAGGTTCACCGTGGCCGCGCCGAGGCTGCCCTCGGGGTCGCTGTCCAGCATGACCAGGGGCAGCTGGTCGCCGCGGATGGCGGTGAGGGCGTCGGCGGCCATGGAGGAGGCGATCACGCCGTCGAGGGCGGCCTGGGCGGAGGCGAAGGGGTTCCGCGCCGGGCCGATGCCTTCCGGGGAGGGGTAGAGGACGACGCCGAAGCCGTGGTCGGCGGCCACCCGGGCGGCGCCGGTGTAGACGCCGGCGAAGAACTCGGTGGTCAGGGCGGGGACGACGAGCAGGACGGTCCGGGTGTGGCCGAGGCGCAGGTTGCGGGCGGCGAGGTTGGGCCGGTAGCCGAGGTCGAGGGCGGCCTGCCGGACCCGCTGGGCGGTCGGCTCCGAGACCCGGCCGCGCCACTTGTCGCCGAGGACCAGGGAGACGGCGGCCTGCGAGACCCCGGCGGCCTGGGCGACGTCCCGGCTGGTGGGGCGCGTGCTTCCTCGTGCCACCGTGGCGCTGCTCCTTAGCTGCTGGGCGTGTGCCGCCGGACGCTCCGGCCCTTCGGTCCACGTCCGTCGTCTGGACTGGTGAACAGCGCACATGGTACGTATGGCGGGAGAAGTTATACGTAAAACTTGGTTCGCTGGAGGGCGTGCGATGGCCGCGGGATTCGCGGGATACCTGGAGATCCTCAGGGCGCGGCACGCCGCCCGGCTGCTGACCGGCACGCTCGTGGGGCGGCTGCCGAACGCGACCGCGGCTATCGCGATCGTGCTGTTCGTCCGCGCCGAGGGCGGCACGTACAGCCTCGCTGGGGCGCTGGCGGCGGTGTACGGCGTCGCGAACGCGGTGGGCCAGCCGGTGCTCGGACGGCTGGTCGACCTCTACGGGCAGCCCCGCGTCCAGCTGCCCGCGGCGCTGGCGGCGGCCCTGGCGATGTCCGCCTTCGCGTTCACCGGGACGCGCTCGCCCGTGCTCGCCTGGGCGGCGGTGGCCGCGGCCGGGCTCTTCACCCCGCCGCTGGAGGGCGGTCTGCGGGCCCTGTGGCCCTCCGTGCTGCGCGGCCAGGAGCAGGTGCACGTGGCGTACGCGATGGACGCGGTGGCGCAGGAAGTCATGTTCACCGTCGGACCGTTGCTGGTGACGCTGTGCGTGTCGCTGTGGTCGGCGCAGGCCGCCCTGGTGGCGCTGAACGTCCTCGGGGTGCTGGGCGCGCTGTCGGTGGTCCTCTCGGCCCCTTCCCGGGCCTGGCGTTCGGCGCCGCGCGAGGCGCACTGGCTGGGTGCCCTGCGCTCGCCCGGTCTGCTGGCCCTGCTGGGGGCGTTCCTGTTCATCGGGATCGCGCTGGGCTCGATCACGGTGGCGGCGGTGCCGTACGCGGACGAGCACGGGGGCGACGCGGTGTACGGCTGGCTGATGGCGGCGCTGGGGCTCGGCGCGCTGGTCGGCGGGGCCGTATACGGGGCGCGGCAGTGGGCGGGTGTGCCCGAGCGGCGACTGCGGGTGCTGGTGGCGCTTCTGGCGGTGTGTTACCTGCCGCTGACGCTGATGCCGGGCGCGGTGGCGATGGTGCTGCTGACGGTGGTGTCCGGGCTGTTCCTGGCGCCGTGCATCGCCTGTGCGTTCATCATCGTGGACCGGCACGCGCCGAGGGGGACGGTGACGGAGGCGTTCTCCTGGCTGGTGACGACGTTCACGGTGGGCGCGTCGGTGGGGACGGGGGTCGCGGGCCCGGTGGTCCAGGCGGGCGGCGCGCTGTGGGGGTTCGCCGTGCCGGCGGGGGCGGGGGCCGTGTCGTTGCTGGTGCTGCTGGCCACCGGATCGGTCCTCGCAGCTCCCGCCGGGCGGCCGGTCGTTGCGGCTTCATCGGAAAATGATCCAAATCGTGCTGTCGAACCCCGTTTCAGCTCGGGGGATCGGGCGTAATGTTCAGTCATGGACCGCCGCATTTTCGGGCTGGAGAACGAGTACGGCGTCACGTGCACGTTCAGGGGACAGCGCCGCCTGTCGCCTGACGAGGTGGCGCGGTACCTCTTCCGCCGTGTCGTGTCATGGGGCCGCAGCAGCAATGTGTTTCTGCGAAACGGCGCCCGGCTCTATCTCGACGTGGGGTCACATCCGGAATACGCGACACCCGAGTGTGACAATGTGACCGAACTGGTCACCCACGACAAGGCCGGCGAGCGCATTCTCGAGGGACTCCTGGTAGACGCGGAACGACGCCTGCACGAGGAGGGAATCGCGGGCGACGTCTACCTCTTCAAGAACAACACGGACTCGGCGGGCAACTCCTACGGCTGTCACGAGAACTATCTGGTGGCGCGGCACGGGGAGTTCTCCCGGCTCGCGGACATCCTCATTCCGTTCCTGGTCACCAGGCAGTTGCTCTGCGGTGCCGGAAAGGTCCTGCAGACACCGCGCGGGGCCGTGTACTGCGTGAGTCAGCGAGCCGAGCACATCTGGGAGGGTGTCTCCTCGGCGACGACCCGCTCCCGGCCGATCATCAACACGCGCGACGAGCCGCACGCGGACGCCGAGCGCTACCGCAGGCTGCACGTCATCGTGGGCGACTCGAACATGTCCGAGACGACGATGCTGCTGAAGGTCGGGGCCACCGACCTGGTGCTGCGCATGATCGAGGCGGGCACGGTGATGCGTGACCTGACCCTGGAGAACCCGATCCGGGCGATCCGCGAGGTCAGCCACGACATCACGGGCCGCCGCAAGGTACGCCTGGCCAGCGGCCGCGAGGCCTCCGCCCTGGAGGTGCAGCGGGAGTACTACGAGAAGGCCGTGGACTTCTGCGAGCGCCGCGGCGTCCGCACCGGCACGGTGGAGCAGGTGCTGGAGCTGTGGGGCCGCACGCTGGACGCGATCGAGAGCGAGGACCTCGACCGGATCGGCACCGAGATCGACTGGGTGATGAAGTACAAGCTCATCGAGCGGTACCGGGCCAAGCACAACATGACCATGTCGCATCCGCGGGTCGCCCAGATAGACCTCGCCTACCACGACATCCACCGCCGTCGTGGGCTGTACTACCTGCTGGAGAAGAAGGGCCAAGCAACGCGGATCTGCAACGACTTGAAGATCTTCGAGGGCAAGTCGGTACCGCCGCAGACCACTCGGGCGCGGTTGCGCGGCGACTTCATCCGGCGGGCGCAGGAGCAGCGCCGTGACTTCACGGTCGACTGGGTGCACCTGAAGCTGAACGATCAGGCGCAGCGCACGGTGTTGTGCAAGGACCCGTTCCGTTCGGTGGACGACCGGGTGGAGAAGCTGATTGCCGGAATGTGACCCGGACGAGGTGAGTGACGCGTTCCCGCGCTGATTGCCGGAACGCCACACGGGCGCCGTACGTTTCACGTGCGGCGCCCTTCTCGCACCGTAGAGTTGCGCGCACGCCATCCACAAGATCGACCGATTACGAGGCCCACCGTGCGCCGACGCTCTCTGCTTCTTTCCGCTCCCGCGGGACTGGTCACCCTGGCCGCCTGCGGCAACGACAAGTCCGGCTCGGGCAGTGCCGGTGACACCGTCTCGCAGTCGCCGTCGCCCACGGCCCCGGCGACGTCCGCCGCACCGCCGCCGAAGATCGTCTCCGGGCCGCTCCCGGCGATCACGGCTGGCACGAAGTTCGGCGAGAAGCCGACCGTCGCCAAGGGCGGAGGCACCCCGTCCAAGGACGTCGCGGTCAAGACGGTGATCGCGGGCGGCGGCCGTACGGTGGCGGAGAACGACTACGTCCAGGCGCACTACCTGGGCCAGATCTGGGACACGGCGAAGGTCTTCGACAACTCCTACGACCGCAAGACGCCCCTGCTCATCCAGCTCGCGCAGGGCACGATCATCGACGGCTGGCGTTACGCGCTGGCCGGCAAGAAGGTCGGCAGCCGGGTGCAGTTCTCGGTCCCGCCGACCTGGGGCTACGGCAAGCAGGGCAACGCTCAGGCAGGCATCAAGGGCACCGACACGCTGGTGTTCGTCGTCGACGTGCAGGACGCGTTCAACTCCAAGAGCTCGGCCAAGGGCAGGACGGTCCCGCAGAACGACGCGAACCTGCCCAAGGTCGGCACCGACACCGACGGCGCGGCCCCCTCCCTCGACGTGCCCAGGAAGCCGGCGCCGAAGAAGCTGGTGGCGGACTACGTCATCGAGGGCGACGGTCCGGTGGTCAAGGCGGAGAGCACCGTGCTCGTGCAGTACAAGGGCGTGCTGTGGGACGGCGGCAAGGAGTTCGACTCGACGTACAAGAGGAACCAGCTGACATCGTTCTCGCTCCAGCAGGTCGTCAAGGGGTGGGCGCAGGGCCTGACCGGCAAGAAGGTCGGCAGCCGGGTCCTGATCGTCATCCCGCCGTCCCTCGGATACGGCGACAACCCGCCGCCGGACAGCGGCATCCAGAAGGACTCCACGCTGGTGTTCTCCGTGGACATCCTGGCCGCGATGTGAGCAGCCGGGGATGTAAGACTGTGGATGTTGCCTTTTCGCAGACAAGCAGGAGCTAGAGACGTGAGCATCGACAAGCCCGAGATCGACTTCCCGGGCGGCGAGCCCCCGGCGGACCTGGAGATCAAGGACATCTGGGAGGGCGACGGCGAGGTGGCGCAGGCGGGTCAGACCGTCACCGTCCACTATGTGGGTGTCGCCTTCAGCACCGGCGAGGAGTTCGACGCCAGCTGGAACCGGGGCACCCCCTTCCGCTTCCCGCTGGGCGGCGGCCGTGTCATCCAGGGCTGGGACCTGGGCGTGCAGGGCATGAAGGTCGGCGGCCGGCGCCAGCTGACCATCCCGGCCCACCTGGCCTACGGCAACCAGAGCCCGACCCCGGCGATCCAGCCCGGTGAGACGCTGATCTTCGTCGTCGACCTGCTCGGGGTCTGATCGCCGTCGGCCGTCTCCGGGGCTGATCGCCGCCGCGCGGATCCGTCCGGGAAGCCGGTCGGTCCCCGCGGGATGGGATTCCCCTGGGGCCCATGCCCGGCCGGGCATGGGCCCTCGGCTTTTGCCACCGCGCCGCGGGGCGGTACGGTCATCGGCAGTAGCACCATGAGGAAGGTGACGGGCGTCGATGGCCATTGCCAAGGCCGAGCGGCTGATGAACCTCGCGCTGTGCCTGCTCGGGACCCGGCGGCCGCTCAGCAAGCGCGAGCTGCGCGAGTCCATCGAGGCCTACGTCGAGGCCTTCGGACCGGGCAGGGGCACGGCCCCCGGACCGGACAGGGGTGCGTCGGGATCCGACGACTCCTTCAACCGCATGTTCGAGCGGGACAAGGACGACCTGCGCGAGCTGGGACTCGTCATCGAGACCGTGGAGAGTCTGGACGGCGAGGTCGGCTACCTGGCCCGCCGGGACAGCAACCGGCTGCCGCCCATCACCCTGGACGCCGAGGAGGCCGCCGCCCTGGGGCTGGCGGCCAAGGTCTGGCAGCAGGCCCGGCTCGCCGGGGCCGCCAGCGGCGCCCTGCAGAAGCTGCGTGCGGCCGGGCTGCCCGAGGACGTCGACCCGTACGAGGCGCACAGCGCCCTGGAGCCGCGCATCCCGGTGCACGAGGCCGCGTTCGAGCCGCTGATGCTGGCCTGCCGCGACCGCCGCCCGGTCCTCTTCGACTACCGCAAGGCCAGCGCCGCCCGCCCCGAGCCCCGGCACGTGGAGCCGTGGGCGCTGGAGTGCTGGCGCGGCCACTGGTACCTGGCCGGCTTCGACCGCGACCGCGGCGCCGAGCGGGTGTTCCGGCTGTCGCGGATCACCGGCAAGGTGCGCTCGCGCGGCGCCCGGTTCACCGCTCCCGTGCCGGACGTCGTCACCGTGCGGGAGACCGTCGCGGGCTGGGCGGGCGAGATCGCCGACCGCTCGGCGCGGATCCGGCTGCGCTCGGGGGCCGGGTACCCCCTTCGGGCGAAGGCGACCGCCGTCCGGGAACTCGGCGACGGCTGGGACGAGTTGGACATCCCGTACGGGCACGGACTGGACGCCTGGCTGGTGGAGTTCGGACCGGACGTGGTGGTCCTGGAACCCGCCGAGCTGCGGGCCGACGTGGTGGACCGGCTGCGTGCCGTGGCCAAGGGCTGAGGGGGAGCGAGCGACACAGTGGCAGGCAAACCGGTCAGGCCCACGAACGCCATCGACCAGACCCGGCGGATGCTCTCCCTGGTGACCTACCTGAGGGAGCGCCCGGGCGCCCGGATCGAGGACGTGGCGCGCGCCTTCGGCATCAGCGAGGACGAGCTGGTCTCCGACCTCGACGTGCTGCCCATGTGCGGCACCAGCTTCCGCGGCGGCGACCTGCTCGACATCGACACCGACGGCGAGCGCATCTGGTGGCACAACCCGGCCGCGCTCGGCGCGGACGCCGCCGAGCCGCTGCGGCTGGCCGCCGACGAGGCGACCGCGCTGCTCGTCGCGGCCCGCGCGGTGGCCACCCTGCCGGGGCTGCGCGAGAGCGACCGCCAGGCGCTGCTGCGGGCGACCGCCAAGGTGGAGACCGCGGCCGGTGAGGTGGCGGGCGCCAGCTCGCGCCTCTCGGTGACCTTCGAGTCCGAGGGCGGCGTCTTCGCCGACGTCGACCGGGCCATCTCCGAGCGGCGCCGCCTGTGGATCCGCTACTACTCGCCCGCGCGTGACGAGGTCACCGAGCGCGAGATCGACCCCATCCGCCTGGTCAGCGTCGGACACACGTACGTGGAGGCCTGGTGCCGCCGCTCCGAGGCGCGCCGCACCTTCCGGCTCGACCGGGTCGCCGAGATCAAGATCCTCGACGAGCCGTCCGCACCCCCGGAGATAGAGCTGCGCGACCTGTCCGAGGCGCTGGTGCAGCCCGCCGCGGAGGACCCCGAGGTCGTCGTCGAGGTCGGCCCGGGCGGGCGCTGGGTCGCCGAGTACTACCCGCACGACAGCGCCGAGGAACTACCCGAGGGCGGGCTGCGCATCACGCTGCGCACCCCCGACCCGGCCTCGCTCAGACGCCTGGCGCTGCGCCTGGGCCGGGACGGCCGGATCGTCGCCCCGGCCGCGCTGGCCGACAGCGCCCGCCGGGCGGCGCGCGACGCCCTCGCGGCGTACGACGGCGTCGTGGAGGAGACCGGCCGGGAACGGCGGACCGGCGGGGCGGTCGCGGCGGCCGGGCGCACCCCGGCCGGCCACACCGCGCACGGCGGCTCGCCGGAGCCTGCCCGGCCCCACGACAGGCAGGAGCGGGCGCTGTGAGCGAGACGACGACCCCCGGAGGCGGGGGGATGTCGGTGGCGGCGGCCTTCGCCGGGATGCGCAACGTGACGCCCGCGGTGTTCCGCGCGGGCTGCCCCGACTGCCGGGCCTGCTTCGAACTCGACGCGAGCGCGCTGCGTCTGGTGGTCGGCGCCAGCAGCCGTACCACCTTCTACTCCTTCACCTGCCCCGCGTGCGGCGTCTCGGCCCGCAAGCCCGCGGGGGAGCGCATCGTCGAACTGCTCACCAGCGGTGGGGTCAGGGCGCTGCGACTGCACGGCGCCGTCTGAGGCCGGACCGCGGGGCGGCCCGGCGAGCGGGCTGACGTCCGCGTCCACTGATGTGAGGCACGGCCCGGGGGACCCGGGAGGGCGGCAGGGACGCGGCCGGTGTCGGCACGCGGGAGCCCGGGCCTCTTCCCGCGGGTCTTCGCCGCCGGGAAGAGAGCAGGGGGACGCGGGCCCGCCGGACGGATCGCACCCGGACCGGCAGGACCGGATCGGCCGGCCAGGAGGAGGCGCCTGATCCGCAGGTGAGGACATCCGCGTGGCGCCGCCGGCGTACGGACAGCCCGGTACCTGACCTGACGGAACGGGCGGGCACGGGCCGGTCGGGGACCCGCCGAGGCCGTTCGCAGCCGCGACGCCCGCCCTGAGGCCGTCGGCCCGGACGGAGCGCCTTCCCGGACCGTCTAGGCTCAGGGGCATGGTGTGGCCGATGTTCGCGGTAGCTGCGGGGTTTCTGGGACTTGCCGTCCTCGGTGTGCTGGCGGTCCGGGTCTTCCTGGAGGCGCAACGCCTCGGCAGGCAGGTGTCGGACTCGGCGCGGCGCATCAACAGGGCCGCCGAGGATCTGGAGCGGGCTGCCGTGAGCGCGGCGCGGGCCGCCGACCCCCGATGAGCCCGCGCCTGAGCCGGTCCCGGCCGGGCCGGAGCGGCCCGGGAACTTCTGTGAAGTTCGAAACGTCAGGTCCGGTGGAGTGCCGCGGCCTGTACCCACGCTCTTGTGGCTGGGTACGCTCTAGGCGCGGCCCGGTGATCGAGGCGCGGTCCGCACGGCACGAGTACACGTGGGGATGGTTTCGAGTTCATCCCCGGGCGATACGATCGCTGTCAGCACGATGGTCAGACCCCTGTCCGTCCGGTCGGTCAGGACCCGCCGCCCCGCCTCAGTGAGAAGGTGAAGACAGATGTTCCGCAACGCACTCGAGCCGTGGCACCTGGTGCTGTTGATTCTCGTGATCGTCCTGGTGTTCGGCTCGAAGAAGCTGCCGGACATGGCGCGCTCGCTCGGCAAGTCCGCTCGCATCCTGAAGAGCGAGGCCAAGGCGATGAAGGGCGACGGCAAGGCGTCCTCGACCACCGCCCAGCCGGCCGAGGAGGAGCAGACCCCGCAGGCGCAGCGCACGATCCAGGCCTCCCCCGGTGACGTGACGAGCTCCCGCCCGGTCGCCGAGCCGACGGACACGACTCCCCAGCGCTGACGCGAGGACCGGGACCTCTCCGGTCCACTGCACGAGATGAGGATGTGGGTTGCTCAAGCCTGCCCCCAAGAAGGAGAGGGATCCCGAGGGGCGTATGCCGCTCGCGGACCACTTGCGTGAGCTGCGCAACCGGCTCGCGAAGGGTGTCGCGGCGATTCTCGTCGTGACGGTGGTGGCGGCCTTCTACTACAAGGACATCACCAACTTCATCACGAAGCCGGTGCTGGACTCCATCGGGTGCCCGCAGACCTTCGGGCAACTGGCGAAGGCCAAGGACAACCACTGCGCCCACCTCACGGTCAGCGGTCTGCTCGCGCCCTTCACCCTGGCCCTGAAGGTCGCGCTGACGACGGGCATCGTGCTGGCGGCGCCGGTCTGGCTCTACCAGCTGTGGGCCTTCGTCGCGCCGGGTCTGCACCGGCACGAGAAGAAGTACGCCTACGCCTTCGTGGCGTTCGGCTTCCCGCTCTTCCTGGCCGGCGGCTACCTCGCATACAACGTGCTGCCGACGACGGCGAAGTTCCTGATCGACCTGACGCCCAGCCAGGCGGAGAACCTGCTGCCCCTGGACGACCTGCTCGACCTGAGCATCCGCATGGTCGTCGTCTTCGGCCTCGCCTTCGAGATGCCGCTGCTGCTGATCATGCTCAACCTCACCGGCGTCCTGTCCGGTCGGCGCATGCTCGGCTGGTGGCGCGGCATGATCGTCGGCATCGCCGCCTTCGCCGCCGTGGCCACGCCCAGCCCCGACCCCGGCACGATGCTGTCCCTGGCGGCGCCGATCTGGGGTCTGTTCTTCATCGCCGTGGCGTTCTCCCTGCTCAACGACCGCCGCAGGCTCCGCCGCGCCGGGACGGGCCTGTCCGACGACGAGGCCTCCGACCTCGACCTCACCCCCGAGGACATCGGCGACGTGGAGCCGGTCTCCGCCAACCGGGCCCTGCCGGAGCAGTCCGGCACGGAAAGGGTCAACGGCTACGACGACGTGACCTGAGCCGCCCCGCGCACCGGGCCGGCCGCTCGCCCCGCGAGCGGCCGGCTTCTGTCTGTCCGGGGCCCGTGGGTGCCGTGACGGCGGTCGGCTCCCGGCCCGATCGGGATAATGATCGTCCTGTTGTCAGTGCGGCCCGGTACGCTCGAAAGCACGATGACTCAGGACCTCTCACCGGCCGAGCGGTACGCGGCAGCGCGCAGGCGAGCTGCCGAGCAGGCCACCGCGCTCGCGGGTTTCCGCGAGATGTACGACTTCGGCCTCGACCCGTTCCAGATCGAGGCCTGCCGGGCCCTTGAGGCGGGCAAGGGCGTGCTGGTCGCCGCGCCCACCGGCTCCGGCAAGACGATCGTGGGCGAGTTCGCCGTCCACCTCGCCCTCCAGCAGGGCAAGAAGTGCTTCTACACGACACCCATCAAGGCGCTGTCCAACCAGAAGTACTCCGACCTGTGCCGCCGTTACGGCAGCGGCAAGGTCGGTCTCCTCACCGGCGACAACAGCGTCAACTCCGACGCCCCGGTGGTCGTGATGACCACGGAGGTGCTGCGGAACATGCTGTACGCCGGCTCGCAGACGCTGCGCGGCCTCGGCTACGTGGTCATGGACGAGGTGCACTACCTCTCCGACCGCTTCCGCGGCGCCGTCTGGGAGGAAGTGATCATCCACCTGCCGGAGTCGGTGACGCTGGTGTCACTGTCGGCGACCGTGTCCAACGCCGAGGAGTTCGGCGACTGGCTGGACACCGTGCGCGGCGACACCGAGGTGATCGTCTCCGAGCACCGGCCCGTCCCGCTGTTCCAGCACGTGCTGGCCGGCCGCCGGATGTACGACCTGTTCGAGGAGGGCGAGGGCCACAAGAAGGCCGTCAACCCCGACCTGACGCGCATGGCCCGCATGGAGGCCAGCCGCCCGTCGTACCAGGACCGCAGGCGCGGCCGGAACATGCGCGAGGCGGACCGGGAGCGCGAGCGCCGCCAGCGCTCCCGGATCTGGACGCCGAGCCGCCCCGAGGTCATCGAGCGGCTGGACGCCGAGGGCCTGCTGCCCGCCATCACCTTCATCTTCAGCCGCGCCGCCTGCGAGGCGGCGGTCCAGCAGTGCCTGTACGCGGGCCTCAGGCTCAACGACGAGGAGGCGCGGGGAAAGGTCCGCGTCCTCGTCGAGGAGCGCACCGCCGCCATCCCGCGCGAGGACCTGCACGTCCTCGGCTACTACGAGTGGCTGGAGGGCCTGGAGCGCGGCATCGCCGCCCACCACGCAGGCATGCTCCCGACCTTCAAGGAGGTCGTCGAGGAACTGTTCGTGCGCGGCCTGGTCAAGGCGGTCTTCGCCACCGAGACCCTCGCCCTGGGCATCAACATGCCCGCCCGCTCGGTGGTCCTGGAGAAGCTCGTCAAGTGGAACGGCGAGCAGCACGCCGACATCACCCCCGGCGAGTACACCCAGCTGACCGGCCGGGCGGGCCGGCGCGGCATCGACGTCGAGGGCCACGCGGTGGTGCTGTGGCAGCGCGCCATGAACCCCGAGCACCTGGCGGGCCTGGCGGGCACCCGGACCTACCCGCTGCGCTCCAGCTTCAAGCCGTCGTACAACATGGCGGTCAACCTGGTCGAGCAGTTCGGCCGGCACCGCTCCCGGGAGCTGCTGGAGACCTCCTTCGCGCAGTTCCAGGCGGACAAGTCGGTCGTCGGCATCTCCCGGCAGGTGCAGCGCAACGAGGAGGGGCTGTCGGGCTACAAGGAGTCGATGACCTGCCACCTCGGTGACTTCGCGGAGTACGCGCGGCTGCGCCGCGAGCTGAAGGACCGGGAGAACGAGCTGGCCCGGCAGGGCGCCGTCCAGCGGCGGGCCGAGGCCGCCGTCGCCCTGGAGAAGCTCAAGCCCGGCGACGTCATCCACGTGCCCACCGGCAAGTTCGCGGGCCTGGCGCTGGTCCTCGACCCGGGCCTGCCGGCCGGCCGGGCGGGCGGCCACCGCGGCTTCGAGTACCAGGACGGCCCGCGCCCGCTCGTCCTGACCGCCGAGCGGCAGGTCAAGCGGCTGGGGGCCATCGACTTCCCGGTGCCCGTCGAGCCGCTGGAGCGGATGCGGATCCCGAAGTCCTTCAACCCCCGCTCCCCGCAGTCCCGCCGCGACCTGGCCTCCGCGCTGCGCACCAAGGCCGGGCACATTCCGCCCGACCGGCACCGCAAGCGGCGCTCGCAGGCGGCCGACGACCGGGAGATCGCGCGGCTGCGCACCGCGCTGCGCGCCCACCCCTGCCACGGCTGCAACGACCGTGAGGACCACGCCCGTTGGGCCGAGCGCTACCACCGGCTGATGCGCGACACCAAACAGCTGGAGCACCGCATCGAGGGCCGTACGAACACGATCGCGCGCACCTTCGACCGGATCGTCGCCCTCCTCACCGAGCTGGACTACCTGCGCGGTGACGAGGTGACCGAGCACGGCAAGCGGCTGGCCCGGCTGTACGGCGAACTCGACCTGCTCGCCAGCGAATGCCTGCGCGAGCGCGTGTGGGAGGGCCTGGGTCCGGCCGAACTGGCCGCCTGCGTCTCCGCGTTGGTCTACGAGGCCCGGGTCGGAGACGACGCCATGGCGCCCAAGCTGCCCTCCGGCAAGGCGAAGGCCGCGCTCGGCGAGATGGTGCGCATCTGGGGCCGCCTCGACGCCCTGGAGGAGGACTTCCGCATCAGCCAGACCGAGGGGGTCGGCCAGCGCGAGCCCGACCTCGGCTTCGCCTGGGCCGCGTACATGTGGGCCTCGGGCAAGGGGCTCGACGAGGTGCTGCGCGAGGCGGAGATGCCGGCCGGGGACTTCGTGCGCTGGTGCAAGCAGGTCATCGACGTCCTGGGGCAGATCTCGGCGGCGGCTCCGCCGGAGAACTCCACCGTGACGAAGAACGCGCGCAAGGCGGTCGAAGGGCTGCTGAGGGGAGTGGTCGCCTACTCGTCGGTCGGGTGAGGTTCACCCGTTCGGGGCAGGGGGCGTGACGGTGTGCGGTCGATCCGCGCACCATCACGCCCCCTGACGTCTTTCTCACCCGTCCCGGTGAGGGATTTCGTATGCCTGTACGCCTATCCGTATACCGTCACATTCGGTGTTCGAATGAATTCGGGGCGTACAGAACCGCCGAGGGTACTCCTGTCCCCCGCGCCGTTTCAGGCCCTTGCGGAATATGACACGGCGTTGATCCGGTCGGACTAAGCTCGCCCGCAGCGCACCGAGTTGAGGTGTATTCGTGCGCTTGTTCCCAAACATCTCAAAGGTCCGACAGTTCCATGACATACCCCACTGGAAGCTGCCCCGAACCCCAGCCGATTCGTCACAGAGGGCTTACATGGTGAGTGTCCAATCGCCTCCTGGCGGCCGCGAACTTCCTTACGCGCGCGTGCTGCTGCTGCCGGTCATACTGATGGCGGCGGTCACCGGAGCCGCCGTCGCCCTGGTGACGGAACCGGCCCGCCTCGCCGTCGGCTGCTGCGGCGCCGTCGCCACCCTTCTCGTGCTCCTCACCGCCGCCGAAGCGGTGCGCCGCGGCCGTACCGTCCGCGAGCAGCGGGCCGAACACGCCCGCCGCACCGAGTACCTCCAGGAGCGCATCGCCGGCCACGACGAGCAGATCGCCTACCTCGCCTCGGAGATCCTCCCGGCCGCCGTCGACTACCTGCGCGCCAGCCACACCCCGCGCGAGGTCATGCGCGACCTCATCGACGGGGACCCGGAGTGGTGCCGCCTGCCCGAGCCGCAGCGCGCGGTGGTCCGCATGATCCTCAAGATCGTGGACCAGGAGGAGTCGATGCGCGACTCCACCCAGCGCTCCTTCGTCAGCATCGCCCGCCGCGTCCAGGCCATCGTGCACCAGCAGGCCAAGGAACTGAGGGAGATGGAGGAGGACCATGGCCGCAGCCCCGAGGTCTTCGACGACCTGCTGCGCATCGACCACGGCACAGCGCTGATCGGCCGCCTCGCCGACTCCATCTCCGTTCTCGGCGGCGGCCGGCCCGGCCGCCAGTGGCCCAACCCGGTCACCCTGTACAGCGTGCTGCGCGGCGCCATGTCCCGGATCCTGGAGTACCGCCGGATCGAGCTGCACTCCATCGCCAAGGTCAACATCAAGGGCACCGACGTCGAGCCGGTCATCCACGCCGCCGCCGAACTCCTCGACAACGCCACCCGCTACTCGCCGCCGCAGACCAAGGTGCACGTCACCGCCGTCGAGGTGCAGACCGGCGTCGCCATCGAGATCGAGGACGGCGGTGTCAGTCTCAACGAGGAGTCCCGCGACCGGATCGAGAAGATGGTCGAGGCGGCCAAGGCCGGGGTCGACCTCCAGGAACTGGGCGAGAGCCCGCGCCTGGGCCTCGCCGTCGTGGGCCGCCTGTGCACGGCGTACAAGATGCAGGTCTCCCTGCGGGCCTCCGCGTACGGCGGGGTCCGCGCGGTCCTCGTCGTGCCCAGCGACATGATGACCACCGACCCCGCACCGGGGCTCGCCCACGGCATCGGCGCCACCTCCATCCCCCGGCCCGGCGAGGACGCGGTGGAGGGCCCCAAGCGCGCCCCCAAGAAGCGCCGCCCCACCAGCCCGCGCATCCCCGCCTCCGTTCCGATGGAGGACGAGGTCCCCGAGGTGACCGAGTGGACCCCGAACGGTCTGCCGCAGCGTCGCAGCCGGGTCAAGATCCCGCTCAGCCAACGCATCGCCGAACAGGTCGCCGCCGAGCGCGCCGAGCAGGAGGGCGGCTCCGTGTGGAGCACGCCCCGGGCCGCCGTCCCCGAGCCCGCCGAGAAGGAACCCGAACCGGGCCTGTGGGTCGAGGCGTTCTGGGACGGCCTGAAGAAGGACAACCCCGGCCCGGACCCGACCGCGTTCACCCGGGACCCGACCGCATTCCTGCACCTGATCGAGAAGCCGGCCCGTGACGGAGCCGACGACGAGGGGGACCTCAAGTGATCCAGCAGCGCGCCAACTTCGACTGGATGCTCAAGGAGCTGAACGACGGCGTACCGGGCATCGAGATGATCGTGGTGCTCTCTGCCGACGGTCTGCGCATCGCCCGCTACGGCGGCGACCCGGACGCGGCCGACCGGGTCGCGGCGGCCTGCGCGGGCCTGCAGAGCCTGGCGAGCGCCGTCGCCGTCGAGATCCCCGACAGCGACGGCCGGATGAAGCTGGTCGTCATCGAGATCGGCGGCGGCTACTTCTACCTGATGTCCGCCGGTGCCAACGCCTACCTCGCCGTGCTCGCCGACATCCGGACCGAACCCGGCATGATGAGCGCCCGCATGCGCGACCTCGTGGTGCGCATCGGCGCCCACCTGACCAGTCCGCCCCGGCACGGTGGGCAGAGCGTATGACGCCTCCGCGACGCCAGAGGCGCTTTCCCGCGCACGAGCCGCCGCCCCCGAAACCCGCCAAGCAGGGTGAAGAGAAGAACCCGGAGCGGCTGTACGTGGTCGCCGGAGCCGGTGAGGACGGTGCCCGTGCCGCCCTCGACCTGGTCACCCTCGTGGTGGCGCGCGCCGAACCACCGCCGTCCGCCACCCCCGAGCAGACGGCACTGCTGCGGCTGTGCACCGCCCCGCTGTCCGTGGCCGAACTGTCGGCCTACCTCAACCTGCCGTTCAGCGCGATGACGGTCCTGATCACCGAGCTGCTGACGGCCGAACTGGTACAGGCGCGCGCCCCGATCGTGCGCCAGGCGGTCCCCGACCGTTCCCTCCTCGAAGCGGTGATGCATGGACTTCAACGGCTCTGACACCCTCCCCGGCCCGCGGACCGAGGACCACCTGCCGCACACGGCCCAGGCCGCGGTGAAGATCGTCATCGTCGGCGGTTTCGGGGTCGGCAAGACCACGATGGTCGGCTCGGTCAGCGAGATCAGGCCGCTGACCACCGAGGAGACCATGACCCAGGCCGGTATCGGGGTCGACGACGACTACGGCTCCGAGTCCAAGACGGCCACCACCGTGGCCATGGACTTCGGCCGCATCAGCATCACCGACCAGCTGGTGCTCTACCTCTTCGGCACCCCGGGCCAGGAACGCTTCTGGTTCCTGTGGAACGGGCTGTTCGAGGGGGCGCTCGGCGCGGTCGTCCTCGTCGACACCCGCCGCCTGGAGGTCAGCTTCGACGTCATGGGGCGGCTGGAGGAGCGCGGTGTGCCCTTCGTGGTGGCCATCAACTCCTTCCCCGACGCCCCCCGTTACCCGATCGCCGAGCTGCGGACGGCGCTCGACCTGGCCGAGGAGATCCCGATGGTCGAGTGCGACGTGCGGCGCCGGGCCTCCAGCCGGGACGTGCTGATGACGCTGATGCGCTTCCTGCACTCCCTGGCCATGACCGGCTCGCCCACCTGAGCCGCCCGGCCCCTCCCGCACTCACCCGCCCTCGCTTGCCCGCCCGTTCTTCCCCGCCCTTCCCCGCCTTTCCCCGCCGTCCTCGTCCTTCTCCTCCCGTCCTCGTCCTTCCCCTTCCGTCCTTTCCGTTCCGAAAGCGACCGTTGTGACGCCTGAACCCCAGTCCCTGACCGGTCCGGACGACCGCACCCCCGCCCCGCCCCCCGGCTGCCCCGCGCACGGCATCGGCGCCGGCGGCCTGCACCGGCTCCACGAGGCGCTCGACCTCGGTGACCTCTACGAGCAACTGCGCGAGCAGCACGGCCCGGTGGCCCCCGTGCTGCTGCACGACGACGTCCCCATGTGGGTGGTCCTCGGCCATGCCGAGAACCTGCACATGGTGCGTACGCCGTCGCAGTTCACGCGGGACAGCCGCATCTGGACGCCGCTCAAGGAGGGCATGGTCAAGCCGGACCACCCGCTCATGCCGCACATCGCGTGGCAGCCCATCTGCTCGCACGCCGAGGGCGACGAGCACAAGCGGCTGCGCGGCGCGGTCACCGCCGCCATGGCCACCATCGACCACCGCGGTCTGCGCCGCCACATCGGCCGCGCCACCCAGCGCCTGGTCAACCGGTTCTGCGAGACGGGCCGCGCCGACCTCGTCGACCAGTTCGCCGAGCACCTGCCGATGGCGGTGATGTGCGAGGTCCTCGGCATGCCCGAGGAGTACGACGACCGCCTCGTCCAGAGCGCCCGCGACATGCTCAAGGGCACCGACACCGCCATCGCCAGCAACGAGTACATCATGGGCTGCCTGCGCCGGCTGGCCGCCCGCCGCCGCGCCCGGCCCGAGGACGACTTCACCAGCCACCTCATCACCGACCCGGCGGGCCTGAACGACGACGAGGTCGGCCAGCACCTGCGTCTCGTGCTCATCGCCGCCTACGAGGCGACCGCGAACCTGCTGGCCAACACCATCCGCCGGGTCCTCACCGACCCGGGCTTCCGCGCCCAGCTCAACGGCGGGCAGATGACGGTGCCGGAGGCGGTCGAGCAGTCCCTGTGGGACGAGCCGCCCTTCAGCACGATCTTCGCCTACTTCGCCAAGCAGGACACCGAGCTGGGCGGCCGGCGCATCCGCCGCGGCGACGGGTTGCTGCTCGGCATCGCGCCGGGCAACGTCGACCCCCGGGTGCGGCCCGACCTGGACGCCGACATGCAGGGCAACCGCTCCCACCTCGCCTTCAGCGGCGGCCCGCACGAGTGCCCCGGACAGGACATCGGCCGTGCCATCGCCGACGTGGGCGTCGACAAGCTGCTGATGCGGTTGCCCGACATCCGCCTCGACTGCCCCGAGGAGGAACTGAGCTGGACCGAGTCGATCGCCTCGCAGCACCTGGTGGAGCTGCCGGTGCGGTTCACCCCGCGCCCGCAGCAGGACGTGATGGCCCAGCCGAGCCACACCCCGATGCCGGTGCCGCAGCAGCGGACGGCCTGGGAGATCAGCACCGTGCTGTCCACCCCGCCGGAGCCGTCCTGCGAGTCCGTCCCGGCGGGGGCCGCGGCCGGTGAGGCGCCCCCGGCCCCCTTCCGGACCGCGGTGGCCGCCGCCCCGTCCGCGCCGCCCGCACCACCGGCTCCGGCCACGGACGCCGAGTTCGCGCGGGACCGCCCGCGCGGGCCCTGGCAGCGCTTCCTGCGGTGGTGGCGCGGCTACTGACCCGCCCAGTCCGGGTACGACGACCAGGCCTGGAGCATCCGCGTGCTGCGGAACCGGCGCTCCACCCCCGTGACCGGGTCGGTGAACTCCAGCTCCCGCGCCAGCAGTTGCAGCGGGCGCCGGAAGTCACCGGCCGGGCCGGGGCCGGTCCCCTCCGGGTAGAGCGGGTCGCCGAGGATCGGCACGCCCAGCGCGCTCAGGTGCACCCGCAGCTGGTGCGTCTGCCCGGTGGCGGGTGTCAGCCGGTACCGGGCGAGGCCGTCCGCGCGGTGTTCGACCAGTTCCACGCGCGTGATCGCGTTCGGCTCGCCCGGCACCTCGTGGGCGGCGAGCACCCCGCGTTCCTTCACGATCCGGCTGCGCACGGTCCGGGGCAGGGCGAGCGCCGGATCGTAGGGCGCGACGGCCTCGTAGACCTTGCGCACCCGGCGGTCGCGGAAGAGTGTCTGGTACGCGCCGCGTTCCTCGGGCCGCACCGTGAACAGCACCAGTCCGGCGGTGAGCCGGTCCAGGCGGTGTGCGGCGCCGAGCGTCGGAACGCCCAGCTCGCGGCGGAGCCGGGCCAGCGCGGTCTCGGTGACGTGCGTGCCGCGCGGGGTGGTGGCGAGGAAGTGCGGCTTGTCCACGACGACGAGGTGGGCGTCGCGGTGGACCACCTCCAGCGGGAAGGGCACCGGTACCTCCGCGGGCAGCTCCCGGTGGAACCACACGCACATCCCGGGCTCGTACGGCGCGTCGGCGGGTACCGCCCGCCCGTCGGCCCCGACGACCTGCCCCGCCTCGAACATCGCGGCGACCGCCCCGGGCGCCGCCCCCGACAGCCGTTCCACCAGGTGCCCGCCCACGGTCGCCCACGGCCCGTCGGCGGGCAGCCGCACCCGCACCGGGTCCACCCCCTGGCGCTGGGGGAGGGGAGCGGGCGGAGTGCGGGTCCTGCGTCTCATCCGTCGAAGCCTACGAGGCGCCGTACGCCACGGAAAACCACTGGGTGCACCGCCCCCGCCCGGGCAGGATGCGGACCATGCCTGATCTCATCGCTCCCGTGCTGCCCGCGGACACGTTTTCCCGGTCCCCCCAGCCCACCGTTCCCGCCGGCGACGGCCTTGTCCTGCGCCCTTTCCGGCCCGCGGACGCGCCCGCCGTCCACGCCGTCTTCCAGGACCCGGTGATGCACCGGTGGCACGCCCGGTCCGCCGGCTCCGAGGCCGAGGTGGCGGGCTGGATCGGCCAGTGGCGCGACGCCTGGGCGGCGGACCGGGAGGCCCAGTGGGCGGTGGCCGAGGAGGACACCGGGCAACTGGTGGGCCGGGTCGCGCTGCGCGAGGTGCGGTTCGCCGACGGCGCGGCCGAGGTGGCGTACTGGACGGCGCCGGACGCCCGCGGCCGGGGAGTGGCCGCGCGGGCCACCGCCGCCCTCGTCCGCTGGGCGCTGGAGGAGACGGGCTTCCACCGGCTCGAACTGCTGCACGCCGTACGCAACGAGGCGTCCTGCCGCGTCGCCGCCCGGACGGGTTTCTCGCTGGAGGGCACCAAGCGCAGCTCCGGCCTGCACGCGGACGGCTGGCACGACATGCATCTGCACGCGCGGGTGCGCGGTGAGTGACAGGAGAGAGGTGCGTGCCGCGACGCGATACATCGCGTGTCCGTTGACGGATCCGTGGAGTCGCGATATGTTCGGTCACGGATATTCGAAAGCGAGGTGATCGCTGTGGCCGGGAAGCGCCGCAAGCTCGGCAACCCGTTGGCCCTCGCCGTCCTGGCGACCCTCCGGCAGCACCCGATGCACCCCTACGAGATCGCCCAGACCCTGCGCCGGCAGGGCAAGGACGCCAGCATCAAGATCAACTACGGCTCCCTCTACACCGTCGTGCAGAACCTGGAGAAGCACGGCTACGTGGAGGTGGCCGACGTCGAGCGGCAGGGCAACCGGCCCGAGCGCACCGTCTACGGCCTCACCGAAGCCGGACGCCGGGAGATGACCGAGTGGATGTCGGACCTCGTGGCCGTCCCCGCCAGGGAGTACCCGATCTTCGAGGCGGCCCTGTCGCTCATGGGCGTCCTCCACCCCGACGACGTCGTACGGCTCCTGCGCGAGCGGCTCAGCACCCTGGAGGTGCAGATCGCGAGCGGACGCGGCGGGCTGGAGAAGCTGTACGAGACGCTGCCGCGGCTCTTCCTCGTGGAGAACGAGTACCAGCTCCACATGCTCCAGGCGCAGGCCACGTGGGTGCGCGCCTTCCTGGCGGAGCTGGAGGGGGGTCTGCTGCCCGAGGTCGAGGGCTGGCGGCGGTTCCACGAGACGGGCGAGGTCCCGCCCGAGTTCCTGACGGGGGAGGCGCCCGGCAACCCGACCTGACACAGAAGCGAACAAGACCCCGGCGGAGTTGTTGCAGCAGCCCCGCCGGGGTCCCCAACCCCGAGCCGGATCCACCAGGGGGCTTCTCCGGGCGATCGAGGTGCGGCACACCCAGGATAGCCCGGCACCCCTGAAGCGGACCGGCCGACGATCACTCGTCAGTCATCCAGCAGGAGAGTTCCGTCATGAGCGCAACCCGTGCGCCCGCCGTCGAGGCGCGCCGACTGGTCAAGACCTATCCCGGCGACGTCACCGCCCTGGCCGGCCTGGACGTCACCGTCGAACAGGGCACCGTCTTCGGCCTCCTCGGGCCCAACGGCGCCGGCAAGTCCACCACCGTCAAGATCCTGACCACCCTCGCCCGCCCGGACTCCGGTACGGCGACCGTCGCCGGCCATGACGTGCTGCGCCACCCGGACCGGGTGCGCCGCGCCATCGGTGTCGTCGCGCAGGGCTCGGGCGCGGACCCGGTGGCCACCGGCCGCGAGAACCTCCGGCTCCAGGGCCGGCTGTACGGCCTGAACGGCGCGGCCCTCGACCGGCGGGTCGAGGAGCTGCTGGAGCGCTTCAGCCTCGCCGAGGCCAAGGACCGTCCGGTCAAGGGCTACTCGGGCGGCATGCTGCGCCGCCTCGACGTCGCGCTCGGCCTGGTGCACCGGCCCGAGGTGCTCTTCCTCGACGAGCCCACCACCGGACTGGACCCGGAGGCCCGCAGCGCGATGTGGGCCGAGATCGGCCGGCTCGCCGGCGAGGAGGGCCTGACCATCCTGCTCACCACGCACTACCTGGAGGAGGCCGACCGGCTCGCCGAGCGCGTCGCCATCGTCGACCGCGGCCGGGTCGTCGTCGAGGGCACCCCCGACGCGCTCAAGGGCGAACTGCGCGGCGACGCCGTCCGCATGGAGCTGCGCGAACCGGTCGGCGAGGCCGGCCGCACCCTGCTGGCCGGTACCCTCGGCGCGCTGCGGGGCGTGCGCGAGGTGGTGATCGAGGGGCGGGGGATCAGCGCCCGCGCCGACGACGGGGGAGCCGCGATGCCCGCGCTGCTGACCGCCCTCGAACGGGCCGGGGTGAGCGTGGCCACCGCGACGGTGGCACGCCCCTCCCTCGACGACGTCTACCTGCGCCATGCCGGACGCCGCTACGCCGAGGCGGGCTCTGCCGCCGCGCCCGGCGGGGCGGACGCCCTGGCGCTCCTGGGAGGTGCGTGATGAGCACGGCGATCCCGCAGACCTGGTACATGACCCAGCGCCACCTCATGGTGTTCGCCCGCCAGCCGGCGTACGCGGTCATCACGCTTGTCCAGCCGGTCATCTGGCTGTTCGTCTTCGGCAGCCTGTTCAAGAAGGTCGTCGGACTCGGTGGCTTCGGCACCGGCTCCTACCTGGACTACCTGGTGCCGGGTGTGGTCGTGATGAGCGCGCTCAGCGCCAACCTGTGGGCGGGCATGGGCACACTGGAGGAGATCCAGCGCGGCACCCTCGACCGGTTCCTGACCACCCCGGTCGGCCGGGGCGCCCTGATGAACGGCAACGTCATCAGCAGCAGCCTCGTCACCGCCCTGCAGTCGGTCGTCATCGTGCTGCTCGGGCTGCTGGGCGGCGCCGACTACCCCGGCGGCGTCGCCGGCATCGCCGTCCTGGTCGTCGCCTCGATGCTGCTGGGCACTGTCTTCGGCGCGCTGTCCAACGCGCTGGGCATGCTGGTGCGGGAGCGGGAGTCGATCATCGGCATCAACACCTTCCTGCTGCTGCCGCTCACCTTCCTGTCCAGCGCCTTCATGGCGCCCGGGCAGATGCCCTCCTGGATCCGGCACGCCGCCGGCCTCAATCCGCTGGACTGGGCGATGGTGGCGGGGCGTTCGGCGCTCTCCGCCGACCCCGACTGGAGCGGGGTGGGGATCAGGGCCGGGGCGCTGCTGGTGCTGGCGGTGGCCGCGGTGTGGCTCTCCGTCCGCACGTTCCGGTCCTACCAGCGGTCGGTGTGAGCGTCCCGGCGCGGTCCGTGGGCGCGTCCTGCCGGCGGCCGGTGCGAGCCGCTGCTGCCGCCGGTGTGACGTGAGTCGAGTCGATCAGGCGGAGTGGACGTGAGGGGGGGCGGCACCCGGATGTCCGGCTGCCGCCCCCCTCGATCACGTCACGCCACGTCGTCTCACGCGGCCGGCGCCGCGCCCTCCTGCTCGGCCTCGACCCGGGCGTTCCACTCGCGCTTGGAGGCCTGCCAGCCGTCCTCGTTGTGGCCGAGGCGCCAGTAGCCGGAGATCGACAGGTCCTCGCGCGGGATCGCGTGCTCCACCCGCAGCAGCCGCCGCAGTTCCTTCACGAAACCGGCCTCGCCGTGCACGAACGCGTGCACCCGGCCCGCGGGGAACTCCAGGGCCCGTACGGCTTCCACCAGGGCCGCGCCGACGGGCCGGTCGCCGCGGTGCAGCCAGACGACCTCCACGTCGGAGTCGATCTTCTGCTCCTCCTCGGGTCCGGAGACCTCGACGAAGGCGTGGGCGGTGGCGCCCGGCGGCAGCGCCTCCAGGGACCGGGCGATGGCCGGCAGGGCGCTCTCGTCACCGGCCAGCAGGTGCCAGTCGGCGCTCGGGTCGGGGGCGTAGGCGCCGCCTGGGCCCATGAAGCGCACGGTCTCGCCCGGCCGTACCAGCAGCGACCACGGGCCGGCCAGGCCCTCGTCGCCGTGGACCACGAAGTCCAGCGTCAGTTCGCGGTGCTCGGGGTCCCAGGCACGCACGGTGTAGGTGCGGGTCACCGGCCACTGCTCGGGCGGGAACTCCTCGCGGATCCGCTGCATGTCGAAGGGCTCGGGGTAGGTGACGCCCGCGGCCGGGAACAGCAGCTTCACGTAGTGGTCGGTGCACGTGCCGACCGGGAGGTCGGCGAGGCCTTCGCCGCCGAGGACCACGCGCTGCATGTGCGGAGTGAGCCGTTCGGTGCGGACCACCCGCGCGGTGTGGGCCCTTCGCGGCTTGCGCGCCGGACGTTCTGCCATGACGGCCTCCCAGTTCCCTTGCTTAGGCTTACCTAAGTTAGCACCTTCCCTCCGGCAACACCTCTTTCCAGGGCCCTTCTTCCGTGTGCGTCAGCTCCTGGCTCTGTGCCCGTCTTCCGTGCGCGTCAGCTCCTGGCTCTGTGCCCGTGTCCGCTTCCGCGTGCTTCGGCGCTCACGCCTCCAGCGTGCCGAGCAGGCGCTGCAGGGAGCCGCCCAGTCCCCAGCGGCCGGCCAGCTCCTCCAGGGCGGCCGGGTCGCGCGGGGCGCGCGGCAGGGCGGTGTCGACGTCCGGCAGGGGCACGTCCCCGGCCACGCGCACGACCTTGGGGGCCACCGCGAGGTACGGCCGTGCCTCGTCGAGGCGGCGGCGCTGCGACGGCGTGAGCTTCGCCTTCGGGTCGTCGACGGCCGCCATGATCCCGGCCAGGTCGCCGAAGTCGGCGAGGAGTCTGGCCGCCGTCTTCTCCCCGATGCCGGGCACGCCCGGCAGTCCGTCGCTCGGGTCGCCGCGCAGCAGCGCCAGGTCCGCGTACCCGCCGCCGTCGACCCCGTACTTCTCGCGCAGCACCGCCTCGTCGGTGCTCTGCAGGGTGCCGACGCCCTTGAGCGGGTACAGCACCCGTACCCCGCGCGCGTCGTCCACCAGCTGGTACAGGTCGCGGTCGCCGGTGACGATGTCGACCGGGCCCGTGGCGCGGACCGTGAACGTGCCGATCACGTCGTCCGCCTCGTACCCGGCGACGCCCACGCGGGCGATGCCGACCGCGTCCAGGACCGCCTCGATGACCGGGACCTGCGGGGAGAGGGTGTCCGGGACCTCTTCCTCGTCGGGGCCGCCGGGGTGCTCCTCGGCCACGCGGTGCGCCTTGTAGGAGGGGATCAGCTCCACCCGCCAGTGCGGTCGCCAGTCGGCGTCCATGCAGGCCACCAGATGGCCGGGCCGGTGGTCGCGGACCAGGCGGTCGATGAAGTCGAGCAGCCCGCGCACGGCGTTCACCGGCGTGCCGTCCGGGGCCTTGACCGACTCGGGGACGCCGAAGTAAGCGCGGAAGTACAAGGAAGCGGTGTCGAGGAGCATCAGTCGTCCGGTCACGCCTCGCATCATGCCGTACGCCTCTGACAGTCACCGGCTTCGATGTGAGGCGGGTCACTTTCCGTTTGCCCTGCATGGACCTGGGAAGGCGCGCGCCCGAGCGAAGGTAGTTGCGTTATTCAACTGTTACTGATCCTTCGCATCTGTCCCTGTCCCCTATGACGAGAGGTGCGCGTGGCATCCAGGCTTGAGGCCCAACACCTGTACAAGGTGTTCGGCAGACGACCCGACGATTCAGTGGAGAAACTCCGGCAGGGTGCCGATCGCGACGAACTGCGGGCGGGCGGCGCCACCGCCGCCGTCATCGACGCCTCCTTCACCGTGGACCCCGGACAGATCTTCGTCGTGATGGGACTGTCCGGTTCCGGTAAATCCACACTCCTGCGCATGCTCAACGGGCTGCTGGAGCCCACCGCCGGGCAGGTGCGATTCGACGGCCAGGACCTGACCGCGCTCACCGACCGGGAGCTGCGCGAGGTCCGCTCCAGGAAGATCAGCATGGTCTTCCAGCACTTCGCGCTCTTCCCGCACCGCAGCGTCCGCGACAACGCCGCCTACGGCCTGGAAGTGCAGGGCGTGCCCCGCGCCGAGCGCGGTCGCCGCGCCGACGAGGCGCTCGCCCTGTGCGGCCTGGCCGGCTGGGAGAACTCCTGGCCCGACGAGCTGTCCGGCGGCATGCAGCAGCGCGTCGGCCTCGCCCGCGCGCTGGCCACCGACGCCGACCTGCTGCTGATGGACGAGTCCTTCAGCGCCCTGGACCCGCTGATCCGCCGCGACATGCAGGACCAGCTGCTGCAGCTGCAGAAGACGCTGAAGAAGACGATCGTCTTCATCACCCACGACCTCAACGAGGCCATGCGCCTGGGCGACCGCATCGCCGTCATGCGCGACGGCCGGATCGTGCAGAACGGCACCGCCGAGGACATCCTGCTGCGCCCGGAGGGCGACTACGTCGCCTCCTTCATCCAGGACGTCGACCGCTCCCGCGTGCTGACCGCCGAGGCGGTCATGGACCGCCGGGTGCGCGGCGACGAGGCCGACTGCGGCTGCGAGACGGCCGCACCGGACACCCCGTTCACCGAGCTGTGCGCCATCAGCGCCCGGCTGTCCCACCCGGTCGCCGTGCTGAACGAGCACCGCGACCTCGTGGGCGTGGTCCCGCGCCGGCGGCTCGTGGCCTTCCTCGGTGACGAACGCGACGCCACCCCCACCGCGTGCGACACACCGCGCGACAAGGGCGGCAGGAAGGCGGTGGCCCGTGCCTAGGATCCCGCTCGGCAACTGGGTCAACTCCGCGGTCGACTGGCTGCTCGACCACGTGTCCTGGCTCTTCGACTTCTTCAAGACCGTCTTCACCGGCGCCTACGACGGCATCAACGCCGTCCTCCAGGCGCCCCAGCCGCTGCTGCTCGCCGGCATCTTCGCCGTGCTCGCCTTCTGGCTGCGCGGCACGCTGGCGGGTGTCCTCACCTTCGTCGGCTTCGCCTTCATCGACTCCCTCGAACTGTGGGACGACGCGATGGTCACCCTCGCGCTCGTCCTGGTCGCGACGATCATCGCGCTGGTGGTCTCCGTGCCGGTCGGTGTCTGGGCGGCCCGCTCGGACCGGGTCAGCGCCGTCGTGCGGCCGTTCCTGGACTTCATGCAGACGCTGCCCGCGATGATCTACCTCATCCCGGCCATCCTGTTCTTCGGTACCGGCGGGCCCGCGGGCATCGTCGCCACCCTGATCTTCGCGCTCGCCCCCGGTGTGCGCATGACCGAGCTGGGCATCCGGCAGGTCGACAAGGAGCTGGTGGAGGCCGCCGAGGCCTTCGGCACCACGCCCCGCAGGACCCTGCTGCGCGTCCAGCTGCCGCTGGCGCTGCCCACCGTCATGGCCGGCGTCAACCAGGTGATCATGCTCGGCCTGTCCATGGCCGCGATCGCCGGCATGGTCGGCACCGGCGGCCTCGGCGGCGACGTCAACGAGGCCATCGGCCAGCTCGACGTCGGCCTCGGCTCCGAGGCCGGTGTCGCCATCGTGATCCTCGCGATCTACCTGGACCGCATGACCAGCGCCCTGGGCACCCAGGTCTCGCCGCTCGGCCGGCGCGCCGCCGCCCGGGCCCGGGCCCTGCAGGGCCTGAAGATCTGGTCCTACCGGCCGAGCCCGCAGATCGCCGTGGTCGGCGTGGTCGTCCTCGCGCTCGTCGCCGGCGGCATGGGCGTCTTCGGAGGCGGCGGCGGCAGCACGACGGCCGCCGCCGACGGACAGGACGTCGGCAAGGGCAAGAAGATCACCCTCGGCTACATCCCGTGGGACGAGGGCGTCGCCTCCACCTTCCTGTGGAAGGAGATCCTCGAACAGCGCGGCTACAAGGTGGAGGCCAAGCAGTTCGACGCCGGACCGCTCTACACCTCCCTCGCCCAGGGCAGCGTCGACTTCGAGACGGACTCCTGGCTGCCGACGACCCACGCCCAGTACTGGAAGAAGTACGGGAAGCAGCTCGACGACCTCGGCTCCTGGTACGGGCCGACGTCGCTGGAGCTGAGCGTGCCGTCGTACATGAAGGACATCAACTCGCTGGACGACCTCAAGGGCAAGGCCGCCCTGTTCGGCGGGAAGATCACCGGCATCGAGGCCAGCGCGGGCGAGATGGCCCTGCTCAAGAGCAAGGTCCTCAAGGACTACGGCCTGGACAAGGAGTACAAGGTCGTCGACAGCTCCACGCCCGCCATGCTGGCCGAGCTGAAGCGCGCCTACGCCAAGAAGCAGCCGGTCCTCGTCACCCTGTGGTCGCCGCACTGGGCGTACAACGACTACGACCTGAAGAAGCTGAAGGACCCCAAGGGCGCCTGGGGCAAGGGCGACGGCGTGCACACCCTGGCCCGCAAGGGCTTCGCGGCCGACAACCCCGTCGTCGGCACCTGGCTGAAGAACTTCAAGCTGGACGAGAAGCAGCTCACCAGCCTGGAGGCCGAGATCAACAAGGCCGGCAAGGGACAGCAGCAGGACGCCGTGCGGACCTGGCTCAAGGCCAACCCCGCAGTCGTCGACAAGCTGGCCCCGGTCCCCGGCGGCTCCGGCTCCACCCCGGCCGAGGCCAAGCGGCCCCTGAACGTCGCCTGGTTCCCCTGGGACGAGGACGTCGCCGTCACCCACCTGTGGAAGCACGTCCTGGAGCGCCGCGGCTACAAGCTGAACCTGAAGCAGATGGACGTCGGCCCCGTCTACACCGGCCTGGCCGGCGGCGACATCGACCTCAACTTCGACGCCTGGCTGCCCTACGCCCAGAAGAACTACTGGGACAAGAGCAAGGACAAGCTCAAGGACCTCGGCACCTGGTACCAGCCGACCTCCCTGGAGATCGCCGTCCCCTCATACGTCAAGGACGTGAAGTCCCTGGAGGACCTCAAGGGCAAGTCGTCCCTGTTCGGCGGGAAGATCATCGGCATCGAACCGGGCACCGGCGAGATGGACCTCCTCAAGAACAAGGTCATGCCGGGCTACGGCCTGGACAAGGAGTACAAGGTCGTCGACGGCTCCACGCCCGCCATGCTCGCCGAGCTGAAGCGCGCGTACGCCAAGAAGCAGCCCGTCGCCGTCGTGCTGTGGTCGCCGCACTGGGCGTACAGCCGCTACGGCCTCACCAAGCTCAAGGACGACAAGAAGCTCTTCGGTGAGGGCAACACCGTCCGCACCATCTCCAGCGAGAAGTTCCCCGAGCAGTACCCGCAGCTCACTGAGTGGATCAAGAACTTCAAGATGAGCGAGGACGAGCTGGGCAGCCTGGAGAGCGAGATCAACGCGCGCGGCAAGGCGCACGAGGACGAGGCGGTCGACGCCTGGATCGAGCAGCACCCGGACGTCGTGCAGCGCATGACCCCGCAGTGAACCGGCGGACGGCCGCCGGGTGAGCCGGCCGGACACCTCCGGGTGAACCGGCGGAAGGAACCCGCGGTGGCCGCCGCACCGCACCGCCCGAGGGGCGGGCCCGACCACGGTCCTGACGCCGTGGGAACGGGCCCGCCCCTCGGGCCGTCCACGGCAGGATCCGGCCAACCACGCACAGTCACCCCGCCGTCCCGCCCGACCCCGTACCGTGGGCTTGAGCACGGCCGGTCCGCCGACGCGCACCGCGACACCGCCGGTGCGCGCACCGCACGGGGAAGCGACGGCGGCAGGAAACGGTTTGCCGGACATGCGTAGGGTGCAGAGAACCCGACAGGACACGTGCGCACCGGCACGGGTCCCAGGAGAGCGGACCGACGAGCGAAGGAGGGAGCCGGAGCGATGGGCGACCACAAAGAGCAGCCCCTTCGAGTGGGCGCGGCCGTACGACGGCGGCGCCGGGCGCTCGACCTCACCCTCGCCGTCGTGGCCGAGCGCAGCGGCCTGTCGGTGCCCTTCCTGAGCCAGATCGAGAACGACCGGGCCCGCCCCAGCAGGAGCTCCCTGGAGAAGGTCGCCGACGCGCTGCGCACCACCGCCGTGGAGCTGCTGGCGGCGGCCGACCCCGCCTGCAGCGTCGACGTCGTACGCGCCGAGATCCCCGAGACGGCCGAACCGGAGCCGGATCCCCGGGTGCGTGCCCTGGTGCGCGGCCACCACCAGCTGCACGCCTCCGAGTACACCGGGGACCACGACGCGGGCCGCGAGTTCCAGCACCGCAACGACGAGCTGATGTACGTCGCCGACGGCGCGGTCGAGGTCGAGGCGGAGGGCCGCGCCTACCGGCTCGTCCGCGGCGACACCATGTACCTGACCGGCGGAGTGCGCCACCGCTGGCGGGCGACGGTCGCCGACACCCGCGTGATCGTGGTCGCGGTGGCCGAGCACATCGAGGCGGTCCAGGACCGGACGCGCTGATGACCCGGGTCGTCTCCCTGGTCCCCTCGCTCACCGAGGCCGTCGCAGTGACACTGCCCGGCGCCCTCGTCGGCGCCACCGACTGGTGCAGCCACCCGGCCGGTCTGGACGTGGTCCGCGTCGGCGGGACCAAGAACCCGCAGACCGGCAAGGTCGCCGCCCTCGGCCCCGACCTGGTGATCGCCAACGAGGAGGAGAACCGCGCGGCCGACCTCGACGCCCTGCGCGCGGCGGGCGTCGAGGTGCTGGTCACCGAGGTGCGGGGCGTGCCGCAGGCCTTCCGCGAGCTGGCGCGGGTCCTGTCCGCCTGCGGGGCGGCGACCCGGCCGAGGTGGCTGGACGAGGCGGAGGCCGCCTGGTCGGCGCCGCCCGCGCCCGGCTACCGTACGACCGCCGTCGTCCCGGTGTGGCGGCGGCCCTGGACGGTGCTGGGCCGGGACACCTTCGCCGGTGACGTCCTGGCCCGCCTGGGCGTCGACCACCTCTACGCGCGCCACGCCGAGCGTTACCCGCGCGTCCCCGTCGAGGAACTGCGGGCCGCGGCCCCCGGCCTCGTCGTCCTGCCGGACGAGCCCTACCGCTTCACCGCCGGGGACGGGCCGGAGGCCTTCCCCCGGCTGCCCTGCGCGCTGGTCAGCGGACGGCACCTGACCTGGTACGGACCCTCGCTCGCCGAGGCCCCGCGGGTGCTGGGCCGGGCGCTGCGAGCAGCGCGCCGCTGACCAGCCCCCGGGCCGTGTGCACCGCCGCGGCGGCCCAGGCTGCGACCAGGACGGCGTAGAGGGCGACCGCGAGGGAGTCGTACACGGCCAGGTGCGTGCGCCGGGCCAGCGCCGACGCACCGGTCACGCAGGTGCCCACGGGGAAGGTGAAGGACCACCACGTCATCGCGAAGCCCATGCCCCGCCGGCCGGCCCGCACCACCTGGGCGGCGGCGAAGGCGAACCAGAGCACGGCGAAGCCCATCACCGGCACCCCGTACAGCAGGGCGAGGACGGCGAAGCCGGGGCCGTAGGGGGCCGGTACGACACCGGGCGCCGCGTCCGCGAAGGCGCCCACGGCCGTCGTCGACTGCCCCAGCGGGCCCAGGACCAGGAACAGCGTCGGGGTCAGCGCGAGCGGCAGCGGGCCGACGACGAGCAGCCGGTTCAGCACCAGCGGCAGCAGGGCCAGTGTCGCCAGCAGACTGAGCCCGAACATCGCCACGCAGCCCAGCAGCAGGGTCTGCCGCGGCTGACCCGCCGGCAGGTGCGCCACCAGCGCCGGGCCCAGCGCGGCGGACACCATCGGCGCGACCACCGGCAGCAGCCACACGGGCGTCACCTGGTGCGGCTCGGTGCGGTGGCGCACGGCCATGAGGTACGGCACCGCCACCGCGCCCACCAGCCCGACGACCGTGCCGGCCGTGAACAGCACGGTGTCCAGGGCGAGCGCGGCCGGGGTGCCGATCCAGTCCCGCCCCACCGAGAGCGCGCCGCCGCCCACCGCCAGCAGCGCCATGGACAGGCAGCCGTAGAAGGGGGCCGCCGTCGGGTCGAGGAGGTGCGCGCGGGCCTGGTCGCGGTGGTGGGTCCAGTGCAGGGCCCGGGCCGTGAGCAGCACGGTGAGCTGGACGAGCGCGAGCGCCCAGACGGCCGTGCACACGGTACGCAGCCCGGGGACGTGGACCGGCAGCACGGCGCCCGCCGCGGCGACGGCGGCGGTACCCATGACGGAGCCGTACCAGTTCGGGCCGAGGTGGCGCAGGGTGGGGAAGCGCGGCCGGGCCGGGTCCGCCGGCGGGACGGAGGGCGTACGGGACCCGTGGGACCCCTGTGACCGGCGCGGCCGATGTGACCGGGACGGACGTGCGGGGGAATGCGCTGCGGTGACCATGACTTGAGGTTTTCGCAGGCCCACGGCCCCCACCAGGGGGTTTGTCCCTATCAAGGCATAAGCTGGGTTTATGAGGAGGTCGGAGGTGGACGCAGCCAACGGCGGGGGGCGGACGCACGGGGCGGCGCCGCTGGCCCACCGGGTGCCGGACCTGGGCGCGCTGGAACTGCTGCTGGCGGTGGCCCGGCTGGGCAGCCTGGGCGGCGCGGCCCGCGAACTGGGCATCACCCAGCCGGCGGCCAGCAGCCGGATCCGTTCCATGGAACGGCAGCTGGGTCTCGCGCTGGTGGACCGCTCGCCGCGCGGGTCCCGGCTGACCGACGCGGGCGCGCTGGTCACGGACTGGGCGCGGCGGGTCGTCGAGGCCGCCGAGGCCTTCGACGCGGGAGCCCAGGCGCTGCGGGACCGGCGGGACTCGCGGCTGCGGGTGGCGGCGAGCATGACGATCGCCGAGTACCTGCTGCCCGGCTGGCTGATCGCCCTGCGCACGCTGCGCCCCGACACGGCGGTGTCGCTGCTCGCCGGGAACTCGGCGGTGGTCGCCGAACGGCTGCTGGCGGGCGAGGCGGACCTCGGCTTCGTGGAGGGGCTGTCGGTGCCCGCCGGGCTGGACTCCGTGGTGATCGCCCACGACCGCCTGACCGTGGTGACCGCCCCCGCCCACCCCTGGGCCCGGCGGCGGCGCCCGCTGGAGGCGGCGGAACTGGCGGCGACCCCGCTGATCCTGCGGGAGACCGGCTCCGGGACCCGGCAGGTCCTGGACGCCGCGCTGGGCGGTCTGGCCCGTCCGCTGATCGAGCTGTCCTCGACCACGGCGGTGAAGGCGGCGGCCGTCAGCGGAGCGGGCCCGGCCGTGCTGAGCGAACTCGCCGTGGGTGACGAGCTGTCCCTGCGGCGCCTGGTGACCGTCCCGGTCGAGGGTGTCGCCCTGCGGCGGGACCTGCGCGCGGTCTGGCCCACGGGCCACCGCCCCACGGGGCCGGCCCGCGACCTGCTGTCACTGACCCGCTCGGGCGCGGCGTGAGCGGGGCGGTTCACGGGGGGCGGGGGCGGGGGCGCGTGCGTGGTTTCTGGTCGCGTTCGGTTGAGCTGGGCGTTCGCTTGGGTGTGGTGGGGGCGCGTGCGTGGTTCTGGTCGTGTTCGGTCGGGCCGGGCGTTCGGTTGGGCCGGGTTTCGCTTGGGTGCGGTGCGGTGCGGTGCGGTGCGGTGCGGTGCGGTGCGGTGCGGTGCGGTGCGGTGCGGTGCGGGGCGGGGCGGGGCGGTGCGGTGCGGTGCGGTGGATGTGATGCGGTGCGGTGTCGGGCGCGTGCGCGGTCGCGTTCGGCTGAGCCCGGCGTTCACGCGCCTGGGGCCGGGGGCACACCCCCGGCCCCAGGCGCGGCCACCGGTTCGGCCGGCGAACGCGGGGTCACCGGCACGCCCCGGCCGCGTGGGCGGCAGCCGCTCGGACCAGTGCCCGCATGACCCGGGGGTCCTCGCCCATCTCCGGGTGCCACTGCACTCCCAGCACCCAGTGGGCGGTGGGCGGTGGCTCCACCGCCTCGACCGTGCCGTCCACCGCGTGGGCCGAGGCGACGAGACCCGAGCCGAGCCGGTCCACGGCCTGGTGGTGGTAGGCCGGGACGGTCGCCGGCTCCGGGACCGCCGCCGCGTACCGGGTGCCGGGCACCGCAGTGACCGTGTGGGTGCCGAAGACGCCGGCGGTCCCGGCGTGCCCGTCCAGGTGCTGGACCAGGGTGCCGCCCAGCGCGACGTTCAGCAGCTGCATGCCCCGGCAGATGCCGAGCAGCGGCAGCCGGACGGCCAGTGCGGCCTCGATCAGGGCGAGTTCCCAGGCGTCCCGGGCCGGGGCCGGCGGCCCCGTGCGGGGGTCAGGCTCGGCGCCGTAGCGCACCGGCTCCACGTCCGGGCCGCCCGCGATGACCAGCCCGTCCAGCCGGGCCACGGTCTCCGCGGCCCGGTCGGGCGCGTCCGGCGGCAGCATCGCGGCGAGCCCGCCCGCCCGCTGCACCAGCCTCGGGTAACCGGCGGGCAGCAGCGCGGCCTCCAGCTCCCACACGCCCCACCGCGTCGCCGCCTCCAGGTACGTACTGACGCCGATCAGCGGTCGCCGTGCGTCGTCCTTCGCGGTCATCCGGCCTCCCGGTTCCCGCTCCCGGTCCGCAATGGTGTGCACCGGTACCTCCTCACCTCAGACACGTCTTCATGCCACCCGTCTCCTGCCGTCACGTCAGAAAGCCCCGCAGGAGCGCCGCCGTCCCCGCGCAGTGCTCGCGCATCGCCTCCCGCGCACCGTGCGCATCCCCCGCCAGCACCGCCGCGACCAGCGCCGCGTGCTGCCGCTGGGAGTGCTCCAGGTTGCGCACCAGCAGGGGTATGCAGTCGAGCAGGTCGTTCAGCGTGGCCCGGACCGCCGCGTACCGCGCGGTCAGCGTGGGGGAGCCGCACGACTCGGCGAGGGTGAGGTGCAGCAGCGTGTCCCGGCGCCGGTAGTCCGCGGGCGGCGCGTCGTGCGTCCGCTCCAGCGCCTGGCGCAACCGTGCCGCCTGCCGGCCCGTCAGCCCCTGCTGCGCGCACAGGCCCGCCGCGCCCACCTCCAGCACCTCGCGGAAGCGCAGCACGTCGTCGACGTCCGCCCCGGCGACCCGGCGGCGCAGCTCGTCCCCGTCGGCCGCGTCCGCGCGGGGGCGCACGAACGTACCGCCGTAGCGCCCCCGCCGGGCCTCGACGAGCCCCTGTTCCCGGAGCACCTTCAGCACCTCGCGCAGCGTCACCCGGCTGATCCCGAGCCGCCGGGCCAGCTCGCGCTCGGCGGGCAGCCGCTCACCCGCCGCCACCAGGCCCAGCCGCACCACCTGGAGGATCTGCTCCAGGGCCTCCTCGAAGCCGTTGCCCGCGCGCACCGGCCGCAGCACCGCCGTGAGCCGGTCCTCGCCCGCCCCGGCCGCGCCCGTCTCCCGGGTCATCCGGTCGCGCCCCCTTCCCAGGCAATGGTTCAGGGCAATACCTTATGGCTCCCGGCAGCGGCCGACGAGGCCGGAGCAGCCCGAGGAGGCCCGCCCGTGGCAGACCGCACACCCCCGCTCACCGTCGAGGAACTGCGGGCACTCGTCGCCGGCGGCGAGATCGACACGGTGGTCCTGGCCTTCCCGGACATGCAGGGACGGCTCCAGGGCAAGCGCTTCGCCGCCCGCTTCTTCCTCGACGAGGTCCTGCGGCACGGCACCGAGGGCTGCACCTACCTCCTCGCCGTCGACGCCGACATGAACACGGTCGACGGGTACGCCATGTCCTCCTGGGACCGCGGTTACGGCGACTTCGCCATGCACCCCGACCTCGCCACCCTGCGCCGCATCCCCTGGCACCCCGGCACCGCCCTGGCCGTCGCCGACCTCGCCTGGAACGACGGCTCGCCGGTGGCCGCGGCCCCCCGGCAGATCCTGCGCCGCCAGCTCGCCCGCCTCGCCGAGCACGGCTGGAGGGCCCAGGTCGGCACCGAGCTGGAGTTCATCGTCTTCAAGGACACCTACGAACAGGCCTGGGACGCCGGATACCACGGGCTCACCCCGGTCAACCAGTACAACATCGACTACTCCATCCTCGGCACCGGCCGCATCGAGCCCCTGCTGCGCCGTCTGCGCAACGACATGGCCGGCGCCGGCCTCACCGTCGAGTCCGCCAAGGGCGAGTGCAACCCCGGCCAGCACGAGATCGTCTTCCGCTACGACGAGGCGCTCGTCACCTGCGACCAGCACGCCCTCTACAAGACCGGGGCCAAGGAGATCGCCGCCCAGGAGGGCGTCTCGCTCACCTTCATGGCCAAGTACAACGCGCGCGAGGGCAACTCCTGCCACATCCACCTCTCCCTCGCCGACGCCGACGGCACCAACGTCATGGCCGGGGCGGAACCGGGGGAGATGTCCGAGGTGATGCGGCACTTCCTCGCCGGACAGCTCGCCGCCCTGCGCGACTTCTCCCTGCTCTACGCCCCGGGCATCAACTCCTACAAGCGGTTCCAGCCCGGCTCCTTCGCCCCGACCGCCGTCGCCTGGGGCCACGACAACCGCACCTGCGCCCTGCGCGTCGTCGGCCACGGCCGCTCCCTGCGCTTCGAGAACCGGCTGCCCGGCGGCGACGTCAACCCGCACCTGGCCGTCGCCGCACTGGTCGCGGCCGGCCTGTACGGCGTCGAACAGCGCCTGCCCCTGCCCGAGCCGTGCCGGGGCAACGCCTACACCGCCGACCACGAGCACGTCCCCACGACCCTGCGCGAGGCCGCCGAGCTGTGGGAGAACAGCCCCATCGCCAAGGCCGCCTTCGGCGACGACGTCGTCGCGCACTACCGCAACATGGCCCGCGTCGAACTCGACGCGTTCGACGCCGCGGTCACCGACTGGGAGCTGCGCCGCTCCTTCGAACGCATGTGAGAGGCCCCGCCGTGCCGCACGAGCCCCGACCCGAGCCCCAGCCCGAGCCCGAGCCCGAGTTGCTGGTCCTCAACCCGGCCACCGAGGAGACCGTGGCCACCGTCCCCGCCGCCGGCGCCGCCGACGTCGAGCGCGCCGTCACCCGCGCGGCCAGGGCCCAGCAGGCCTGGGCGGCCACCGCCCCCGCCGACCGGGCCCGGCTGCTGCGCCGCTTCGCCGACGTCGTCGACGGCCACATCGAGGAACTGGCCCAGCTGGAGGTCCGCGAGGCGGGCCACCTCGTCGGCGACGCCCGCTGGGAGGCCGGCAACGCCCGCGACCTGCTGCTGTACGCGGCCGGTGGCGCCGAGCGGCTGCTGGGCCGGCAGATCCCGGTACCCGGCGGCTGGGACGTCACCTTCCTCGAACCCCTGGGCGTCATCGGCGTGATCGCCCCCTGGAACTTCCCCATGCCGATCGCCGCCTGGGGCTCCTTCCCGGCCCTCGCCGCCGGCAACGCGGTCCTGCTCAAGCCCGCCGAGACCACCCCGCTCACCGCACTGCGCCTGGCGGAGCTGGGCCTTGAAGCGGGCCTGCCCGAGCACCTGTTCCAGGTCCTGCCCGGCCACGGCCGCACCGCCGGCCGCGCCCTGGTCGACCACCCCGGCGTCGCCAAGATCGTCTTCACCGGCTCCACCCGCACCGGCCGCGAGGTCATGGAACGCTGCGCCCGGCACATCAAGCCCGTCACCCTCGAACTGGGCGGCAAGAGCCCGAACATCGTCTTCGCGGACGCCGACCTCAAGGCCGCCGCCGACCCGTTCTCCTTCCTGGACAACGCCGGCCAGGACTGCTGCGCCCGCACCCGCGTCCTCGTCCAGGACTCCGTGTACGACGAGGTCCGCGAACTGCTCGCCGAGGCGCTGGCCGCCGTGGTGGTGGGCGACCCGGCCGACGAGAAGACCCGGATGGGCCCGCTGATCTCCCGCGGGCAACGCGAGCGCGTACGCTCCTACGTCCCACCGCAGGCACCGGCCCTGCGCGGCACCGCACCCGACGGGCCGGGCTTCTGGTTCCCGCCGACCGTGCTCACCGGGGAGCGCCCGGACTCCGCCGCCGCCCGCGAGGAGATCTTCGGACCCGTGGCCGTCCTGCTGCCCTTCACCGGTGAACAGGACGCCATCCGCCTCGCCAACGACACCCCCTACGGCCTGTCCGGCTCCGTCTGGACCCGGGACGTCGGCCGCGCCCTGCGCGTCTGCCAGGCCGTCCGGGCGGGGAACCTGTCCGTCAACTCGCACGCCAGCGTCCGCTACTGGACCCCCTTCGGCGGCGCCAAGCAGTCCGGCGTCGGCCGCGAACTCGGCCCCGACGCCCTGACCGCCTTCACCGAGACCAAGAACGTCTTCATCAGCACGGAGGGCCCCGCACAGTGACCGAAGAGACAGCGACCGAAGCGACCCCCGCGGCGGTCTGCCGCCGACTGGTCGGCCGCACCGCCGTCGTCACCGGAGCAGGCAGCGGCATCGGCCTCGCCGCGGCGCGCCGGCTCGCCTCCGAGGGCGCCCACGTCGTCTGCGGCGACATCGACGAGAGGAGCGGCAAGGCCGCGGCCGAGGCGACCGGCGGCCTGTTCGTCCAGGTCGACGTCACCGACCCCGGCCAGGTCGAGGCGCTGTTCAGGGCCGCCCACGACACCTACGGCAGCGTGGATGTCGCCTTCAACAACGCCGGCATCTCGCCGCCCGACGACGACTCCATCCTGGAGACCGGCCTGGAGGCCTGGCGGCGCGTCCAGGAGGTCAACCTCACCTCCGTCTACCTGTGCTGCAAGGCCGCCCTGCCCTACATGCGGCGCCAGGGGCGGGGCTCCATCATCAACACGGCCTCCTTCGTGGCCCGCATGGGCGCGGCCACCTCGCAGATCTCCTACACCGCGTCCAAGGGCGGTGTGCTGGCCATGTCCCGGGAACTGGGCGTGCAGTTCGCCCGCGAGGGCATCCGCGTGAACGCCCTGTGCCCCGGACCGGTCAACACCCCGCTCCTGCGGGAGCTGTTCGCCAAGGACCCCGAACGCGCCGCGCGCCGCCTCGTCCACATCCCCCTCGGCCGGTTCGCGGAGGCCGAGGAGATCGCCGCCGCCGTCGCCTTCCTCGCCAGCGACGACTCGTCCTTCGTCAACGCCACCGACTTCCTGGTGGACGGCGGCATCTCGGGGGCGTACGTCACCCCGCTGTAGACACCCCTGCGGCGGCCCGGCGATCCGTCCTACAGTGCCGGAGTGAGCATGACACCCCCGCCCGGCTGGTACCGCGATCCGTCGGCCCCGCACGGGGAGCGCTGGTGGGACGGCTCGTCCTGGACCGACCACCGGCGCACTCCCGGGGCTCCCGAGGACCGGCCGCTCGCGCCGCCGCCCTCCGCGCCCGCCGGGGCCGGGCCCCGCCGGGCCAAGGCGGCGGCCCTGACCACGGCCGGCGCGGTCCTCGCCGCCGCGATCGTCACCGGCGCGGTCCTGCTCGGCCGGGGCGGCGGCGAGGACGCCACCGCGCCGAGCGCCGGCCCCGGCGGACCACCCGCCTCGCAGGCCCCCGCGGCACCGCCCCGTTCACTGCCCGCCTCCCCGTCCGCGTCCCCTTCCGGCTCCTCGTCCGGGGCCGCCACCGGCGGTCCGTCCGCCGTCGTCGACCAGCTCAACGGCATCACGCTTCCGCTGCTCCCCGGCTGGCAGGAACCGCAGTACGTCTTGGCGGACGACGTGGTGATGACCACGCACGGCACGTACGACTGCCCCGCGGGCGCCGGACTGTGCCGGCACGGCCTGGTGAGCACCCGGACGCCCAGCGCGGCCGACGGCACCCCGCCCCGGACCCTGGCCGGGAACGACATCGCCGACGCCGCCGACGCGGCGTACGAGGAGAACGCGGCCGGCGCGCGCCCCTACGACGGCATCACCTCGCACCAGGCGGTCGCCTCCGGGCAGGTGGCGGTCGCGGGCCGCGCCGGATACTTCGTGCGCTGGCGCGTCCGTACCGGCAAGGGCCCCGGCGGCTACGTCGAGTCGCTGGCCTTCGCCTCCAGCACCGGAACCGAGGCCCCCGTCATCGTCCGCTTCGTCTTCGACGCGGGACCCGGCGGACCGCCCCTGGCCGACATGGACCGGATCACCAAGGGCATCCGGCCGGTCGGCGACACCGGCACCGGGGGCGGGGTCGGCAGCAGCATCGGCCCGCCCGGGTGAGCCTGGCAGGCTCACCGGCTCACCGGCTCACAGGAAGGTGCGGCCCTCGCCCCGGTACGTCGGCACGGTCGCCGTCACCCGGTCGCCCTCGACCAGGTGCAGCGCGTCGAACCGCTCGCACAGCTCCCCGGCCTTGGCGTGCCGGAACCACACCTTGTCACCGATCAGCAGGTCGTCGGCGGGCGAGCCGAGCAGCGGGGTCTGCACCTCGCCGGGCCCCTCCTGCGGGTCGTAGCGCAGGCCCTCGGGCAGGTACGGCACCGGCAGCCGGTCCTGCCCGGCCACGCCGGACGCCGGATAGCCGCCGCCCAGGACCGTCACGATCCCGACCCCCGGGCGCCGCACCACCGGCTGGGCGAACAGCGCCGCCGGACGGCCCCTGAAGGACGTGTAGTTGTCGAAGAGCCGCGGCACGTACAGGCCCGAGCCCGCGGCGATCTCGGTCACGGCCGCCTCCGCCGCCGTGTGCTGGACACTGCCCGTGCCACCGCCGTTGACGAACTCCAGGTCCGGGGCCACAGCGCGGACCGCCCGCACCACCGCGGCCCGCCGCTCGGCCAGTTCGCGGCGCGCCGCCGCCTGCATCAGCCGGACCGCCCGCGAACGCAGCGGCCGCCCGGCCACCGCGTCCCCCACGCCGGCGATGTGCCCCTCGTACGCCATGATCCCGACGAGCCGGAACCCCGGCCGCCGGGCCACCGTACGGGCCATCTCGGCGACCTGGGCGGGGGAGTACAGCGGGGAACGGCGCGCGCCGACGCGGACCCGGCCGCCGAGCAGCTTCAGCGACGTGTCCAACTCCAGGCACACCCGCACGACTTCGCCTCCGCCCTCGCGGGCGGCGTCGATCAGGTCGAGCTGCGCCGGATCGTCGACCATCACCGTGACGGCGGCGGCGAGCTTGGGATCGGCGGCCAGTTCGGCGAAATCGGCGCGGTCGGCGGACGGGTAGGCGAGCAGGACGTCGTCGAACCCGGAGCGGGCCAGCCACAGCGACTCGGCGAGCGTGAACGACATGATGCCCGCGAAACCGTCCTTGGCCAGGGCCCGTTCGAGCAGTGCACGGCAGCGCACGGACTTGCTGGCCACCCGGACCGGTTTGCCGCCGGCGCGGCGCAGCAGGTCGTCGGCATTGGCGTCGAAGGCCTCCAGGTCGACGATCGCGACGGGGGCGTCGAGGTGGGCGGTGGCCCGGTCGTAACGGGCCCGGTCTGCGGCGCGTGCGGTCATGGACGCAGCCTGCCAGACAGGATTACCGCAGGGTAGGGGGACGTTCCGGGCAGATGTCCCCGTGCGCGCGGACCGGTTCCCGTCCGCGCGCGCTCAGCCCGTAGAGTGACGCGCACGTACGGCGCGGCGGCGGCACGTTCCCGGCCGCCGGCCTGAGTCGGGATGGCACTTCGTTCGTACGGGTATGCGTGTCCGGTGACGGCGAGTCGGCACCGGGCGGGGCAACGAGAACGGCGGCCGGGCACGAGGGCACGGCCCGGGCACAGCGAAACGGGGGGTGCATGAGTACGGAAGCACGCCACGCTCCGATACCCCCGCGCCCCCCGAGACCACCCCGCCCCCCTGCCCCCGCACGCGGCGCCACGGCACCACCCGGCCACTCGGCGGCCGCCCCGGCCACGGCGCGGAGCAGCGATGACGGCGGCGCACCCGCGGCGGACGCTTCCGCAGGGGACGTCGCGTCCTGGTACGGCACCGCGCCGACGGCCGCGCCCGGCACCGCGCCGACGGCGCCCGGCGTCCGGCCGGCCGTTCCGGCGCGAGCCGCCCGGGCTGCGGAGGAGCCCACGCCCCCGGCCGCCCAGCCTCCGCCCCCGGCCTTCCCGCCCCCGGCCTTCCCGCCCCCGGCCTTCCGGACTCCGGTCCGGCGGCCCGCGGAACCGGCCGTGCCGCCCCCGCCGCCCGCCTCGGCCCGCTTTCCCGATGCGCCGCCGCGTACGGACTTCGCCGGACCGGTCGCCGGGGAGGCCTCCGTCCGCCCCGCCCGCGACCACGGGCGCGACACCTGTTCCGCCCCGGGCGGCAGCGGCGGCGTGCCCGGACCGGCGCTGTCCTGGAGCGCGTCCGTCGCCTCCGCGCCGCCCGGGAGCCGATCCGGCGCCGTGGCGCGGCCCTTCGTGACCCTCGGGGAGCCCGAGGGGTACGACGAGCACGGGCGGGGCCGCGCCCTCGGTGTGCGCATACGGCCCCGGACCGCCCTGGCCGCCCTCTGCGTGGTCCTCGGCCTCGGGCTGATCGGCGGCGCCTTGACCGGCAGTTGGCTCACCGGGGAGACGGGCGACGACGGCACCGCCGGGTCCTTCACCACGGCGGGCACCCTCTGGCACAGCATCCCGGTCGACCGGCTCTTCCCGCCCACGGTGGACGGCCAGGGCGCCGGACCCGGCGGAGCCGACCGCACCTGGACCCGGGTCGCCGTCGCCCCGGACAGCGGCTGCGCGGACACCTTCGACCCGCTGCTGCGCAAGGCCCTCGCCCCCGTCGGCTGCAGCCGCCTGCTGCGCGCCACCTACACGGACGCCACCCAGAGCTTCGTCACCACCGTCGGCCTGCTCTTCACCAAGGCCGACGCCCCCGCGATGGGTTCCCTGGCGGCCCGGTTCCGGAGCGAGGGGCTGGGCCGGCGCACGGACCTCATGCCCCGCCCGTACGCGGCCAAGGACACCGTCGCCGCGTCCTTCGGCCTGCGGCAGCGCGCGTCCTGGACCGTCTCCGTGCTGACCGAGGCGCCCGTGGTCGTCTACGCCGTCTCGGGCTGGGCCGACGGCCGCACCGTCGACACCCCGCAGTCCGCCGCCGACGCGATGAAGGCGGGCGCCGGCACCGCCGTGGCCCAGGCGGGGCTCGGCAACGAGGCGCAGGGCCTTGCCGACCGCATCGAACGCGGTTTCCGCAGGACCGCCGGCTCCGAGACCGCCGGCTCCGAGACCGCCGGCTCCGAGACCGCCGGCTCCGAGACCGCCGGCTCCGAGACCGCCGGCTCCGCCACGGAGAAGCCCTCGTGACAGCCTCGGCCACCTCTCCCGAATCCCCGGTATCTCCCGTGAAAGCCTTCCTCACCCGGCGGAGCGGCGCCCTGAGCCTCCTGCTCGCCGCGTGGCTCGCCCTCGTCCCGGCCACCGCCGCGCACGCCGACGGCATCCGGGCCCAGCAGTGGGCCCTGGACTCCCTGCACGTCCAGCAGGCGTGGCGCCTGACCAAGGGCAAGGGCGTCACCGTTGCCGTACTGGACACCGGTGTGGAGGCCGACCACCCCGACCTCACCGGCAACGTCCTGCCCGCCAAGGACCTGATCGGCTTCGGCGCGCGGCGCGGCGACGACACCTGGGCGCGGCACGGCACCGCCATGGCCGGCATCATCGCCGGGCACGGCCACGGTCCCGGCGGCGCCGACGGAGTCCTGGGCCTCGCCCCCGAGGCGAAGATCCTGCCCGTCCGGGTGATCCTCGAGGACGGCGACGCGGCCCGCGCCCGCGCCCGCACCACCCGGGGCGACGCGCTCGCCGACGGGATCCGCTGGGCCGCCGACCACGGCGCCGACGTCATCAACCTCTCCCTCGGCGACGACTCCGACTCCGCGCACCCCGAGCCCGCCGAGGACGAGGCCGTCCAGTACGCGCTGAAGAAGGGCACGGTCGTCGTCGCCTCGGCGGGCAACGGCGGCGACAAGGGCGACCACGTCTCCTACCCGGCCGCCTACCCGGGAGTGATCGCGGCGACCGCCGTGGACCGCTACGGCACCCGCGCCGCCTTCTCCACGCGCCGCTGGTACGCCACCGTCAGCGCGCCCGGCGTGGACATCGTCATCGCCGACCCGGACCACAGGTACTACAAGGGCTGGGGCACGAGCGCGGCCTCCGCCTTCGTCTCCGGCGCCGTCGCCCTCATCGAGGCCGCGCACCCCGGCCTGACGCCCGCGCAGATCAGGAAGCTCCTGGAGGACACCGCCCGCGACGCCCCGGTCGGCGGACGGGACGACTCCCGCGGCTTCGGCATGATCGACCCCGTCGCCGCCATCGAGGCCGCCGGCCGTGTCAAGCCCGTGGGGCTGCGCGCGGCGGCGTACGGCGAACGGTACTTCGGGCCCGGCCCCGACACCGCGGTGAAGGACGACGGCGCCGACTGGGCGGGCCCCCTCGCGGGCGGCGCCGGGGGCGTCCTGCTGGTCGCCGCGGCCGTCCTGTGGCGCGGACGGCGCGAACGGGACGACCTCCACGACTTCCAGCCGTAGCGGCCCGGGGCCCGGGGCGGGCGTGCGGCGGAGCCCGCCCCGCCCGTCGTCAGCCGGCCGTGGAAGAGGAAGGCGCAGCGGACGACGGAGCGGAAGGCGCAGCGGACCGCGCGGCCGCAGCGGCGGGCGTCGTGAACACCGACACCGCCGCCCGTGCCGACGCCTCCACCAGCGAGATGCCGGCCTCCTTCGTCGCGTTCCCGTGGGACAGGGCCGCCACCAGGTAGTCGTCCCCGCCCACCGTCACCCGCCCGATGCTGTTGACGACCCACAGACCGGTGGTGCTGCGCGGCAGCCAGCCGTTCTTCAGGGCCCACGCGGAGCCGTCGGCGGCGGCGGACACGCCCCAGTCCTGGTCGTCCGCGACCCCTCCCATCAGGCCCTGGAGGTACGCCCGCGACGCCGCGCTCAGCTTCGACTTGCGCCCGAACACCTGCTTGAGCAGGGCGAGCTGGTCGGCGGAGGTGGTCCGGGTCAGCCCCCACAGCGTGCCGTCGCCGCCGGAGGTCGCCGTCAGGCCGAACCGGCGGTTCGCCGCGTCCAGCCCGCCGGCCTCGCCGATGCTCCGCCAAAGCGCCGACGCCGAGTCGTTGTCGCTGTCCTCGATCATCGCGGTGGCGTACGTCCGCTCCCGCGCGGTGAGCCGTCGCCCGGCGTCCTGGGCCTGGAGCAGCAGGGCCGCCAGGATGTCGACCTTGACGACGCTCGCCGTCTCGAAGACCCCGTCCCCGTACCCGGCGCCCTGCCCGGAGTCGAGGTCGAGGACCGCGACCGAAACGGCGGCGCCCGCCGCCACCGGCACCGATCCCATCGCCGTGGCCAGGAGCGCCGTCCGGCCCGCCACCGGCTCCCTCACCGCCTCCACCCCCGCTCTCCCGCTCGTCCCCGTCGGCGCCGGGGCCGGCGCCGACGGGGACGATACGGCGCCGGAGACCGTGCGGGCCGAGCCCGTGCGGGCCGTCAGGTACGCGGTGCCCGTGGCCGTGACGCCGACGAGGACGGCGCAGACGAACGCGGCGCGCAGCGGGCGCCCGCGTCGGCAGGGGCGCGGGCGGCGACGGTGGTGGCCGGGGGCCGGGGACTCCATGGCCGCGATGGTCGTGGCGGCGGCTGTGCGTGCCGTGGGGCCGGCGTGAGACGCGGGTCGGGGGAGCCTGAGAAAACGGTGAACGGCCCCCGATAGGCTCGGGGACGTGGCGAACAAGAACATCCCCGACCCCGGTTTCTCCGACGACGACGGCTCCGCCGACCCGCGGCTGAGCGCGGCGCTCGCCGCCTGGGCCGAGGACCGCACCGCCGTGGACCCGGTGCTGGGCGCGCTCGCGGGCGCCCGGCTGCTCGTGCCCGTCGTCGCCGTGCTCGGTGAGGTGGAGGAGGACGAGAGGGGCCTGCGCCGCGAGAAGACCAGCGACATGGCCGTGCCGACCCTGAAGGCCGGTCACCGCACCGCGCTGCCCGCCTTCACCTCCACCGCCTCCCTGGCGCTCTGGGACCCGGCGGCCCGCCCCGTGGCCGTACCCCTGCGCCAGGCGCTGGAGGCCGCCGCGCACGAGCAGGCGGACACGGTCGTCCTGGATCTGGCCGGGCCGGTCCCGTTCGAGCTGACCGGGTCCGCGCTGCGCGCGCTCGCCGAGGGCCGCACGACCGCCGACCCGCTGGCGGACCCGGCGGTCGTGGCGGCCGTACGGGACGCGGTGGCCGCCGAACCGGCCGTGCTGAGCGCCTGTCTGGGGCCGGGGCAGGCCGACGGCACCCTCGCCCTCGTCCTCGACCCGGCGGCCACCGCGGCCCCGGCCGACACCGCCCGTGCCGTCGCCGGGCGCCTGGCCGCCAGCGACACACTGAGGGCCCGCCTGGTGCGCGGCCTCGACCTGGCACTGCTGCCGGCCGGGGCGACGCCGCCGGGCGAGCCCTTGTACGTGCGGGGGTAGGCGGGGGCGGGATCAGCCGTAGATCGGGCCCGTGTACTTCTCGCCCGGGCCCTGGCCCGGCTCGTCCGGGACCAGCGAGGCCTCGCGGAAGGCCAGCTGCAGCGACTTCAGGCCGTCGCGCAGCGGTGCCGCGTGGAAGGAGCTGATCTCGGTGGCGCTCGCGTCCAGCAGACCGGCGAGCGCGGTGACCAGCTTGCGGGCCTCGTCCAGGTCCTTGTAGGTGTCGCCCTCCTCGGTCAGTCCGAGCTTCACGGCGGCGGCGCTCATCAGGTTGACGGCGACCGTCACGATCACCTCGACCGCGGGAACCTCCGCGATGTCGCGGGTCATGGCGTCGAAGTCGGGGGTCTCAGGAGGGGTCTCACTCATGTCCCACACGATAGGTGGTCCCGCCGGTCGCGCCTCGATTAGCCCTTGTCAAGCGATCCTGCTAATCTGGTGGGCGACCGGCTGGACGCGCGTGCTCCACGGCTAGCGAGTCCGGCCCACAAGTGGAGGCTTCGAACTCCCACCTGACCGCCCCCAGGGCGGCGGGTCACCGGTCAGGCGGTCCCGTCCCAGCGGCGGCGACCCGCCCGAAATGCGCGCCCCGCGGCCATCGCGGCGGTCGCTCCGGTAGTTCGAGGAGCCCCGCCTGTGATCGTCCGGGGCATTTTTTCTGCTTCGGCGCGGTTAGGTCTTAGGAACACAGACGTACGCGGCTGTCCGCCAGACCGTCGCGTGGTGCTACCGAGGAGGATCCATCAGCGCCGAGCCCCGCATCAACGACCGGATTCGCGTTCCCGAGGTGCGACTTGTCGGTCCCAGTGGCGAGCAGGTGGGCATCGTCCCGCTGGCCAAGGCACTGGAGCTTGCGCAGGAGTACGACCTGGACCTGGTCGAGGTCGCGGCGAACGCCCGTCCGCCCGTGTGCAAGCTCATGGACTACGGGAAGTTCAAGTACGAGTCGGCCATGAAGGCCCGTGAGGCGCGCAAGAACCAGGCGCACACGGTCATCAAGGAGATGAAGCTCCGGCCGAAGATCGACCCGCACGACTATGACACCAAGAAGGGTCACGTCGTCCGGTTCCTCAAGCAGGGCGACAAGGTCAAGATCACGATCATGTTCCGTGGTCGCGAGCAGTCCCGCCCCGAGCTGGGCTACCGACTGCTGCAGCGCCTCGCGGAGGACGTCCAGGACCTCGGTTTCATCGAGTCGAACCCGAAGCAGGACGGCCGGAACATGATCATGGTTCTCGGTCCGCACAAGAAGAAGACCGAGGCGATGGCCGAGGCCCGCCAGGCGCAGGAAGCCCGCAAGGCGGACGCGAAGGCCAACCCCGGCCGCTCGCAGAACGCCGCGGAGATCGAGGCGCCTGACGAAGAGCCCGCCGAGGAGCACGCCGAGGCGTGACCCCCGGGACCTCGCGTCCCAGGTTGTAACCGAAACAAGAGCGACGCTCCATCCGTGCCCGGTTCTCGTGACCGGGCACCGGAGCGCCACCGACGAGGAGAGAACGGCGCTATGCCGAAGAACAAGTCGCACAGCGGTGCCAGCAAGCGCTTCAAGGTCACCGGCTCCGGCAAGGTGCTCCGTGAGCGCGCCGGCAAGCGCCACCTGCTCGAGCACAAGTCGTCCCGTCTGACGCGTCGCCTGACCGGCAACGCCGAGATGGCCCCGGGCGACGCCAAGAAGATCAAGAAGCTTCTCGGCAAGTGACGCGGCGGCGCGTGATCCCACGATCACCGCGCGCCGTACGTCAGGACCGGGACCCAATCGTTTCCGGGCCGTGTGAGCACAACCACGGCCCCGCTACAAGGAGTCAAACAAGTGGCACGCGTCAAGCGGGCAGTCAACGCCCACAAGAAGCGCCGGGCGATCCTCGAGCAGGCCTCCGGCTACCGCGGTCAGCGTTCGCGCCTGTACCGCAAGGCCAAGGAGCAGGTCACCCACTCGCTGGTCTACAACTACAACGACCGCAAGAAGCGCAAGGGTGACTTCCGCCAGCTGTGGATCCAGCGCATCAACGCCGCTGCCCGCGCCAACGGCATCACGTACAACCGCTTCATCCAGGGTCTGAAGGCCGCGAACGTCGAGGTCGACCGCAAGATCCTCGCTGAGCTGGCCGTCAACGACGCGAACGCGTTCGCCGCGCTCGTCGAGGTCGCCCAGAAGGCTCTGCCGAGCGACGTCAACGCGCCGAAGGCCGCGTGACGCTGCGCTGGCTCGAGTCGGTGTTGTAGGACCCGCAAGCTTTCAGGCTTGCGGGTCCTGCTGTTGGGCCTGCGGCCGTTGCCGTCCGGCTGCGGGTCCGGTCGTGGTTGCTCGCGCCCACGCGGCGGAGCCGCATATCGAAACAGCCCGCACCCCTTTCAGGGGCGCGTACGCCACCGCACGTAGTTATCCGAAGGTAAGAGGATGCCCCCCGCCACTCCCGAGCTGATCTCACCCCGTTCCGCCCGTGTGGCCGCCGCGCGGCGGCTGGCCAAGCGGAACTTCCGGGGGAAGGACCGGCTCTTCCTCGCCGAGGGGCCGCAGGCCGTGCGGGAGGCCGCCGCGCACCGCGCCCCGGGCGGCGACGCCACGCTCGTGGAACTCTTCGCCACGGTGGAGGCCGCCGAGCGCTACGCCGACATCGTGGGGGAGGCCCGCGCCGCCGGCGCCCGGATCCACCTCGCCGCCGACGAGGTCATCGCCGACATCTCCACCACCGTCACCCCGCAGGGCCTCGTCGGGACCTGCCGGTTCCTCGACACGCCGTTCGAGGAGATCCTCGCCGCCCGGCCCCGCCTCGTCGCGGTCCTCGCGCACGTACGCGACCCCGGCAACGCCGGTACGGTGCTGCGCTGCGCCGACGCGGCCGGCGCCGACGCCGTCGTCCTCACGGACGCCTCCGTCGACCTGTACAACCCCAAGGCCGTACGCGCCTCCGTCGGCTCGCTGTTCCACCTGCCGGTCGCCGTCGGCGTCCCCGTCGAACAGGCCGTCGCCGCCCTCAAGGGCACCGGGGTGCGCATCCTCGCCGCCGACGGCGCGGGCAGCGACGACCTCGACGACGAGCTGGACAAGGGCACCATGGGCGGCCCCACCGCCTGGGTGTTCGGCAACGAGGCCTGGGGCCTGCCCGAGGAGACCCGGGCCCTGGCCGACGCCGTCGTCCGCGTCCCCATCCACGGCAAGGCCGAGAGCCTGAACCTCGCCACCGCGGCCGCCGTATGCCTCTACGCGTCGGCCCGCGCCCAGCGCGCCCGCGGAGGATGCCGCTCCCTCACCTCGAACTAGTAGGGTGACCAGCTCGGGGGCCCGCTGCACCGTCGGGAAGGTGGGGTAAGGGATGAGTGTCGGCACCAGCGGGGCGGTACCGGGCGCACGCGGGGCGGTACCGGGCGCACGCGGCGCGCGCCGGGCAGCCGCGCCACCTGCCGCTGCCGCTGCCGCCGCCGGCCCGGCCGTCGACCCGGACGAGCTGCCCGACGGCCTGGTGATCGCCGACGAGAACGGCCGCGTCACCTGCTTCAACACCGCCGCCGCCCGCATCACCGCCGTCCCCGCCGGCCAGGCCCTCGGACAGCACCTGGACAAGGCCCTGCCCCTGGAGGACCTGGAGGGCCGCCGCTGGTGGCAGCTCACCGACCCCTACGGCGGCCTGGCCATCCGCGTGGCTCAGCCCGAACGCAACCTGCTGCTGCCCGGCGGCCGGGAGGTCCTGGTGTCGGCCAGCTACGTCCGCGACCGGCCCACCGGACCCGTCCGCCGCGTGATCGTCTGCCTGCGCGACACCGAGGCCCGCCGCCGCACCGAACGCAGCCACGCCGAGCTGATCGCCACCGTCGCCCACGAACTGCGCTCGCCGCTGACCTCCGTCAAGGGCTTCACCGCGACCCTGCTCGCCAAGTGGGAGCGGTTCACCGACGACCAGAAGCGGCTGATGCTGGAGACCGTCGACGCCGACGCCGACCGCGTCACCCGGCTCATCGCCGAACTGCTCGACATCTCCCGCATCGACTCCGGCCGGCTGGAGGTGCGCCGCCAGCTCGTCGACATAGGGGCCGCGGTCGGCCGGCACGTCCAGGCCTACGTCGCCGCCGGCCAGCCCGCCGACCGGTTCCTCGTCCGCCTGGAACAACCGCTGCCCGACCTCTGGGCCGACCCCGACAAGATCGACCAGGTGCTGAGCAACCTCATCGAAAATGCGGTGCGGCACGGCGAGGGAACGGTCACCATTGACGTCACGCCCGCGGCGTCCCCCCGAGAGGGGGAGGACGCCGGGACGTCGGTCACGGTGAGCGACGAGGGGCCCGGCATCCCGGAGGAGTCCATGAACCGCGTCTTCACCCGCTTCTGGCGGGGCAGCAAGCGCGGCGGCACGGGCCTCGGGCTCTACATCGTCAAGGGCATCGTCGAGGCCCACGGAGGCACCATCACGGTCGGCCGCGCCGTCGGCGGCGGCGCGCGGTTCCGATTTACCCTGCCCGTGGGCACCCCGGCGCACCTCCTCTGAGGAGCGGCCGAGGCCCCACGGGCGCATCCGCTTTCCCCCGCCCCGTTAGACTCGGCCATTGGCACCTTTGTGTCCCACCACTGGAGACGGAATGTCCACGAGTCGGTGACGGGGACCGTCAGCCAGCCGATCGGAAACACGGGAAGAGATGTCCGCACCCAATAAGTCGTACGACCCTGTCGAGGTCGAGACGTTGAAACCGGAAGAGATCGAGCGCATGCGGGACGAGGCGCTCGCCGCCTTCGCCGCCGCGGACTCCCTCGACGCGCTCCACGAGGCCAAGGTCGCCCACACCGGCCCGGCCTCCCCGCTGGCGCTCGCCAACCGCGAGATCGGCGCCCTGCCCCCGCACGCCAAGGCGGACGCCGGCAAGCGCGTCGGCATGGCCCGCGGCGCCGTGAACAAGGCCCTCGCCACCCGCCAGGCCGAGCTGGAGGCCGAGCGCGACGCCCGCGTCCTGGTCGAGGAGGCCGTGGACGTCACGCTGCCCCACGACCGCGTACCGGCGGGCGCCCGGCACCCGCTGACCACCCTCTCGGAGCGCATCGAGGACATCTTCGTGGCCATGGGCTACGAGGTCGCCGAGGGCCCCGAGGTCGAGGCCGAGTGGTACAACTTCGACGCCCTGAACATCGGACCGGACCACCCGGCGCGCAGCGAGCACGACACGTTCTTCGTGCGGGGCGGTGACGGCGGCGCCGACTCCGGCCTCGTGCTGCGCACCCACACCTCGCCCGTGCAGATCCGCTCCCTGCTGGAGCGCGAGCTGCCCGTCTACGTGATCTGCCCCGGCCGGGTCTACCGCACCGACGAGCTGGACGCCACGCACACCCCGGTCTTCCACCAGGTGGAGCTGCTCGCGGTGGACGAGGGCCTGACCATGGCCGACCTCAAGGGCACCCTGGACCACATGGTGCAGTCGCTGTTCGGCGAGGGGATGAAGACCCGGCTGCGGCCGAACTTCTTCCCGTTCACCGAGCCCAGCGCCGAGATGGACATGGTCTGCTACGTGTGCCGCGGCGAGTCCGTCGGCAACCCCGACCGCCCCTGCCGCACCTGCTCCAGCGAGGGCTGGATCGAGCTGGGCGGCTGCGGCATGGTCAACCCGCGGGTGCTCACCGCCTGCGGCGTCGACCCGGAGAAGTACAGCGGCTTCGCCTTCGGGTTCGGCATCGAGCGGATGCTGATGTTCCGCCACAACGTCGAAGACATGCGAGACATGGTCGAGGGTGACGTCCGGTTCACCCGGCCGTTCGGGATGGAGATCTGATGCGGGTCCCGCTTTCTTGGCTGCGGGAGTACGTCGACCTGCCGGCGACGGAAACCGGCCGCGACGTCCAGGAGAAGCTGGTCTCGGCCGGCCTCGAGGTCGAGACCGTCGAACACCTCGGCGCCGACCTCAAGGGCCCGCTCGTCGTCGGCCAGGTGCTGACCATCGAGGAGCTGGAGGGCTTCAAGAAGCCGATCCGGTTCTGCACCGTCGACGTCGGCCGGGCCAACGGCACCGGCGAGCCGCAGGAGATCGTCTGCGGCGCCCGCAACTTCGCCGTCGGCGACAAGGTCGTCGTGGTCCTGCCCGGGGCGACGCTGCCCGGCGGCTTCTCCATCAGCGCCCGCAAGACCTACGGCAAGACCTCGCACGGCATGATCTGCTCCGCCGACGAGCTGGGCATGGGCGACGACGGCACGCACGGCATCATCGTGCTGCCGCCCGAGCACGAGGTCGGCGCCGACGCCATCGAGCTGCTCCAGCTCGTCGACGAGGTCCTGGACATCGCGGTCACCCCCGACCGCGGCTACTGCCTGTCGATCCGCGGCGTCGCCCGCGAGGCCGCCATCGCCTACGGCCGCCCGCTGCTCGACCCGGCCCTGCTGGACGTACCGGCGCCGAACGCCTTCGGCCACCCGGTGAAGATCTCCGACCCGTTCGGCTGCGACCGCTTCACCGCCCGTACGGTGACCGGCCTCGACCCCGAGGCGCGCTCCCCGATCTGGCTGAGGCGCCGCCTGCAGAAGGCCGGCATGCGGCCGATCTCGCTCGCCGTCGACATCACCAACTACGTGATGCTGGAACTGGGCCAGCCGCTGCACGCCTACGACCGCTCCCGCGTCCAGGGCGCCATCGGGGTGCGCCGGGCCGAGCGCGGCGAGCAGCTGACCACCCTCGACGGCGTCACCCGCACACTGTCCGCCGAGGACCTGGTCATCACCGACGACCGCGGCCCGATCGGCCTCGCGGGCGTCATGGGCGGCGCGAACACGGAGATCGACGACACCGAGGGCACCACCACCGAGGTCGTCGTCGAGGCCGCCCACTTCGATCCGGTCGCCATCGCGCGCACCGCCCGCCGGCACAAGCTGACCTCCGAGGCGTCCCGCCGCTTCGAGCGGGGCGTCGACCCGCAGGCCGCCTCCGCCGCCGCGCAGCGCACCGTCGACCTGCTGGTCCTGCTCGCCGGCGGTACCGCCGAGGCGGGCGTCACCGAGATCACCGCACCGGCCGCGCCGCGCACCATCGCCATCCCGGCCGACCACCCCGACAAGGTCGCGGGCGTCACCTACGGCCGCGAGACCGTCGTACGGCGGCTCCAGCAGGTGGGCTGCGACGTGTACGGCCAGGACGAGCTGATCGTCACCGTGCCGTCCTGGCGGCCCGACCTGACCGACCCGAACGACCTGGCCGAAGAGGTCATCCGCCTGGAGGGCTACGAGAACCTGCCCTCCACGCTGCCCCGGCCGCTGCCCGGCCGCGGCCTGACCGCCCGCCAGCGGCTGCACCGCCGCGTCGGCCGCGCGCTGGCCGGCGCCGGCTACGTCGAGGCGCCGAACTACCCGTTCATCGGCGAGGCCGTCCTCGACCAGCTCGGCCTGGACGCCGACGACCCGCGCCGCACCGTGGTCACCCTCGCCAACCCGCTCTCCGACGAGGAGCCCGCCCTGCGCACGACGCTGCTGCCGGGCCTGCTCGGCGCGCTGCGCCGCAACGACGGGCGCGGCAGCCACGACCTGGCGCTGTTCGAGACCGGCCTGGTCTTCCGGCCCACCGGCCAGGAGGAGGCTGCGGTCCGGCTGCCCGCCGACCGCCGGCCCGCCGCCGACCAGCTCGCCGCGCTCGACGCCGCGCTGCCGCGCCAGCCCCGCCGGGCCGCCGTGGTGCTCGCCGGCGCCCGTGAGCAGGCCGGCTGGTGGGGCAAGGGCCGCCCGTCCGACTGGGCGGACGCGATCGAGGCGGCGCGGACCGTGGCGCGCGAGGCCGGGGTGGAGCTGAGCATCCGCGCCGACCAGCACGCCCCCTGGCACCCCGGCCGGTGCGCCGCGCTGTACGCCGAGGTGGACCGCGCCGAGACCCTCGTCGGCCACGCCGGCGAGCTGCACCCGCGCGTGGTCAAGGCGATGCACCTGCCGGAGCGCACCTGCGCCATGGAGATCGACCTCGACCTGCTCCAGCGGGCCGGGGACGGCGTCGCCCGGGCGCCGCGGATCTCCGCGTTCCCGGTCGCCACGCAGGACGTCGCCCTGGTCGTCGACAAGCCGGTCCCGGCCGTCGAGGTCGAGGCCGCGCTGCGCGAGGGCGCCGGTGAACTCCTGGAGTCCCTGCGGCTGTTCGACGTCTACGAGAACGCCGAGCAGCTCGGTGACGGGCGCAAGTCGCTGGCGTACGCGCTGCGGTTCCGCGCCCCCGACCGCACGCTGACGGTGGACGAGGCGTCAGCCGCCCGCGACGCGGCGGTGGCGCTGGCCGCCGCGCGGACCGGGGCGGAGCTGCGGAGCTAGCTCCGCAGCGTCCCCGGGAAGGGGCGGGGGACTGCCGGCCGGTCGCCGGGCGCGGGTCGTCCTTCGGCCGGCCGCGCCCGCGGCGGAGCCGCTGTCGACAGCGCCCCGTGCCCCTTTCGGGGGCGCTTCGCGGGCCCCCTCACTCGTTCGGGTGGCAGAGGCCGGGGTTCCGGTTCCCTGCCGCGGACGCGATCGACAGAATCGGACCGGCCCTTCGGGGCCGGTCCGCGCTGTCAGCGCCTCTTGGGGGGCCATGGTCATGATCCGCATCAGGGCTGGGGCTCCCCGCGGAGTGCGGCCGGGCGCCGTGTTCCTGGCCGTGAGCACCTGCACCGGCCTCTTCCTGCACGCCCGCCGGGCCATGCTGCGCGAGCTGCGGCAGGCCCGCGCGGTCGCGGGCGCCGCGCAGAGCGTGCTGCTGCGGCCCCTGCCGCCCCGCGTCGCCGACCTGGACGTGGCGGCGGCCCAGCTCTCCGCGGACCCGGGCGCGGCCGTCGGCGGTGACCTGTACGAGGTGATCCCCACCGAGCACGGCGTACGGATCGTCATGGGCGATGTGCGCGGCCACGGTCTCGCCGCTCTGGGCACCGCCGCCACCGTCCTCGGCAGCTTCCGCGAGGCCGCCCACGACGAGGCGGACCTCGCGGGCGTGCTGCGCCGCCTGGACCGGGCCCTGGCCCGCCACCAGCGCGCCCGGGACGATGCGCGGGAAGCGGCGGCCGCCGAGGACTTCGTCACCGTCCTCCTGGCGGAGATCGCCGCCGACGGCACCCTGCTCGCCCTCAACTGCGGGCACCCGTGGCCGTACCGGCTGGGCGGCGGGACGGCCACGCCCGTGTCCCGCCGCGAACCGCTGCCGCCGCTGGGCCTGTTCCCCCTGCCGTCCCGCCTGCCCGTCGCGGAACTCGGCCGCCTGCTGCCCGCCGAGACACTGCTGCTGCACACGGACGGAGTGGAGGACGCACGGGACGCCCGCGGCCGGTTCTTCCCGCTGGGAACCGTCCTCGCGCAGACCGCCCGCGCCGGTCCCCTCTCCGCGCAGTCGGTGCTCCGGGCCGTCTTCACCCGCCTCCTGGGCCACACCGGTCACCGCCGCGCCGACGACGCCGCCGTCCTCGTCGTCCAGCGCCGCCCGTAGGGCGCTCGCGGTGCCCGTCCCGGCACCTGGTCGCCGCCCGCCCCGCCACGGAGTGTCGGGCAGACGGCGGAGCGGGCGGCGCGGCAGCGGGCCGCCGCACGGTGCGAGGGGGAGCGGGCGGCCCGGCCGGCCTCTTGGCGAGGCACCTCAGTCAACCGGCAGCCCCCGCCACGCGACAGTGCGCGCACCGCGCGGATGCGGGCACTTGCTTCACACCCCGTGTGAACCGCCCCGCACTACGCTGTCCGCACCGAGCCACCCGGGGGGTTCGACATGCAGCCCAACACTCTGCTCGACGCGATCCTGGACGAGGCGGGCATCTCGCACGCCGGTCTGGCCGCGCACGTCAACCAGGCGGGCCGGGCGCGCGGCCTCGCGCTCCGCTACGAACACACGGCCGTGGCCCGGTGGTTGAAGGGCCAGCGGCCACGCGGTCAGGTGCCCGATCTGATCTGCGAGGTGCTGGCCGCCCGCCTGCACCGGCCCGTCACCCTCGACGACATCGGCCTGGGCGTCCCCGGCGGGCCGTCCGTCCCGCACGGCACCTCCCTGTCCGGTTTCGTCGAACGGGCCACCGCCCTGTGGCGCTCCGACGAGCAGCAGCGCCCGCACGTCCTGGGCGCCCCCGCCGTGACCGGCACCCCGGCCGTGATGCCGGTGTGGGAATGGGAGAACCCGCCCGAGGACGTGGACGTCTCGCGGGGCGGCCGGCACCGGGTCACCCCGGCCGACATCGAGATGCTGCGCGCGGCCCGTACGCACTACGAGCAGATGTACCGCAAGGCCGGCGGGGTGGCGACGCGCAGCCGCATCGTGGGCTTCCTCAACACCGAGGCGGCCCCGCTGCTGCGCGGCGGCTACACCGACGCCACCGGCCGCCAACTGCACCGGGCCACCGGCGGGTTGGTGGCGGTCGCCGGGATCTGCGCGTACGACTCCGACGCGCACGGCCTCGCCCAGCGCTACTTCCACCAGGCGCTGCGGCTCGCCAAGGCCAGCGGGGACCGGGGGCTGGGGGCCTATGTGATAGCGCTACTGGTCAACCAGGCGCTGTTCATGCGGGAGTACCGGCAGGCCGTCGCCTTCGCCGAGGCGGCGCTGCGCACCGCCGGCCGGCACATCACGCCCGCGCTCGCCTCCGACCTGTTCGCGATGCAGGCCAAGGCGTACGCCCATCTCGGCGACGGCACGAGCGCGCTGTCCTGCATCCGGCGAGCCGAGCAGGCCGCCGAACGCATCCGGCGCGGACACGAGCCCGACGAGACCGGATACGTCCAGCCGGGCCTGGTCAACGTCCAGGTGGCGGAGGCGCTGCTCAGTCTCGGCGAGCTGGCCGCGGCCGAGGAGCACGCCACCGAGGCGGTGGACAACCCCGCGCACGACCGCGGCCGGGTGCACCGCCTGGCCATGCTCAGCACCATCGAGCTGCGCCGGGGCAACGTGGAGCAGGCGGTGGCCACGGCGGTCAGGATGACCGAGCAGGCCCGGGGGATGGAGTCCCAGCGGCTGCGGGACCGGCTGCGGGCGGTGCGCGAACACCTCGTGCGCAGCGGCTGCGCGGGCACGGCCGAGGCGGCCGAACTCATCGACGGGGCCCTGCGCGTACCGCTGTTCACGACCCGCTGACCCCCGACGGCCTGTGCCCCTGGGCCGGCTACGGCCGCGCCCGCCCGGCGGCCCGCGGCCCTGGGCCGGCCCACGGCCCTCCCCGTCCGTCCCTGCCGTCCCTCCCCGTCCGCCCCCAACGGCCCACCCCGGCCCTCCCCGTCCGCCCCCGCGGGCCGCCCTGCGCCCGCCGCTGCGCCGTGCGCGGCACGCCGTGCGCCTGCCTCCCGGGTCGCTGGGGCTGCGATATTGCCACTGACCCCACGGAAGGTGGCAGAACCGTGCAGTGGACGAAACAGAACGAACAAACTGTGTACGCAAACCGCTGGTTCACCGTCAACCTCGCGGATGTGGCGCTGCCGGACGGCCGGCACCTCGACCACTTCCTGATACGGCTGCGGCCCGTCGCCGTGGCCACGGTGGTGAACGACGCCCAAGAGGTCCTCCTCCTGTGGCGCCACCGCTTCATCACCGACAGCTGGGGCTGGGAGCTGGCGGCAGGCGTCGTCGAGGACGGCGAGGACGTCGCGCACGCGGCGGCCCGCGAGCTGGAGGAGGAGACCGGCTGGCGGCCGGGACGGCTGCACCACCTGATGAGCGTGGAGCCGTCCAACGGCCTCACCGACGCCCGGCACCACATCTACTGGTCGGACGAGGGCGAGTACGTCGGACACCCCGTGGACGACTTCGAGTCGGACCGCCGGGAATGGGTCCCCCTCAAAGTCGTCCCCGACCTGGTCGCCCGCGGTGAGGTCCCGGCCGCCAACATGGCGGCGGCGTTACTGCTCCTGCACCACCTCCGGCTCGGGCAGGACACCCGGCCCGGTGGCCGGGGGGACCAGGTCCTGTCGTCGCGGGGCAGGCGGGAACGTGACGACAGGAGCTAACGGCACAGTGCCTGCCACAGGGCCACGACCAGGGCGCCCACGGCCGCCAGTGCGGAGACCGTGGGCAGCGGCCAGCGGGAGTGCTCGACGGTGACGAGCCGCGCGCTCAGCTCGTCGAGTTCCTTCGCGGTCTCCTCGGTGCGATGGTTCAGCAGGGCCAGGCCACCCTCCACGCGGGCATATGCCACGTCCAGACGGCGCCGTAACTCTGCGAGGTCTCCGGGAACGGCCGGATGCTCGGGATCGACGGTCACGGACCCGCTCCTTTCTGTAGTCGTCTCACGTCCCTTGCATGTGCATGAGGAGTCAACTCGCCTGGTGGGCGTGGGGGGAGAGTGTGTGAACGGCATATGCGAGTCCGGTGCGCACACGGCGTGTGAACGCCGCGGGCCCGGCACCTTCCCGGTGCCGGGCCCGCGGGGGCGTCGCGCTGCGTGGTCAGCCGTAGGTGTAGAAGCCCGAGCCGCTCTTGCGGCCCAGCCGGCCGGCGTCGACCATGCGCTGGAGCAGCGGGGGAGCGGCGTACAGCGGCTCCTTGTACTCCTCGTACATCGAGTACGCGACCGAGGCGACCGTGTCCAGGCCGATCAGGTCGGACAGCTTCAGCGGGCCCATCGGGTGGGCGCAGCCCAGCTCCATGCCGTTGTCGATGTCCTCGCGGCTGGCGATGCCCGACTCGAACATCCGGATCGCGGAGAGCAGGTAGGGGATCAGCAGCGCGTTGACCACGAAGCCCGAACGGTCCTGGGCGCGGATCGCGTGCTTGCCGAGCACCTTCTCGGTGAACAGCTGGGCCCGGCTCAGGGTGCCCTCGGACGTGGTGAGCGCCGGGATCAGCTCGACCAGCTGCTGCACCGGGGCCGGGTTGAAGAAGTGGATGCCGATGACCTGGTCGGGGCGCGCGGTGGCGACGGCCAGCTTCACCAGCGGGATCGAGGAGGTGTTGGACGCCAGGATCGCGTCCGGCCGGGTCACCACCTGGTCGAGGACCTGGAAGATCTCGGTCTTGACCTGCTCGTTCTCCACCACGGCCTCGATCACCAGGTCGCGGTCGGCGAACTCGCCGAGGTCGGTGGTGAAGGTGAGCCGCGCCTGCGTCGCGTCCCGCTCCTCCTCGGTGATCTTGCCGCGCTCGGCCGCCTTGGCCAGGGAGTTGAACAGCCGGGTGCGGCCGATCTCCAGGGCCTCGCCGGTGGTCTCGGCGACCTTCACGTCCAGTCCGGCCCGGGCGCACACCTCGGCGATGCCCGCACCCATCTGGCCGCAGCCCACGACTCCGACGCGTTCGATGTCGGTCACATCGTCCCTTTCGCTGCTGATCTTCGGCTGTGGCAGGCGGCCCATGTGTGCGGTGCCTGCTCCGATCGAGCACGTTACCCCCGTCGTGACGCAGATCGACGGGCCGGGTCGTGCATGCTGGCCCGGTGCACGATCCGTGACGGCGCGGATCCACGGCGTACTGGGGGTGCCCGGATGGGCCGAGTGACACGACGGGCGTTCACGGTGGCAGCCCTGTCGACCGTGGCGGTGACACCGGGCGCGACGGCGGCGCCCCAGCCTCCCGGCGCGTCGGCCGGGGCCCGCGGCGGGCGCGCCACCACCGAGATGCGCGGGATGTGGCTGGCGACGGTGGCCAACCGCGACTGGCCCTCGCGCACCGGCCTGAGCGTGGCCCGCCAGCGCGGTGAACTGACCGCGCTGCTGGACGCGGCGGTGCGCCGCCGCCTCAACACTGTCGTCCTCCAGGTGCGTCCCACCGCCGACGCGCTGTGGCCCTCGCCGTACGAGCCGTGGTCGCAGTTCCTCACCGGCACCCAGGGCAAGGACCCCGGCTGGGACCCGCTGGGCACGGCGGTCGAGGAGGCGCACGCCCGGGGCCTGCGCCTGCACGCGTGGTTCAACCCCTACCGGGTCGCGCTGCACGACGACCCGTCCCGGCTCGCCGCATCCCACCCGGCCCGCCGGCACCCCGGCTGGGTGGTGGCGTACGGCGGCGCCCTCTACTACAACCCGGGCCTGCCCGAGGTCCGGGCCTTCGTGCAGGAGGCGATGCTCGACGCGGTGCGCAGGTACCCCGTCGACGGCGTGCACTTCGACGACTACTTCTACCCGTACCCGGTGGCCGGCCGGTCCTTCGACGACGGTGCGGCCTATGCCCGCCACGGCTCCGGCTTCGCCGACCGGGCCGCCTGGCGGCGGGACAACGTCGACCGGCTGGTCCGGGAGACGGCCGCGGGCATCACGCGGATCCGGCCCGGCACGCAGTTCGGGATCAGCCCGTTCGGCGTGTGGCGCAACGCCTCGGCCGACTCGCGCGGCTCCGACACGAAGGCGGGCGCCCAGTCCTACGACGACCTGTACGCGGACACCCGCACCTGGGTCCGCAAGGGCTGGATCGACTACATCGTCCCGCAGCTGTACTGGAACATCGGCCTGAGCGCCGCCGACTACGCCAAGCTCGTGCCCTGGTGGGCGGAGGTGGCGCGGGGCAGCCGCACCCGGCTCTACCTGGGCGAGGCGCTGTACAAGGCCGGGGACGCGAGCCAGGGCAAGGCCTGGCGGGACCCGGACGAACTGTCCCGGCACCTCACGCTGGCGAAGAAGTACCCGCAGGTGCGCGGGCACGTCTTCTTCGCGGCCAAGGAGGTCGCCGCGGACCCGGCGGGCGCTATGGCACGGGTGGTCGCCGACCACTACCGGCAGCCGGCTAGGCCCCCGCGCTGAGTCCGGACCCGGGTCCGGGTCGCCCCGTGCTGTGGCCGGAAAGGTTCACCGGCTCGCGACGCCCGGCACGGCTCCCCCAAGCTCTTCGAGCAGGGGGACCCCCAGCCGCGTTGTCGCATCACCCGAGTACATCCAGTACGCGGGTGATGCTCCCCCACTGCCTGAAGGGCGTGGGAGGTACCCCCAGCACCGGACGCCGCGAGCTTCCCGGCAAACCTTTCCGGCCACAGCACTAGTACTGTTGCTGTTCCTTCTCGTGACGGCGGACCTGGCAGTCGGGGCCGGGGGACATCACGGCCTCGTGCCCGTCCGGGAAGCGGACGCGGTAGGGCGGACTGCCCTCCGAGCCCATCACTTCGACGACTTCGCTGACCTGGTCGTGCTGGCCGACCACCCGGCCGTGCTGCACGAGCTGGTCGCCTTTGGCTGCGCGCATCTGCGGGGCCTCCTCACCATGCGGGGGAGCAGCGGTCCTCGGTTCCCGAGTCTACGGCGCGGAGCGCGGCCGGAACCGGTCCGCGGCCGGAAACCGGGTGTGCGGTCGGCGCCGGATGTGGCCCGGTCAGCCGCGCGCCCGCTGGGTGACGGCGATGCAGACGAGCACGGCGGCGGCCGTCAGCGGGGCGGCCGGCGTCAGATGCTCGCCGAGCAGCAGCACCGACCACACCAGTGTGAGCAGCGGCTGGGCCAGCTGCAACTGGCTGGCCTTGGGGATGCCGACGGCCGCCATGCCCCGGTACCAGACGACCAGCCCGAGGAACTGCGAGCCCGCCGCGACCCACAGCAGGCCGGCCACGCTGTGCACGCCCAGGTGCACCGGCTCGAACGACAGCGCGACCGCGGCGGCCGGCACGGTGACCGGCAGGCACAGCACCAGGGCCCAGCCGATGACGTGCCAGCCCGGCATGATGCGGGCCAGCCGGCCGCCCTCGGTGTAGCCCGCCGCGCACACCAGCAGCGCGCCGAAGAGATAGCCGTCGGCGGTGGTCAGCGCGCCACCGCTCTGCTGCACGGTGAAGGCGACCACGGCCGCCGCGCCCGCCAGCGCCGCCGCCCAGAACGTCCTGGACGGGCGGGCCCCGACCCGCAGGGCCGACAGCAGCGCCGTGGTGAGCGGGAGCAGGCCGACGACGACCGCCGCGTGCGCGGTGGTCGAGGTCTTTAGGGCCAGGGTGGTGAGCAGCGGGAAACCGAGGACCACCCCGGCGGCGACGACCGCGAGTCCGGGCCAGTGGCGGCGGGCGGGCGGCGGCACGCGCAGCGCCAGCAGGCAGCCGCCCGCGATGACGGCGGCGAGCACGCTGCGCACGGCCACCAGCGACCAGGGGCCGAAGCCCTCCAGACCCCAGGCGGTGGCCGGGAAGGTGAGGGAGAAGGCGAGCACACCGAGCGCGGCCTGGAGGAACCCGGACCGCGTCCGGGACGAAGCCCCGGCCGGGTCCGCGGCTTCTTCCCGCGCGGCCGGTCCGGTGGGCCCGGCGGCCCGGGCCGCTTCCGCCTCGGGCCCGGCCGCCGCTTCCGCCTCGGCCGCCTTCGGCGCCGGGCTGTGGACCGCTATCCGGTTCGGCGCAGTAGCGCTACTCTTTGCTTCCATGCATGAGCGTAGCAGTGTGGGCGAGCTGGCCCAACGGCTCCGACGGGATCTCGACCGCTACTCACCGGGTGGAAAGCTCCCGTCCAGCCGGGCGCTGGTCGAGCGGTACCGGGTGAGCCCGGTGACCGTCTCCCGGGCCCTGGCGCAACTGGCCGCCGAGGGGCTGGTCGTCACACGCCCCGGCGCGGGCGCCTTCCGGGCCGCGCCGCCCGCCCCCGCCCCCGCGGCCGGGGACACCTCCTGGCAGGCCGTCGCGCTCAGCGCCGACGCGGCCGCCGGCCTCGTACCGCGCACGGTGGACGCCTCCGGCGTCACGGTCTCGCTCGCCGCCCCGCCGCCCGGCGTGATCGAGTTCAGCGGCGGCTACCTGCACCCCTCGCTCCAGCCCGAGCGGGCGATGGCCGCCGCGCTCTCCCGCGCGGGCCGCCGCCCCGGGGCCTGGGGCAGACCTCCGCTGGACGGGCTCGTGGAACTGCGCGAGTGGTTCGCGCGGAGCATCGGCGGCCCCGGCGGCACGGTGACCGCCGCCGAGGTCCTGATCACGGCGGGCGGCCAGTCCGCGCTCACCACAGCGCTGCGCGCCCTCGCACCGCCCGGCGCCGCGGTGCTCGTCGAGTCGCCGACCTACCCGGGCATGCTGGCCATCGCCCGCTCCGCGGGGCTGCGGCCGGTCCCGGTCCCGGTCGACGCCGACGGGGTGCGCCCGCGGCTGCTGGCCGACGCGTTCCGGGCGAGCGGCGCGCGTGTCTTCGTCTGCCAGCCCCTGTTCCAGAACCCCACGGGCGCCGTGCTCGCCCCGGACCGGCGGGCCGAGGTGGTGCGGATCGCCCGCGAGGCCGGCGCGTTCGTGATCGAGGACGACTTCGTGCGCCGGCTCGTCCACGAGGACGCGGGCCCCCTGCCGCCGCCGCTGGCCGCCGACGACCCGGACGGGGTCGTCGTGCACGTCGCTTCGCTGACCAAGGCGACCTCGCCCAGCTTCCGGGTGAGCGCGCTGGCCGCCCGCGGCCCGGTCCGCCAGCGGTTGCGCGCGATCCAGGTCGTCGACACCTTCTTCGTGCCGGGGCCGCTGCAGGAGGCGGCGCTGGAGCTCGTCGGCTCGCCCGCCTGGCCGCGCCATCTGCGTGCGCTGGCGGCCGAGTTGAAGGCCCGCCGGGACGCGATGACGAGCGCCCTTCGGCTGCACCTGCCCGAACTGGTCCTCCCGCACATCCCGTCCGGCGGCTACCACCTGTGGGTGCGCCTGCCCGACGGCACGGACGAGGCCGCCCTCACCGCCGCGGCCCTGCGCGCGGGGGTCGCGCTCACCCCGGGCCGCCCGTACTTCAGCGCGGAGCCCCCGGCCGCGCACGTCCGGCTGAGCTTCGCCGCGGTCGGCGGCATCGCCGAGATCACCGAGGGCGTACGCCGTCTGCGCACGGCCTGCACCGAGGCGCTCGCCTGACGACCGGGCGCGGACGGTGTACCGGAACCCGCTTAACAGGGTCCGCCCGGGCCTGTCAGCCTCCCGGCACGACTGCCACCCCGCGCCTGGCCGACGGCTACGAGATCTCCACCGACCCCGCCCGCAGACGCCGCACGTGTGCACGAGTGGCTCTCCACGCAGACGTACTGGGCGCGGGGCCGCACACGGGAGAAGCAGGACCGGGCCATCGACGGCTCGCTGAACTTCGGTGTGTTCGACACCGCCCGCGGTGACCAGGTCGCGTACGCCCGTGTGATCACCGACCTGACGACCTTCGCCTGGCTGTGCGACGTGTATGTCGATCCGGCCGTGCGCGGCAAAGGCATCGGCACCGCTCTCGTCGGCGCCGTCCGCGAGCACCTGCGCCCTCACGGGCTGCGGCGGATCGTTCTGGCCACCGACGACGCGCACGGCGTCTACGAGAAGCTGGGCTTCCAGCCGCTGGAGCGGCCCGGTCACTGGAGCGGCCCGGTCAGTGGATGGCGCTCGTCTTCGAGTGAGCCTCGCCGCGGCCCGCGCGAAGGCGGGGCCCGCGCGAAGGCGGGGCCCGAGCAAGGGCGGGCCGCGCGGGCGGCCGGGTGGGTTCAGCCTTCGCGCGTGTAGTCGGTGGTGAGGACCAGGTCCTTGGCCGGGCCGCCCACGCGCCACACCGTCCGCCAGTGGTCCGCGTCCCGCACGGTGAACTCGCCGCGGTACAGGTCGGCCGAGCAGGGGTGGTCGGCGATGTGCCGGCCCGAGGCCAGGTCCAGGTCGTGGAAGGGCCGCCCGTCGGCGAACCGCACGTCAGCCCCGCCCGGGCGGGTGCCGGGCAGGAAGCGCAGGGTGCGCTCCGCGGGCCGGGCGACGCCCCGCCAGACGAACGTGCCCGACTCGTGGTGCAGCAGCCCCCCGCCGTCCAGCGGACCGAAGTCGGTCACGCCGGTGAAGGAGCCCTCGCCGCCGCCGGCCAGGTCCCGCACCGACCGCTCGACCCGCCACCGCCCGGCCAGGTAGGCCAGCGCGTCCGGCACCGGCCAGTACTCGCCCATCGTCTTCCGCCTCCGCTCGTGTTCGCCGTTCCCGGCCCGGGCCGCTGCCCGCCCATGGACGTGCCCCGGCTGCCTGCCCCGCCCATCTTGCCTTTCGGCGCACCGAGCACTCTTCGACGGGCCCTCAGGCCGGCGTGGACCGCCGGCCGAGCGGCAGCAGCCCACGCTCGGTGAAGACCTTCTTGGCGACGAAGGTGGCATTGAGGGCCTTCGGGAAACCGCAGTAGCCGGCCGCGTGCAGCATCGCCTCGACGATCTGCTCCGGCGTGAGACCGACGTTGAGGGCCGCGTTCACGTGCACCTCCAGCTGGGGCTCGCAGCCGCCGAGCGCGGTCAGCATCCCGAGCGTCACCAACTGGCGGTCGCGCGGGGCGAGTTCCGGTCGGGCGTAGATCTCGCCGAAGCCCCAGGAGACGATCTGGTGTCCCAGTTCGGGGCTGATGTCGGCCAGCGAGTCGACGACCCGCTGCCCCGCCTCGCCGTCCACGCTCCGCAGCACCTCGAGGCCGCGGTCGAAGCGCTCTTCACGGGTGGTGCTCTCGCTCATCTCGCATCGTCCGTCCCCGCCTGCCGCTCGTGCAGCAGTCGTTCGTAGTGATCGATCTTGTCGTCCAGCGCGCCCGCGCTGCGGCGCAGCGCCCGCATGCGCGCGGCCAGTTCGGCCCGGTGCTCACGCAGCAGCGCCAGCCGGTCGGCGACCGTCGCGTCGCCCCCGGCCCGCAGGCGGGCGAAGCGCTGCATGCCGGCGATCGACATGCCCGTCTCGCGCAGCCGCAGCAGGAACTCCAGCCAGGCCAGGTCGGCCGCCTCGTACCGCCGCTGGTTGCCGGTGCTGCGGCCGACCCGTTCGATCAGGCCGGCCCGCTCGTAGTAGCGCAGGGTGTCGTGGGAGAGGCCGGTGCGCTCGGCGACCTGGGCGATGGTCAGAGTCGTTGCCCGGACCCCGGGGAGGGGCTGTCCGCTGGTCATGGGAAGACCGTAGAACCTGGAGCACGCTCCAGGTCAAGCTCCGCCGCCGGGCATCTCGCGGCGGGGCGGTCGCGAGTCCTCCCGAGCACCACCGGTCATCGCCCCCGAACCCGACGGCAATTCAATTAACCCCTGGATCATTTACGCGACGGTTCGAGTTTCCCTGACGGAAACAGGGTGCCGGAGAATACTGCTGCGCATTCGAATTCACGGCCCCCGCCCCGGGCGACGGCACAGCCGTCGCGAAGCCCGCCGTCCAGGCCCGTAGATCGACGACGCGCGGGGAGTGACCTCCCCTTCCCGACGAGACGCCGTACGTCCCGAAATTCCCCTGGGAGCCTGCCGAGAATGGATCGTCCAAGCCTGCCGAGGGCCGTTCTCAAAGCCGTGCGGCGACGAGCGGACGGGGGCGACGGCGCCCCGGAGGACGGCTCGCCCCGCATACCCTGGTGGCGGCGGCCGGGGCAGTCCGCCACCCTGCTGGCCGCGCTGCTCACCGCCACCGCCTTCTGCGCCGCCGACGCCGTCGCCGGCAGCTACCCCTTCGGTCCCCGCACCCGCAGCGTCAACGACCTGGGCAACCAGTACGTGCCCTTCCACGCCCACCTGTGGGACCTGCTGCACGGACGCGCCGACGGCGGCCTGCTGGTCAACTGGCAGTCCGGGTACGGCTCCAGTTTCCTGCCCGACCTCGGGACCTACCTCAGCAGCCCCTTCGCCCTGCTGGTCGCGTTCTTCCCGCGGGACGAGATCCACCTCGCGGTCTACGTCGTCACCGTGCTGAAGACCATGTCCGCCGGCGCCGCCATGGCCTGGCTGCTGCTCCGCCTGCGCCCGGGCCGCTGGTGGGCGGCGGGGCTGCTGGGCGCCGCCTACGCCCTGTGCGGGTGGTCCCTGGCGGACGCCTCCTACAACCCGATGTGGCTGGACGGCCTCGTCGCGCTGCCCCTGCTCTGCCTGGTCGGCGAATGGGCCCTGACCGGGCGGCGCCGGCTGCTCGGCGTGGTGATCGTGGCGCTCGCCTGGATCGCCAACTTCTACACCGCCTACATGGCCACCCTCGGCGCCGGCCTGGTGCTGCTGCTGCGGCTGTGGCTCGGCCGGGTGCCGCGGCGGCGCGCGCTGGTGGCCGCGGGCCGGGCCGCGGCCACCGTCGTCCTCGGCGTGGGCCTGTCGGCGCCGCTGGTGACGGTGATCTACCGCGGCACGCAGCACGCCTACCCGGGCCGGGTCACGCACTTCTCGCCGGTGCCCACCGAGGACGTCCTGGCCCGCCTGCTGCCCACGACGTACGGCTTCGGCAGCCCGGCCCTCTTCGTGGGCACCACGGCCCTGCTGCTCGCCCTCGCCCTGCCCTTCCACCGCGCGGCCCCGAAGCGGGTGCGCGCCGGATGGCCCCTGCTGGTGGCCGCCGTGACGCTGTCCCTGCAGTGGACGCCGACCCACCTGGCCTGGCACGCCTTCGCCACCCCGAACGGCAGCCCCTACCGCCAGGCCTTCGTCCTGTGCGCGCTGCTGGTCATCGCGGCCTGGCACACCCTCTCGTACGGCACTCCGGGCCCGCGCGCGCTGGGGGCGGCTGCCACGCTGCTCGCCCTGATCGCCGCCGTCGCGAGCGGCAGCGGCCTGGTCCGCTCCTTCGCCTGGCCGGTACTGCTCCTGGCCGCGGCGGGGGCCCTCGCGGGACTGCTGCTCCTCGGCCGCGCGGAGCGGGGGGCGGCCGCCGATGGCGGGGGCTCGGCCACCGAGGACGCACGGGGGTTCGCCGACGGCGGGGGATCCGCCACCGAACGCGCGCCTGTGTCCGCCGACGCCGGGAGAACGTCCGCCGACGGCCGACGCCTGCCCGCCGACGGCTCGGAGTCCTCCGCCGCCGGCCCGCACCCGCCCGGCACCGCCCGGGCCGCAGGAGCCGGCGCAGGCCCGCCCACCGCCCCGCGTCCGCCCGCCGTCCGCCGGCCCGGCCCCGGCGGTGCGCCGTCGCCCGCCGGTCGCAGGCAGCGGCGCCGTACCGCCCTCGCGGGACTCGCCGTGGTGCTGCTCACCGCGGTGCAGTTGGGGGAGGCCACCGCCACCTCCGCCGTGGCGACCCGGCTGCGGCTGGCCCACCTGGACGACTACGCGCCCTGGGGGGCGCGGCAGCAGCGGCAGGCGGACGCGATCGCGCGGGCCGAGGACTGGCCCCGCTACCGCACCGACCCGGGCCGGGAGCAGACCGTGGGCAACGACCCGATGATGGTCGGCGGTCAGGGGGCCCAGTACTACAGCAGCCTCACCGCCGACGTCCTCAGCCGCATGCTCACCGCCCTGGGCGACGGCTGGACCTCCCGCGGGCGCAACCTGCAGAGCCTGGACAACGCCGTCACGGACGCCGTCTTCTCCGTGGGCGCCCGCGTGCACTCACCGCCGGACCCGCACCAGGACTGGTACGCGCGCGACCCCAGCCCCCCGTCCGTGTCCCGCCAGGACGTGCCCCCGCTGGTGACCGTACGCCCGTCCGGCGCCGCCGGGCCCGCGCGCGCGGGTGTCGCCGCCTTCGGCCCCTCGCCGTACCGCAACCAGGAGCTGGTCCTCGGCGCCCGCGTCTACACCGTGCCGCGCCTCACCATGCGCACCTGGGCCGGGGAGCAGCCGGACCGCAGCGCCGACGCGGCCCGTCCCGGCCTGCGGTTCGGCGCCGCCCGCCGCGCCGCGGGGGCGCTCCCGGCGCCGAAGCCGTCGATCACCGCCCGCTGCCCGGCCGGCAGCGAGGTCTACCTGTGGGCGCCGCACTTCTACGGCACCGCCCGGCTCACCGCCGCCCCGGCGGGCGGAACCGGAGCGGGCGCCGCGCACGGCTACGGCCCGACCGGACGGTTCAGGTCCGACGCGGCCAAGATCGCCGCCATGCAGCGGCTCGGCCGGGTCCCGGCCTCCGGGCGGTTGCGGATCGAGCTGACCCCCACCAGGGCCGGCACGGTCCCGGACGGTGCGGTCGGCTGCCTGGACACCGCCCGGCTGCGCACCGCCGTCGAGCACCTCGAGGCCACCGGCGCGAGCGAGGTGAGCGTCTCCGACGGCACGCTGCACGCCCGGCTCCCGGCCCACAGCACCGGAACCGCCGTCGTCGCCGCGCCCCGGATCGCCGGCTGGCGGTGTGCCGCGGGCAACGGCCCCGCCGTCCCCGCCGAGCAGTACTACGGCCTGATCGCCGTGCCCCTGGACGGTTCCGCGACCAGCGTCACCTGCACCTTCCACCCGCCCGGCCTGCGCCTGGGCACCGCCGTCGGCGGTGCCTCGCTCGTGGTCCTGGCCCTGCTGGGCGCCCTCGGCGCCGTCCGCCGCCGACGGCGGACCGCCGGCCGCCCCGCCCCGCACCCCACGCCCACACGCCCGCGCGAGCGCACGACCAGCGCTCTCTGACCGCGCCCCCCGGGGAGAACAACCATGCTCATCTCGATCGTCGCGCCCTGCTACAACGAGGAAGACGTCATCGAACGCTTCCACGAGGCGGTCCAGAAGGTCGCCGAAGACCTCCTGCCGCTCGGCCACGACATGGAGTTCGTGTACGTCGACGACGGCAGCCGCGACCGGACACTGACGCTGCTCCAGCGACTGGCCGCCGCCGACGCACGCGTGCGCTACGTTTCGTTCAGCCGCAACTTCGGCAAGGAGGCCGCCCTGCTCGCCGGCCTGCGCCACGCCTCGGGAGACTCCGTGGTCGTCATGGACGCCGACCTCCAGCACCCGCCGGAGCTGATCCGGCGCATGGTCGAGCTGCGCGGCCAGGGCTTCGACCAGGTGCTGGCCCGGCGCAGCAGGAACGGCGACCGGTTCACCCGCACCCTCACCGCCCGCCTGTACTACCGGCTCGTCAACCGGCTCGTCGACGTGGAACTCAAGGACGGCGTGGGCGACTTCCGGCTGCTGTCGCGGCGCGTGGTGGAGGCGGTGCTGGCGCTGACCGAGTACAACCGCTTCTCCAAGGGCCTGTTCGCCTGGGTGGGCTTCCCCACCACCACCTTCGAGTACGAGAACGCGGTACGCGAGCACGGCAGCAGTTCCTGGAGCCTGAAGTCCCTGCTCAACTACGGCCTCGACGGACTGCTCTCGTTCAACAACAGGCCGCTGCGCGCCGCCCTCCACCTGGGCATGTGGCTGCTGCTGTGCGCCGGGGTGTACACCGCGTGGATCGTGGGCGCCGCCCTCGTCAACGGAGTGCAGACCCCCGGATATGTCACGATCATCACGGCCGTCACCGCGCTCGCCGGCGTGCAGATGGTCATGCTCGGCGTCATCGGGGAGTACACGGGCCGGATCTACTACGAGGTGAAGGGGCGCCCGCACTTCCTGGTGAAGGAGAGCAACGTGGAGCGAACGAAGGATCTCATTTCCTGATGCGTAACCCGATGACGAGGCAGATCGTCACCTTCGCCGTGGTCGGCGTTCTCAACACGGCGACGTACTACGTTCTTTACCTGCTGTTCCTCACGCGTCTGCCGTACCTCCTCGCGCATGTGCTCGCCTTCTTCCTCAGCATGATCGGCTCCTTCTTCCTGAACGCGCGCTTCACCTACCGGACCCGGCCGACCTGGCGGAAATTCCTGCTGTTCCCGCTGACGAACGCCGCCAATTTCCTGATCACCACGGCGGGCGTGTACGTGATCGTCGACGTGCTGCACGCCGGGAGCCGGTTCGCCCCGCTGCTCGCCTCCGCGGCGGCGATCCCGGTGACCTTCGTCGTCTCCCGCTGGATCATGCTCCCGAAGGCGGACCCGCCCAGGATTGCATAAACGTGCATCCATACGTATAGTCATGCCATCAAGGAGGAGGGCTCATGGCTGTACGTGTGGCGATCGCCGGTGCCAGCGGATACGCGGGCGGAGAAGCGCTGCGTCTGCTGCTCGCGCACCCCGAGGTGGAGATCGGTGCCCTGACCGGCAACTCCAACGCCGGTCAGCGGCTCGGCGCGCTCCAGCCGCACCTGCTGCCGCTGGCCGACCGGGTGCTCGCCGAGACCGCCCCCGAGGCACTGGCCGGGCACGACGTCGTCTTCCTCGCGCTGCCGCACGGCCAGTCCGCGGCCGTCGCCGAGCAGCTCGGAGACGACGTCCTCGTCATCGACATGGGCGCCGACTTCCGGCTGAAGGACCCGGCCGACTGGGAGCGGTTCTACGGCTCCCCGCACGCCGGCACCTGGCCCTACGGACTCCCCGAACTTCCGGGTGGCCGCGCCGCGCTGGAGGGGTCCAAGCGCATCGCGGTGCCCGGTTGCTACCCGACCGCCGTGTCCCTGGCCCTCGTCCCCGCCTACGCGGCCGCACTCGTCGAGAACGAGGCGGTGGTCGTCGCCGCCTCCGGCACCTCCGGCGCGGGCAAGGCGGCCAAGCCGCACCTGCTCGGCTCCGAGGTCATGGGCTCCATGTCCCCCTACGGCGTAGGCGGCGGCCACCGGCACACCCCCGAGATGATGCAGAACCTCGGCGCGGCGGCCGGCGAGCCGGTCACCGTCTCCTTCACGCCCACCCTGGCCCCGATGCCCCGCGGCATCCTCGCCACGTGCAGCGCCAGGGCCCGCGCGGGCGTCACCGCCGAGACCGTCCGCGCCGCCTACGAGAAGGCGTACGCCGACGAGCCCTTCGTCCACCTGCTGCCCGAGGGGCAGTGGCCCGCCACCGGCGCCGTGCACGGCTCCAACGCCGTCCAGATCCAGGTGGCGTACGACCCCGCCGCGCACCGCGTCGTCGTGATCAGCGCCATCGACAACCTGACCAAGGGCACCGCGGGCGGCGCCGTGCAGAGCATGAACATCGCCCTCGGACTCGACGAGACCACCGGACTTTCCACGATCGGAGTCGCACCGTGAGTGTCACGGCCGCAAAGGGATTCACGGCTGCGGGCATCGCCGCCGGGATCAAGGAGAACGGCAACCCCGACCTGGCCCTCGTGGTCAACACCGGGCCGCGCCGCGCCGCCGCGGGCGTCTTCACCTCCAACCGTGTCAAGGCCGCGCCGGTGCTGTGGTCCGAGCAGGTCCTCAAGGGCGGTGAGCTGACCGCCGTCGTCCTCAACTCCGGCGGCGCCAACGCCTGTACGGGTCCCAAGGGCTTCCAGGACACCCACGCCACCGCGGAGAAGGCGGCCGAGTCGCTCAACACCGCGGGCCACGACGAGACGGGCGGCCACGCGCCCGGCCAGGTCGCCGTCTGCTCCACGGGCCTGATCGGTGTGCTGCTGCCGATGGACAAGCTGCTGCGGGGCGTGGACAAGGCGGTCGCCCAGCTCAGCCCGCACGGCGGCGAGAAGGCCGCCATCGCCATCAAGACCACCGACACCGTGCACAAGACGTCCGTCGTCACCAAGGACGGCTGGACCGTCGGCGGCATGGCCAAGGGCGCGGGCATGCTCGCCCCGGGCCTGGCCACCATGCTGGTCGTGCTCACCACGGACGCCGACCTGGAGGCCGACGTCCTCGACAGGGCCCTGCGCGCGGCCACGAAGGTCACGTTCGACCGCGTCGACTCCGACGGCTGCATGTCCACCAACGACACCGTGCTGCTGCTCGCCTCCGGCGCCGCCGAAGTCACGCCCGGCTACGAGGAGTTCGCCGAGGCCGTACGGACCGTCTGCGCCGACCTCGGCCGCCAGCTCATCGGGGACGCCGAGGGCGCCGGCAAGGACATCCAGGTCGAGGTGGTGGGCGCGGCGACCGAGGCCGACGCCGTCGAGGTGGGCCGCTCCATCGCCCGCAACAACCTCCTCAAGTGCGCCATCCACGGCGAGGACCCCAACTGGGGCCGCGTCCTGTCCGCGATCGGCACCACCGGGGCCGCCTTCGAGCCGGACCGGCTGAACGTCGCCATCAACGGCGTCTGGGTCTGCAAGAACGGCTCGGTCGGCGAGGACCGCGAGAAGGTCGACATGCGCTACCGCGAGGTGCACATCGTCGCCGACCTCGCCGCGGGCTCCGAGACCGCCACCATCTGGACCAACGACCTCACCGCCGACTACGTCCACGAGAACAGCGCCTACTCCTCATGACCACGACGCGGAAACACACGGCACTGCCCAAGGCCAAGATCCTCATCGAGGCCCTGCCCTGGCTCACCCGCCACCACGGCAAGACCGTCGTCATCAAGTTCGGCGGCAACGCCATGATCGACGAGGAGCTGAAGGCCGCCTTCGCCCAGGACGTCGTCTTCCTGCGGCACGCCGGACTCAAGCCCGTCGTCGTGCACGGCGGCGGCCCGCAGATCAGCGCCGCCCTCGACCGGCACGGCATCGTCAGCGAGTTCAAGGCGGGCCTGCGCGTCACCAGCGAGGACGCCATGGACGTCGTCCGCATGGTGCTGGCCGGGCAGGTCCAGCGCGAACTGGTCGGACTGCTCAACCAGCACGGCCCGCTCGCCGTCGGCCTCACCGGCGAGGACGCCCACACCATCACCGCCACCAGGCACACCCCCGAGATCGACGGCGAGCCGGTCGACATCGGGCGCGTCGGCGAGATCACCGCGATCGACACCGGCGCGCTCGAAACCCTGCTCGCCGACGGCCGCATCCCGGTCGTCTCCTCGATCGCCCGCTCCCAGGACGACGGACATGTCTACAACGTCAATGCTGATACGGCGGCTGCGGCACTCGCTGCGGCACTGGGCGCCGAAACCCTCATGGTCCTCACCGACGTCGAGGGCCTCTACGAGGACTGGCCCAACTCCGAGGAGGTGATCAGCCGCCTCACCGCGAGCCAGCTGGAGAAACTCCTGCCGGAGCTGTCCTTGGGCATGGTGCCGAAGATGCGCGGCTGCCTGCACGCCGTACGCGGCGGCGTGAACACGGCCCGCGTCATCGACGGCCGGGTCCAGCACTCGATCCTGCTGGAGATCTTCACCGACGAAGGCATCGGCACGATGGTCGTGCCGGACGAAGAGGGGGAGTCGTGAGCAACGCCGAACTGACCGCCCGGTGGCGGGGCGCGCTGATGAACAACTACGGCACGCCCCGCCTGCCCCTGGTCCGCGGCGAGGGCACGAAGCTCTGGGACGCCGACGGCAAGCAGTACCTCGACTTCGTCGGCGGCATCGCGGTCAACGCGCTCGGCCACGCCCACCCGGCGGTCGTCGAGGCCGTGAGCCGGCAGATCGCCTCGCTGGGCCACGTCTCCAACCTGTTCGTCGCCGAGCCGCCGGTCGCCCTCGCCGAACGGCTGCTCCAGCACTTCGGCCGCGACGGCAAGGTGTTCTTCTGCAACTCCGGCGCCGAGGCCAACGAGGGCGCCTTCAAGATCGGCCGGCTCACCGGGCGCACCCACATGGTCGCCACCCGGGGCGGCTTCCACGGCCGCACCATGGGCGCCCTGGCCCTGACCGGCCAGCCCGGCAAGCAGGAGCCCTTCCTGCCGCTGCCCGGCGACGTCACCCATGTGCCCTACGGCGACGCGCAGGCGCTGGCCGCCGCGGTCACCGAGGACACCGCCCTGGTGGTCATCGAGCCGATCCAGGGCGAGAACGGTGTCGTCGTACCGCCGGCCGGCTATCTGAAGGCGGCCCGCGCGATCACCGCCGCCACCGGTGCGCTGCTCGTCCTGGACGAGGTGCAGACCGGCATCGGCCGCACCGGGCACTGGTTCGAGTACCAGGCCCACGACGGCGTCCTGCCGGACGTGGTCACCCTCGCCAAGGGCCTCGGCGGCGGGCTGCCGCTGGGCGCGACGGTCGCGTTCGGCCGCGCCGCCGACCTGCTCGGGCCCGGACAGCACGGCACCACCTTCGGCGGCAACCCGGTCGCCTGCGCCGCCGGACTCGCCGTCCTGGACACCATCGCGGGCGAGGGACTGCTGGAGAACGTCAAACGGCAGAGCGAGTCGCTGCGCCAGGGTGTCGAGGCGCTGGGCCACCCGCTCGTCGACCACGTCCGGGGCGCCGGCCTGCTCCTGGGTATCGTGCTCACCGGGCCGCACGCGCCACAGGTGCAGCAGGCGGCCCAGGAGGCCGGCCTGCTCGTGAACGCGCCCGCTCCCGACGTCATCCGGCTGATGCCGCCGCTGAACCTCGGCGACGACGACGTGGACGCGCTCCTGCGGGCGCTGCCCGGCATCCTGGACCAGGCCGACGAGGCCGACGTGGCCGACGGGGAGGGATGATCCGCAGAAATGGGACGACGATGAGTCAGGCACAGGACCACGAGCACAGTGACGGCTCAGCCGCCGGGCCCGCCCTGCCGCAGACCCGCACCGCACGCCACCGCCGGATCGTGGACATCCTCAACCGGCAACCGGTGCGCTCGCAGAGCCAGTTGGCCAAGCTGCTGGCCGACGACGGGCTGAGCGTCACGCAGGCGACGCTCTCGCGCGACCTCGACGAGCTGAACGCGGTCAAGATCCGCAACAACGACGGCGACCTCATCTACGCGGTCCCCAGCGAGGGCGGCTTCCGCACGCCGCGCGCCCCGCTGGGCGAGTCCGCCAAGGAGGAGCGGATGCGGCGGCTCTCACAGGAACTGCTGATCTCGGCGGAGGCGTCGGCGAACCTCGTGGTCCTGCGCACCCCGCCGGGCGCCGCACAGTTCCTGGCGTCCGCGATCGACCAGGCCGAACTGCAGGACATCCTCGGCACCATCGCCGGTGACGACACGCTGCTCCTGATCAGCCGGGACCCGAGCGGGGGCCAGGCCCTGGCGGACCACCTGCTGAGGCTCGCGCAGAACGGTCACTGAGCGGCGAGGTACCCGCTCAGCCCCGGCGTGCCCCGCATCTCCCCGTCCGCCGTGATCAGCAGGGCCTCCACGCCGGGCAGCGTCTCCAGCCAGGCGAGCGCGCCCTGCGAACCCCGGGCGAAGGCGGCGGTGGCCCAGCAGTCCGCCCAGGTCAGGCGGGGCGCCAGCACCGTGACCGAGAGCAGGTCGGTGGCGGCGGGCCGGCCGGTGCGCGGGTCGAGGACGTGGGCGCCGCGCTCGGCGGTGCCCGAGGTGGCCACGGCCAGTCCCGCCGCACCGGCCGCCGAGACCACCGCGGCCAGCCGGCCGGGGCGCACCGGGTCCGCCACCCCGACCCGCCAGGGCCGGTGCGGCCCCGGGGAGCCCAGCACCTGCACGTCGCCGCCGCCGTTCACGCTGACCGCGCCGGCTCCCGCAGCCGCGAGGTGACGGGCGGCCCGTTCGGCCGCCCAGCCCTTGACGATGCCCGTCGGGTCCAGTGGCCCCCGGTGGCGCAGGCAGAACCAGCCGCCGCTGGTCTCCTCCGCCTCGGCGCCCAGGGCGAGCACCTCGGCGACCTCCGGATCGCACTCCCGCTCCGCGATTTCACCGCGCGCCAGCCGGGAGACCTGGCTGTCCGGGCGGTAGGTGCTGAAGCGCTCGTCGACCCGGTGCAGCGCGGCCACGGCCTCGGCCAGCGCGGCGCGGACCGCGCCGGGTTCCCCGCCGCGGACGTCGAAGGAGAAGACCGTCCCCATGACCTCCTCCGCGTGTCGCACGGCGGCCGGGGCCGCGGCCTCAGCCACGGCCCCGGTCCAGCGCCGACTGCAACGACCGCCGGTAGCCGTCACTGGTGTACGTGGCCCCCGAGACCGAGTCGATGTCCGCGCTCTGCGCGGCCAGCGCCTCCCTGCGCAGCGCGGGCAGGGCGTAGCTGTTGATCTCCTGGTCGCGCGGGTTGTCCGTGGGGTAGGCGACCGCCGTGACGTCGGTGATCCGGCCGCCTTCGACCGTGATCCGCACCTGGACGGGACCCCAGCGGGTCTGCGCCGTCTCACCGGTGACGCTCCTGGTGCCGGAGGAACCGCCGACGGCAGCGGGGCTGCCCGACGGGACGGGCACCGGCGCCGCGGCGATCCGCGGCGGCGTGTGCGGCTTGAGCGACAGCAGCATCACCAGGCCGGAGACGGTCGCGGCGCTCGCCAGCACGATCCGGCGCAGCGGACGGTTCTTCCTCAACGGGTGCACGGCGGCCTCACAGCTCGAACGACTCGTGGTGGATACGGCGGTCCGGCACGCCGGCGGCGCGCAGTGCCGCGTACACGTCCCGGGCGAAGGCGTGCGGACCGCACAGGTACACGTCGTGCCCGGCGAGGTCGGTGACGGTCGCGCGCAGCGACTTCGGGGTCAGGGCGGGGCGCCGGCCGTGCGGGCCGTTGAGTGCGTACAGCACCCGGGCGCCGCGCCGGCGGGCGATGGCCTCCAGTTCGCCGCCCAGGGCCAGATCCTCGGCGGTGCGCGCCCGGTACAGCAGGGTGACCTCGCCGGGCAGCGTCTCGAACAGCGCCCGCAGCGGGGTGATGCCGACCCCGGCCGCGATCAGCAGCGACCTGGGCGAGGTCTGCCGGTCGGCGGTCAGCGCGCCGTACGGGCCCTCCGCCCACACCCGGGTGCCCGGCCGCAGCAGCGGCACGGCCGCGCTGTGGTCGCCGAGCGCCTTCACGGTGATGCGCAGCAGGCCGGGGCGGGGCGGCGCGGACAGCGAGTACGGCGTCGACGTCCGGCCCATGCCCTCGGACAGGAACCGCCAGCGGAAGAACTGGCCGGGGCGGGCGCCGAGTTCGTCGAGGCGGTGGCCGCGGACGACGACCGAGTACACGCCGGGCGCCTCCCGGTGCACCGACTCGACCCGCATCCGGTGCCGCAGGTTGAGCCGCACCGGCACGAGGACGCGGAACCACAGCACCAGGACGCTCACGCCTCCGTACAGCGCGTACCAGGCGGCCGTGGCGGCGGGCCTGCCGTTGAACTGCTCGCCCAGCGCGAGCTGGTGCCAGAAGGCGAGGAAGACGGCGGCATAGGTGAGCAGGTGCGTCCAGTACCAGAACTCGTGGCTGGTCCTGCGGCGCACCGCACGCGCGGAGGTGACGCCGACGGCGAGGAGGATCAGCGTGCCCGCGGTCGCCATCAGCATGTCCGGGTAGTCCAGGACCACGGTGACCGCCTCGTGCAGCACCGAGGAGCGGTCCTGGGCGGCGTACCCGGTCAGGACCAGCACGACGTGCGCGGCCAGCAGACACACCGTGTACCGGCCGGCCATCGCGTGCCAGCGGGCCACCCGGTCCGAACCGATCCGGTTCTCCAGCAGCGGCACCCGGGCCATCAGGGCGACGAGCACCGCGCAGGAGTAGCCGCACAGCAGTCCCGTGATCCGCCCGGCGCCGGTCAGCTCGCCCGCCGCCCCCACGACGGAATGCGTGTCGTGCCACCACAGGGCGACCACCGCCGCGGCCCCCGCCCACAGCAGGGCCGGCAGCGCCCCGGCGGGCACGCGCCGCGGCGCCGCCGGCACGGGGGGCGCCGTCCGCCGCTCGTCCACCGTGGTCATGCCATCCACGTCCTCTCACCGGGTCCGGGACGCCACTGTGCGGGCCGAACCTCTGAGCGCGCTCTGAGCAGCGGGCCCGCGCGGGCCACTCACAGAGAACTCAGAGCCACCTCGCTCGCCGCACCGGGAGCGGGTCGGCGATGCTGGGAGGGCCATGGACACCTCCCGGCCGGGCCCCTCCGGCCTCCCCGCGCTCACCCGACCCGACGGCAGCCCCGTGCGGGTCCTGGTCGTCGACGACGATCCCGACCTCGCCGAGGTCCTCTCGGGCGCCCTGCGCTACCAGGGCTGGGAGGTGCGGGCCGCGGGCGACGGCGCGGCGGCGGTCGCCGGGGCCCGCGCGCTGCGCCCCGACGCCGTGGTGCTGGACGTGATGCTCCCCGACACCGACGGCTTCGCCGTGCTGCGGGAGCTGCGCGGGGTACGGCCGGACGTCTGCGTGCTCTTCCTGACCGCGCGGGACGCCGTGGAGGACCGGGTCGCGGGCATCACCGCGGGCGGTGACGACTACGTCACCAAGCCGTTCAGCCTTGAGGAGGTGGTCGCGCGGCTGCGCGGGCTGCTGCGCCGCGCCGGCATGGCCCGGCAGCAGGCGGACGGCCCGCGGCTGACCGTGGGCGACCTGGTCATGGACGAGGACGCCCGCGAGGTCACCCGGGCCGGGGAGCTGATCGAGCTGTCCCCGACCGAGTACGAGCTGCTCCGCTTCCTGATGCACAACCCGCGCCGGGTGCTCAGCAAGCCGCAGATCCTCGACCGCGTGTGGTCCTACGACTTCGGCGGCCAGGCCCACGTGGTCGAGCTGTACATCTCCTACCTGCGCAAGAAGGTGGACGCGGGCCGCGAACCGATGATCCACACGGTGCGCGGGGCCGGGTACGTCCTGAAGCCGGCGACGAGGTGAGCGCGACGCCCGAGCCCCGCGCCCCGGGCGGCGCCCCGCGCGCGGCCGGTCCGCACCGGCGCCACGTCCCGCGCCGGCCGCTTTGGCTGCCGTGGCCGCGTACGCTGCGGGCCCGGCTGACCGCCGGTCTCGTCGTGCTGCTCGCGGTGAGCTGCGCGGCCGTCGGCGTGGCGGCGGTGCTCGAACTGGACGGCTTCCTCACCGGCCGGCTCGACGAGCAGCTGCGCCAGACCGGGACGGGTTTCGCGCAGAGCCTGGAACACGGCACCGGCGGGCTGCCCGGGTCCGAGGACACCGTCAAGCCGTCCGACCACGACGGCGACGAACACGGCGACACCCGCCGTCAGGCCGCCGAGACCTTCGGCGCCCGGCTGGTCGGCGGCCGGATCACCAACGCGGCCGTCGTGCCCTCCCGCTACCACCCGGCCTTCGGCGTCACCTTCACCGCCGCCGACCGCGCGGCCCTGGCGGCCCTCCCGGCGGACCGCACCGGTCGCACGGCACACCTGTCGGCTCTCGGTGACTACCGGCTGGTGGCCTGCCCGGGGCGCGACGGCGACGTTCTCGTCACCGGTCTGCCCATGGAGCCCGTCCGGGCCACGGTCCACCGGCTGGAACTGGTCGCCGGGGGCGTCTTCGGCCTCGCACTCGCCGCCGCGGGGGTCGCGGGGGCCCTGTGGGTGCGCTGGTCGCTGCGACCGCTGAGCCGGGTGGCGGCCACCGCCACCCGCGTCAGCGAGCTGCCGCTGGCCAGCGGCGAGGTGGCGCTGCCGCCGCGCACGGGCGCCACCGATCCGCGCAGCGAGGTCGGCCGGGTCTGGGCAGCCTTCGACCGCATGCTGCACCACGTCGAGGACGCGCTGACCAAGCGGCACGCCAGCGAGGAGCGGCTGCGCCGCTTCGCCGCCGACGCCAGCCACGAGCTGCGCACACCGGTCGCCTCCGTGCGCGGCCACGCCGAGCTGGCGCTGCTGCACCCGGGCCCGGTACCGCCCGAGGTCGCCCGCGCCCTGGAACGCATCGCGGCCGAGTCCGCGCGGATGGGCGAGCTGGTCGACGAGATGCTGCTGCTCGCCCGCCTGGACGCCGGCCGCCCCCTGGAGCGCCGCCCGGTCGACCTCACCCGCCTGGTCCTGGACGCCGTGACGGACGCCCGGGCCGCGGGCCCGGGGCACCACTGGGCGCTGGAGCTGCCCAAGGACCCGGAGACGGTGACCGGCGACGCGCACCGGCTCCACCAGGTGCTGGCCAACCTGCTGGCCAACGCGCGGCAGCACACGCCCGCGGGGACGAAGGTGACGGTGTCCCTGGAGCGGGCCGCGGAGACCGGCGGTGTGTGGGTGCTCCTGCGTGTCCACGACGACGGCCCGGGCGTCCCCGAGGAGGTCCGGCCGGGCGTCTTCGAGCGTTTCACCCGCGCCGACCGCCGCCGCGCCGCTTCCTTCGGCGGCGCCGGGGCGGGCCTCGGGCTGTCGATCGTGGCCGCGGTGGCCGAGGCGCACGGCGGCACGGTGGACGTGGAGAGCCGCGCCGGCTCGACGGCGTTCACGGTCCGGCTGCCCGCGGGCGAGGACGGGGGAGCGGGCGGGGGCGACGGCACGGGCGAGCGCCGGCCGGCCGGCGGGGGCGACGGCTGCCCCGGATGACCGTCCTCCGGGCGGCCGGGCGCGCGGCTCAGACCGGGGACGGCGGCAGCGGCAACGGCAGCCCCGGCAGCCCGTCCAGGCTGGTGGCGATGTGCTCCTTCCTGGTGAAGTACTCGCTCAGCGAGGTGTCGTCCTCCCGGGCGAAGCGCCTGCCGTGCAGGTCGCGGTCCTCCTCGTAGGCCATGAAGGGCACCGCGTAGCCGCAGGTGTCCCGGATCAGCGACGCGTGCACGACGACGACGGCGCGCAGCCCGTGCGCCGCCGGGTCGATGTCGGGGAAACGGGCGAGGAGTTCCGGGAAGCGGGGGTCGTCGCGGAAGACCGGCTCACCCCGGCCGTGCACCCGCACGATGTTGGGCGGGCCCTGGAAGGCGCACCACATCAGGGTGATGCGGCCGTTCTCCCGCAGGTGCGCGACGGTCTCCGCGTTGGACCCGGCGAAGTCCAGGTAGGCCACGGTGTGTTCGTCGAGCACCGCCAGGGAGCCCTTGAGGCCCTTGGGGGAGAGGTTGACGGTGCCGTCGCCGGCGAGCGGCGCGGTCGCGGTGAAGAAGAGGGGCTGTTCCTCGATGAACGTACGCAGCCTGCCGTCTATGCGGTCGTAGGTCTTTCCCATGTCCGCCGATTATCCGCGCAACTCTTTCGACCGTCTAAGGATTTGCGGCCCCGGCGTGCCACTGACGCGTCCCCGGCGCACCACTGGCGCACCCCGGACCGACCGGCGGCACCCCGTCGCTCGATTGACGATCCATGCATAGTTCTGCATACTCATGCATGCCAGCTCGCCGCGCGGCGCGATCCGCGGGCACGGCCCGGCGCGGACCCGGCACGAGTACGGTTCGTACACCCACACCTCCCTAGGAGCAGAGCGAGTGAGCAGCAACAGCGGTGACGTACGGCTCTGGGGCGGCCGTTTCGCCGACGGACCCGCCGAGGCCCTGGCGAAACTGTCCGCGTCCGTCCACTTCGACTGGCGGCTCGCCCCCTACGACATCGCCGGTTCGCGTGCCCACGCGCGCGTGCTGCACCGGGCGGGCCTGCTCACCGAGGACGAGCTGACCCGCATGACCGCCGGGCTCGACCGGCTGGAAGCCGATGTGGCGGACGGCTCCTTCACCGGAACCGTCGCCGACGAGGACGTCCACACCGCCCTGGAGCGCGGCCTGCTGGAGCGCGTCGGCCCCGAGCTGGGCGGCAAACTCCGGGCCGGCCGGTCCCGCAACGACCAGGTCGCCACCCTGTTCCGCATGTACCTGCGCGACCACGCCCGGATCATCGGCGCTCTGATCGCCGACCTCCAGGACGCCCTGATCGGCCTCGCCGAGGCGCACCCGGACGTGGCGATGCCCGGCCGCACCCACCTCCAGCACGCCCAGCCGGTCCTCTTCGCCCACCACGTCCTCGCGCACGTGCAGTCCCTGACCCGGGACGCCGAGCGGCTGCGCCAGTGGGACGAGCGGACCGCCGTGTCGCCCTACGGCTCGGGCGCCCTCGCGGGCTCCTCGCTCGGACTCGACCCGCAGGCGGTCGCCCGCGACCTCGGCTTCGAGCACGGCAGCGTCGCCAACTCCATCGACGGCACCGCCTCCCGGGACTTCGTCGCCGAGTTCGCGTTCGTCACCGCGATGATCGGCGTGAACCTCTCCCGCATCGCCGAGGAGATCATCATCTGGAACACGAAGGAGTTCTCCTTCGTCACCCTGCACGACGCCTTCTCCACCGGCTCGTCGATCATGCCGCAGAAGAAGAACCCGGACATCGCGGAGCTGGCGCGCGGGAAGTCGGGCCGTCTCATCGGCAACCTGACCGGCCTGATGGCGACGCTCAAGGCCCTGCCGCTCGCCTACAACCGCGACCTCCAGGAGGACAAGGAGCCCGTCTTCGACTCCTGCGACCAGCTGGAGATCCTGCTGCCCGCCTTCACCGGCATGATGGCCACCCTCACCGTCCACCGCGAGCGCATGGAGGAACTGGCCCCGGCCGGCTTCTCCCTGGCCACCGACATCGCCGAGTGGCTGGTCAAGCAGGGCGTGCCGTTCCGGGTGGCGCACGAGGTCGCCGGCGAGTGCGTCAAGGCCGCCGAGGCCGAGGGCAAGGAGCTGGACGAGCTGACCGACCAGCAGTTCGCGAAGATCTCCGCCCACCTGACCCCCGAGGTGCGCACGGTGCTCGACGTCCCCGGCGCCCTCGCCTCCCGCAGCGGGCGCGGCGGCACCGCCCCGAGCGCGGTCGCCGTCCAGCTCGCCGAGGTCAAGGCGGACGTCGCCGCCCAGCACGCGTGGGCCGGGGCGAAGAACTGACGTGAGGGCATCGCGGGTTAGGTTGGTCGCGAGCCGACCGAACGGAGCCCGCGATGCCTTTCACCCGACTGGCCGCAGCCACGACCCCCACCTGCCACCTCGGCCTCGGCCTCGCCGCCGTCGGGCGGCCCGGGTACATCAACCTCGGCCGTGACCGCGACCTCGGCGCCGACCGCTCCGTCGACGCCCTGCGGGCCCGTACCCACGAACTCCTGGACGCCGCCTACGCCCAGGGCGTGCGCTACTTCGACGTGGCCCGCTCCTACGGCCGCTCCGAGGAGTTCCTCGCCGGCTGGCTGCGCTCCCGCCCGGAGATCGACGACGTCGTCGTCGGCAGCAAATGGGGCTACACCTACACGGCCGACTGGCGCACCGACGCCGAGCGGCACGAGGTCAAGGACCACGGCCTCGCCACCTACGAGCGCCAGCGCGCCGAGAGCGCCGCACTCCTCGGCGACCGGCTCGACCTCTACCAGATCCACTCGGTGACGCCGGACAGCCCGGCCCTGACCGACAAGGAACTGCACGCCCGGCTCGCCGAGGCAGCCGCCTCCGGCCTGACCGTCGGCTTCTCCACCAGCGGCCCCGCGCAGGCCGACGCGATCCGGGCCGCCCTCGCCGTGACCGTCGACGGCGCGCCCCTCTTCCGTACGGTCCAGTCGACGTACAACGCCCTGGAGACCTCCGCGGGGCCCGCCCTCGCCGAGGCCCGCGACGCCGGCCTCACGGTGATCGTCAAGGAGGGCATGGCCAACGGGCGGCTGGCCGGCCCCGGGGCGCCCGAAGCGCTCAGGGACGTGGCCCGGCAGACGGGGCAGGGCTGCGACGCGGTCGCCCTCGCCCTGATCCTGCGCCGGCCGTGGGCGGGCGTCGTGCTCTCCGGCGCGGCCACCCTCGACCAGCTCGTCTCCAACCTGCACGCCCCGGCCGTGGACCTGGACGAGGAGCAGGTGACCCGCCTCGACACCCTGGCCGAGGAGCCGCGGGCGTACTGGGAGCGGCGCGGGCAGCTGCCCTGGCACTGAGCCGCACCGCAGCTCCGTATCCCCGCAGCTCCGTATCCCCCAGCTCCGTATCTCCGCGCCTCGGCGTCTCCGCGTCTTCGTACCTCCCGCCGTCCCTCTGAGAGGCCCAGCCGCTGAGACGCGTACGCCGCCAATGAGACATGAATGTCTCATTCGGTGTATCCTTGTCTCATGGCTGTCGATCGTGACCACGTGCTGCGCAGCGCAGCCGCCCTGCTGACCCGCAAGTCCACCGCGACGATGGACGAGGTCGCCCGCGCGGCCGGGATCAGCCGGGCCACGCTGCACCGGCACTTCGCCGGGCGGGACGCGCTCGTCCGGGCGCTGGAGGCGCTCGGCATCCAGGAGTGCGAAGCGGCGCTGGCCGCCGCGAGGACGCACGAGGGCCCGGCGCGCGACGCCGTGCACCGGCTGGTGCGCGAGGTCGAGCCCGTCGCCGGCCTGCTGTCGTTCCTCTACACCGAGAACCAGCTGTTCGAGGGCGAGGAGCAGAACACGGGCTGGACGCGGATCGACGAACAGATCGAGGCCCTGTTCCGGCGTGGCCAGCAAGGCGGCGAGTTCCGCATCGACCTCACGCCGGCCTGGCTCACCGAGGCGCTGTACGGCCTGTTGGCCTCCGGCGCCTGGGCCGTGGCCGAGGGCCGAGTGGCCCCCAAGGACTTCACCCACATGATCGTGCAACTGCTGCTCGGCGGCGTCCTGCGCGATGACGTACCACGGAGAGAGGAATCATGACCAGCACCCTGCAGCCCGTCCGGGCGGCGGAGACGGAGAAGCGACCGGGCCGCTGGCTCGCGCTCGGCGTCCTCGTCCTGGCCGTGCTGCTGGTGGCCGTCGACGCGACCGTCCTCGGTCTCGCGACGCCCTACATCAGTGAGGACCTGCGCCCCTCGGGCACCCAGTTGCTGTGGATAGGCGACGTCTACTCGTTCGTCATCGCCGGTCTGCTCGTCTCCATGGGCAGCCTCGGCGACCGCATCGGCCGCAAGCGCATCCTGCTCGGCGGTGCCACCGCGTTCGGCCTGATCTCCGTGCTCAACGCGTACGCGACCTCGCCGGAGATGATGATCCTGGCCCGGGCGCTGCTCGGTGTAGCCGGTGCCACGCTGATGCCGGCCACGCTCGCCCTGATCCGCAACCTCTTCCACGACCCGCGCGAGCGCAGCCTCGCCGTCGGCATCTGGGGCGCGACCGCCTCCGCCGGCATGGCCGTGGGCCCCATCGCGGGCGGGTTCCTGCTCGAACACTTCTGGTGGGGCTCGGTCTTCCTGATCAACCTGCCCGTGATGGCCGTGCTCGTCCTGGTCGGCATCCGGCTGCTGCCCGAGTCCCGCAACCCGAACCCGGGCCCGTGGGACCTCGCCAGTGTCCTGCTGTCGCTGGTCGGCATGATCGCCACCGTGTACGCCGTCAAGGAGGCTGCCGCGCACGGGTTCACCTGGGCGGTCCTGGGCGCGGGCGTCCTGGGCGTGGGCGCGCTGTACGGCTTCGGCCGCCGCCAGCTGACCATGCCGACCCCGCTGCTGGACATGCGGCTCTTCCGCAGCCGCGGCTTCAGCGGTGCCGTCCTCGCCGACCTGCTGACCGTCCTGGGCATGTCGGGCCTCGTCTTCTTCCTCTCCCAGTACCTGCAACTGGTCCAGGGCAGGAGGCCGTTCGAGGCGGGCCTGGCCGAGCTGCCGGCCGCCGTGGGCGCGGTGGCGGCCGGTCTGGTCGCGGGCAGCGCGGCCCGGCGCTTCTCGGTGCGGGCGGTGGTCTCCGGCGGGCTCGCCGCGGTCGGCCTGGCCCTCGCGGCGCTGACCATGCTCAGCGGGGCCACCGGCTACCCGCTGCTGGGCTCGGCCCTGCTGGTGGTCGGCGTCGGCGCCGGACTCTCCTTCACGGTGACCGCCGACGTGATCCTCTCCAGCGTGCCCAAGGACCAGGCGGGCGCCGCCTCCGCGGTCTCGGAGACGGCCTACGAACTCGGCGCCGCCCTGGGTATCGCCCTGCTCGGCTCCATCGTGACCGCCGCCTACCGCGACTTCACCGGCCCGGCCGGCACCCCGCCGCAGGCCCACGAGTCACTGGGTGGCGCGGTGGAGGCGGCGGCGACCCTGCCGGCCCCCACGGCGGACGCCCTGCTCTCCGCGGCCCGCGACGCCTTCGTCCACGGCCTCCACCTGGCCTCGGGCGCCGGCGCGGCAGTCCTCCTGGCAGCGGCGGCAGCGGCGTGGGTCCTGCTGAAGAACCAGAAACTCTGAGACCGAAGGCCCGCAAACTCCGAAACCCCGGTGAGGTGGCGCCCCGCAAGGGGCGCGGGGAACTGCGCGATCAACCACAACGGGCGCCGCACCCGGGAAAGCACAGGAACCCCCACGACGCTCGACCGTCCAACCGCCGCAGGCCTACGCCACCTTCGCCTTGGTGGCGTACATGTCCACGTACTCCTGCCCCGACAACCGCATGACCTCGGTCATCACCGAGTCCGTCACCGCCCGCAGCACGTACCGGTCACGGTCCATGCCCTCGTAGCGCGAGAACTCCATCGGCTCACCGAAGCGCACGGTGACCTTGCCCGGCCGGGGCAGGCCCGCGCCGCCCGGCTGGAGCTTGTCGGTGCCGATCATGGCGAACGGCACGACGGGGGCGCCGGTCATCAGCGTGAGGCGGGCGATGCCGGTGCGTCCCCGGTACAGCCGGCCGTCGGGGGAGCGGGTGCCCTCGGGGTAGATGCCGAAGATCTTGTTCTCCTCCAGGATCCGGCGCCCGGTCATCAGCGCCGCGACACCGCCCCGGCCGCCGTCGCGGTCGACCGGGATCATGCCGACGCCGGTGAAGAACCAGGCCATCAGACGGCCCTTGAACCCCTTGCCGGTGACGTACTCGTCCTTGCCGATGAAGAAGACCTGACGGTCGCAGACCAGCGGAAGGATCATCGAGTCGATGAACGTCAGGTGGTTGCCGGCCAGGATGACCGGCCCGTCGCCGGGAATGCGCTCCGCGCCCTCCACCTGTGGGCGGAACATCAGGCGCATGATCGGACCGAGCACTGCCTTGATGAGCGCGAAGCGGGACAACGGGCCCTCCGGTGTCAAGGGATTCTCTATGAAGTCTGTGCAGGTGAGGACGATACTCGCGGCGCGGCCCCGAATGCACATCGGGCACACGACCTCTTACGTACTGTTGACGTACGTTTACCTGCGCGGGAGACACGTCACGCCCCGGTGAGCCGCACGCAACGGTGTGACACAGGTTACGGGCCGTCACCCGGCCGTACGCCCCGCCGGTACCCCGCGTCACTCCCGCCCGCCATCGCGCCATCCGGCGTCATCCCCCCGTTCTGTACGAGGTCTCCCGGACGTCACCCCGGCCCCCCTACGATCGGCGCGCACCGACGACACGAGAGCAGGAGGCGGGCATGGGGACGCAGCAGCCGCAGAGGCGGGCGCGGGCGGAAGGGTCCGGCGAGCGGACCGGCGGGACCGGACGCCGGGCACTGCTCGGCGCCGCCGTGCTCGGTGCCGGGGGAGCGGTCCTCGCGGCGCCCGGCGCGGCCAGGGCCGCCCAGGGCGGCGCCGCACCGCAGGAGGCCGCACCGCAGGAGGCCGCGCGGGCCGGGGCGGCCGGCCACCGGGGCGGCGGTCTCAGGAGCCTGCCCGTGCCGACGATCATCGGCCACCGGGGCGCCAGCGGCTACCGCCCCGAGCACACCTTCGGCTCCTACGAACTGGCCCTCGACCTCGGCGCGCACGTGGTCGAGGCCGGAGACCTGGTGCCCACCCGCGACGGCCACCTCGTGTGCCGGCACGAGCCGGAGATCGGCGGCACCACGGACGTCGCCGACCACCCCGAGTTCGCCGGCCGCCGGACCACCAAGGTCCTCGACGGGGTGCCCACCACCGGCTGGTTCACCGAGGACTTCACCCTCGCCGAGCTGAAGACGCTGCGCGCGGTCGAACGCATCCCGGCCAACCGCCCGCACAACACCCTCTACGACGGCCGCTGGGAGATCCCCACCTTCGAAGAGGTCCTGAAGTGGCAGGACGAGCAGACCCGCCGCCGGGGCCGGCAGGTGTGGATCTACCCGGAGACCAAGCACCCCACCTACTTCCGAAAGCTGGGCCTCGGCCTGGAGGAGCGGGTGGCGGAGCTGCTGCGCAGGCACGGCAAGGACCGGAAGAACTCGCCGGTCATCCTCCAGTCCTTCGAGCCGACCAGCATCCAGCGGCTGCGCAGGCTCGTGGGCAACCCCCTCGCCGTGCTGCTCTCGGGCGCCGACAGCCGCCCGTACGACTTCGTCGAGGCGGGCGACCCGCGCACGGTCGCCGACCTCGTCACCCCCAGGGGTCTGAAGGAGATCGCCACCTACGCGCAGGGCATCGGCCCGACCGTGGACCTGGTCATCCCCAAGGAGGCGGACGGCAACCTCGGCAGGCCCAGCACGCTGGTGCGCGACGCGCACGCCGCCGGTCTGGTCCTGCACCCCTACACCATGCGCAACGAGAACCCGTTCCTGCCGCCGAAGTTCCGCAAGGGCACCGCCAAGGACGCCTACGGTGACGCCTTCGGCCTCTTCCAGGCCTACTTCGCCACCGGGATCGACGGCATCTTCACCGACAACGCCGACACCGGCCTGCTCGCCCGCGAGGACTTCCTGAGCCGCCGGGCCGTCAACCACTGAACCCGCCCGCCCTCGTCAGGGTGAACCGCGGACCGCCCCGGCAACCCGGCGCCGGGGCGGTCGCGTCGTGCCGCATATGACACACGACCTGCTCACCGCCCTGCGTCCCCTGCTCGTCGCGGAGGCCTCGGCGGAGGCACATGCCGCCGGAACGGAGCCGGGTGACCTGGAACAGGCGGTGTGGCTCCGGCTGCTGGAACGGCTGGAGGCGGACGGCCCGCCGCACGACCCCCAGGGCTGGCTGCGCAGGGCCGTCCGCTCCGAGGCCCGTCGCACCCGACGCACCGTCACCATCGAGCGGCCCTACGGGCTGGAGCCCGCCGACGACAGCGAGCGCGGACCCGAACCCATGGCGCTGGCCGCGGCCCGCGGGCGCGCGCTGCGCGAGGCGGTGGGCCGGCTGCCGGGACGCTGCCCCCGGCTGCTGGAGGCGCTGCTGTCTCCCCGGGACCTCACCTACCGGGAGATCGCGGGGGAGTTGGGTATCTCACAGGGCAGCCTCGGCCCGGAACGCTCCCGATGTCTGGGATGTCTGCGGCGTTTGCTCGCACCGGAGGTTGCGGCCCGCCGACCCCGGGGATAGGAGTGGGGACGACAGATGATCAGGTGAGCGGGGAGCGTGCGCACATGGGCATGAGCGTGACCATCTCGGCGGCGACCGAGCAGGACGCGGAGCAGATCTTCAAGCTGCAGTACCTGTGCTTCCAGAGCGAGGCGGCGCTGTACGGCAACTACCGCATCGACCCGCTCGTCCAGAGCCTCGACTCCCTCCGCCGGGAGGTCGCCGCGGACTGCGTCCACGTGGCCCGGCTCGGCGAGGAGGTGGTGGGCTCGGTACGCGGCAGCACGACGGAGGAAGGAGCCGCCTCCATCGGCAAGCTCTGCGTCCACCCCCGGCTCCAGGGGCACGGCATCGGCGCCCGGCTGCTGCGCGCCGTCGAGGCGGCCCTGGCCGAGGAGCGCGGCGCCACCCGCTTCCGCCTGCACACCGGCCACCGCAGCGAGGGCAACCTGCGCCTGTACCGCCGCGTCGGCTACCGGACGGTGGGCACTTTCGACAGCCCCGACGGCGTACCGATGATCCTCCTGGAGAAGCCGGCCGGCACGTACGTGGCGACCGCGTAGACGCCGGAGACGCGCGCGGGCGGGTGGGCCCGGCGGCAGCTCAGGCGGCCGCCGGCGCCTGCCTGCGGGCCTTGCGCAGCCAGTACAGCGCCGACAGCGGAAGCAGTACGGGGATGAAGACGTACCCCATGCCGTAGTCGGACCAGACGGTCGCGTCCGGGAACGCGGACGGCTCGACGAGCGTCCAGGTCCCGACCGTCAGCACGCCCACCAGCTCGGCGGCGCAGCACACCAGCGCCGCCCTGCGGGCCCGCTCCCCGCCGCGCACCAGCGAGTACGTGATGAAGCCGTAGACCACGCCCGCCACCGCCGAGAGCGAGTAGGCGAGCGGCGCCCGGTCGAAGTCGGTCGCGATCTGGTAGACGGAGCGGGAGACCGCGCCGACGACCATCACGCCGTACAGCCAGACGAGCAGGATGCCCGGTCCGCTGATGAGCCGGGCCTTCGCCGCCCTGGCCGGCTTCTCCTCGACAGTGGCCACCTCAGCCTCCCCAGATGTCGTAGAGCCGCACTTCGAGGACGGCGAGGACGATCCCGCCGGCCGCGACCGTCACCGAACCCCAGCGCGTGCGCTCCGCCAGCGACATGAAGCCGGCCGCCGGGACGCACGCGAATGCGCCCAGCAGGTACGCCACGAAGATCGTCGCCCCCTGGTCCGGCTTCTCGCCCCGCGCCAGCTGCACGAGCCCGATCACGAGCTGGACCAGGGCCAGCACCGTGACCACGGCCATCCCGATGAAGTGCCAGTCCTTCGTCGGCTGGTCACGGTAGGCGGCCCAGCCGCACCAGGCGGCGAGGAGCAACGCGGCGACGCCGGTCACCAGCGTCAGGGCATCAAGCATGCCTGTGACCCTATTACGGGGCGAAGACCCCACCGCGCCCGCCCCGGCGCCGACGCCGGCCGTGCGGCGCGGGGGCCGTGGCGTTGACCACAGCCCGCCCCGCGACCGGCGCCGCGCGCCGCCGTGGCCGCACCCCGCACGCCCCTGTCGCCGCTGGTCAGCGGCGCGGGCGAGGCCGTACCCGGCCGCTGCCGGGAGACGTCCATGAACGTCCACGATGCGGACAGCGGTGCCGGGCCGGCGTCAGGGGTCTGGTTTACTGATCGCATGACCACGACGAGCTGCCGCATCCCTGCGACCGAGGCGATGATGACGCCCGGTGCTCGTTGTATGTGTCCTGTGCGTCGAATGTGCGCCTTCTAGAGGGCCCCTGCACCGTCTGAGCCTCGCGCCCCGAAGCGAGTGCCCGCTCATGTCCGCGCCCGTGTCCGGCCCGTCCGCCGCAGGCGACTGAGCCCCGTGCCCCGCGCGCGCCCCTTCCTTCCGCTCTGGGACGTGCCGCGTTCCGGCCGCACCCGACCATGAACGCCGTGCCCGGCGCCCACGACGCGCCGCGCACTCGACAGTGACGGAAACCCACGTGATCACCACATCGGGCCTCACCAAGGTCTACCGCTCGCGCGGCCGCGAGGTCACCGCCCTCGACGGCGTCGACCTGCACGTCGGCGAAGGCGAGGTGTACGGCGTCATCGGCCAGTCCGGCGCCGGCAAGTCCTCCCTGATCCGCTGCGTCAACCTGCTGGAGCGACCCACCTCGGGCACGGTCAGCGTCGCCGGGCAGGACCTCACCGCCCTCGCCGGGCGCGGGCCCCGGGCCGGCAAGGAGCTGCGGCAGGCGCGCAGCCGGATCGGCATGGTCTTCCAGCACTTCAACCTGCTGTCCACGCGCACGGTCCGGGACAACGTCGAGCTGCCCCTGGAGATCCTCGGCAAGTCGGGGAAGGAACGTTCCCGCAGGGCGCTCGAACTGCTCGACCTGGTCGGCCTCGCCGACAAGGCCGGCGCCTACCCCGCCCAGCTCTCCGGCGGCCAGAAGCAGCGCGTCGGCATCGCCCGCGCCCTGGCCGGCGACCCCAAGGTGCTCCTGTCCGACGAGGCCACCAGCGCGCTCGACCCGGAGACCACCCGCTCCATCCTCCAACTGCTGCGCGACCTGAACCGGCAGCTGGGCCTGACCGTCCTGCTCATCACGCACGAGATGGACGTCGTCAAGTCGATCTGCGACTCCGCCGCGCTCATGGAGCGGGGCCGCATCGTCGAGGCAGGCACGGTGAGCGAACTGCTCGCGACCCCGGGCTCCCAGCTGGCGTCGGCCCTGTTCCCGGTGGGCGGCGACGCCACCGGCGAGGACCGCACCGTCGTGGACGTCACCTTCCACGGCGAGGCGGCCACCCAGCCCGTCATCTCCCAGCTGTCCCGTACCTACAACATCGACATATCGATCCTCGGCGCCGCCATCGACACCGTCGGCGGCCTCCAGGTCGGCCGGATGCGCATCGAACTGCCCGGCCGCTACGAGGACAACGTCGTGCCCGTCGGCTTCCTGCGCGAGCAGGGCCTGCAGATCGACGTCGTCGGCCAGGAGAACCCGCTGGTGAAGGAAGGTGCCCGATGAGCTGGTCCGAGATGCAGCCGCTGCTGTCCCAGGCCTGTTGGGACACCCTCTACATGGTCGGCTGGTCCACCCTGATCGCCGTCGTCGGCGGGCTCCCGCTCGGAGTCCTGCTGGTCCTCACCGACCGGGGCGGCCTGCTCCAGAACGTCCTGGCCAACAAGGTCATCGGCCAGACGGTGAACGTCGCCCGCTCGATGCCGTTCATCATCCTCATGGTCGCCCTGATGAACTTCACCCGCTGGGTGACCGGGACCACCATCGGCCGCGAGGCCGCCATCGTGCCGCTCGCCATCGGCGCCATCCCGTTCTTCGCGCGGCTGGTGGAGACCTCCGTGCGCGAAGTGGACGGCGGGCTCGTCGAGGCCGTGCAGTCCATGGGCGGCAACACCTGGACGGTCGTGCGCAAGGTGCTCGTGCCCGAGTCCCTGCCCTCCCTGATCGCCGGCACCACCACGACCGTCGTCGCCCTCATCGGCTACTCCGCGATGGCCGGCACCGTCGGCGCGGGCGGTCTCGGCGACATCGCCATCCGCTACGGCTACCAGCGCTTCGAGACCCAGCTGATGTGGATCACCGTGGCGATCCTCGCCGTGGTCATCTCGCTCATCCAGTTCGCCGGCGACTTCGCCGCACGCGCCCTGCACCGGCGCGGCGGCCGTTCCGGACCGGCGCCCCGGCTGCGGCTGCTCAAGGCCGACGGCTCCGCGACCACCGACGGTCCCGGGACGGCCGGCGATCCCGCGCCGGCCGACGTGAGCAAGGTGGCCTGACCGGGCGGCCCGGCCCCTCAGCCGCGCCCGCACCCCCGCTCGTACCAGACTCCCCGTTCCCCCCTACGGGGTCGCACCACCCAAGGAAAGGCACTTTTCGTGCGTAACACCGCCAAGATCACCTCTGCCGTCCTGGCCGTCGGAGCCCTCGCCTTCGGGCTCTCCGCCTGCGGCGGCTCCGACTCCGGCAAGAGCGACGCCGACGCCACGCTGACCGTCGCCGCCACCCCCACCCCCCAGGGCGAGATCCTCAGCTACGTCAAGGACCACCTGGCGCAGAAGGCCGGCCTCAAGCTGGAGGTCAGGGAGTTCACCGACTACGTGACCCCCAACACGGCCGTCCAGCAGGGCCAGGTCGACGCCAACTACTTCCAGCACAAGCCGTACCTCGACGACTTCAACAAGAAGAACGGCACCGACATCGTGCCGGTGCCCGGCGGCACCGTGCACCTGGAGCCGCTCGGCGTCTACTCCAAGAGCGTCAAGAAGCTCACGGACCTGAAGAAGGGCGCCACCGTCGCCCTGCCCAACGACACCACCAACGAGGCCCGCGCCCTGAAGCTGCTGGAGGCCAACGGCCTGCTCAAGCTGAAGGCCAGCGTCGGCTACGAGGCCACCCCCAAGGACGTCACCGACAACCCCAAGGGCCTGAAGTTCAAGGAGCTGGAGGCGGCCATCCTGCCGCGCTCCCTCGGTGACGTCGACGCCGCGGTGATCAACGGCAACTACGCCCTGGAGGCCAAGCTCAGCCCCGCCAAGGACGCGCTCGCCGCCGAGTCCGCCAAGGGCAACCCGTACGCCAACTTCCTCGCCGTGAAGAAGGGCAACGAGAACGACCCGCGGGTCGAGAAGCTCGCCAAGCTGCTCACCTCGCCCGAGGTGAAGAAGTTCATCGAGGACAAGTACAACGGAGCCGTCGTACCGGCGTTCTGATCCGCCCGGCGCCGCCGCACCCGGGGTCCGCTTCCGCACAGGGGGCGGACCCCGTGGTGCGCCACGCGGCGCCGATGCTGCATGCTGGGCAGTTCAGCAGGCCCTGACGGTATTTCCGAAGGTTACGGAGCGGCGCCATGACTAGCACCTTCCCCAACATCTCCATCAGCACGGAGCGGTTGGTGCTGCGCCCTCTCGACGAGGACGACGTCCCCGCGCTGGCCGAGATGATGAACGACGAACAGGTCGCGGCCTGGACCGACGTCCCCCAGCCCTTCACCGAGGCAGCCGCCCGCCGCTGGATCGGCGACCACGCCCCCGCCGAGCGCACCGCGGGCCGCGGCCTCGACCTCGCGGTCACCGAGTTCCTCACCCAGCGCCTGGTCGGCATCGTCCAGCTGACCAAGACCAACTGGCACGTCCGCGCCACCGAACTGTCGTACGTCATCGCCCCCTGGGCGCGCGGCGAGGGGTACGCCTCCGAATCCGCCCGGGCCACCGCCCAGTGGCTGTTCGGCGACCAGAAGTTCGAACGCATCGAACTGCGCACCGCGGCCGGCAACACCGCCTCCCAGCAGGTCGCCCAGAAGATCGGCTGCATCAGCGAGGGCGTGCTGCGCAACGCCTGCATAGCCCACGTCCGCGCCGAGGACGGCAGCTGGACCGACGTCCGCACCGACTTCATCGTGTGGAGCCTGCTCCCGGAGGACCTGGAGGGCACCGACGAGGAACTGGCCGACAGCAGCGGTTTCACCTCGTTCACCGACTGGAACTGACCGTTCGGGACCCCGGCGCACCGCTGCCCCACCGCGCGCCCCGCGGCTCCACCAGGTAACCTCACGGAGCCCGCACTCGGGCGTCGCCCCTGACGACCTGCTTCATCCCCCTGGAGACTGACAACGATGGCCGACCGGGTCACGGTGATCGGCTGGGACGGCTCGCCGCTGACCGAAGCGGCGCGCGGCGCCCTCGGCGCCGCCACCCTCGTGGCGGGCGCGGCGCACCACCTCGCACTGCCCGAGGTGCCCCCCGCCGCCGAACGCATCCGCCTCGGCAGCGTCGCCCTCGCCGCCCGGCGCATCGCCGGACACCGCGGCACCGCCGTCGTCATCGCCGACGGCGACCCGGCCTTCTTCGGCGTCGTACGCACCCTGCGCGCGCCCGAGTTCGGCCTGGAGGTCGAGGTCGTCCCCGCCGTCTCCTCCGTCGCCGCCGCCTTCGCCCGCGCCGCAATGCCCTGGGACGACGCCCAAGTGGTCGTCGCCCACAAACGCACCCTGCGACGCGCCGTGAACGTGTGCCGCGCCCACACCAAGGTCGCCGTACTGACCGCGCCCGGCGCCGGACCCGCGGAACTGGGCCTGCTCCTCGACGGCGTCCACCGCACCTTCGTCATCTGCGAGGAACTCGGCACCGAGCGCGAACAGGTCACCGTCGTCACCTCGGACAAGGCCGCCGACCACACCTGGCGCGACCCGAACGTCGTCATCGTCATCGGCGGCAACGGCGGCCGGAACGGCGCGGGCGAGGGCGGCGGCTGGATCGCCGGACGCGACCCGGCCGACGGGCCGCGCGGCTGGACCCAGCCCGCCCAGGCCTACGGCGCACCGCTCGGCGAGGGGGAGGCGGACCTGCTGCGGGCCGCCCAACTCGCCCGCCTGGGCCCGCGCGTCGGAGACCTCGTCTGGGACATCGGCTGCGGCAGCGGCGCGTTCGCCACCGAGGCCGCCCGCGGCGGCGCCGCCGTCATCGCCGTCGACCGCGACCCGCAGGCCTGCGCCCGCACCGAGGCCGCCGCGCGCCGGTTCGGGGTCCAGCTCCAGGTCGTGCACGGCATCGCCCCGCATGTCCTGGAGGACCTGCCCGAACCGGACGTGGTCCGGGTCGGCGGCGGGGGAGCGGCCGTCGTCGAAGCCGTCGCCGACCGGCGCCCGCAGCGCATCGTCGCGCACGCCGCGACCCGCGACGAGGCCGAACGCGTCGGCCGCGGCCTCACCGAGCACGGCTACCGCGTCGAGTGCGCCCTGCTCCAGTCCGTCGAACTCGACACCAGGGCCTGGACGGAGACCGAGCGGAGCGTCGCGTTCCTGCTCAGCGGGGAGATGCCGCGCGGGGAAGCCACGCGCTGAAGGACGGCTGCGGGCCGCCCGGCCGGGCCTTTCGGAGCGCGCCCCGTGATCGGGTTGTCGTACCGCGCGCGGTAGGCTGGCCGATCGTTGTACCGCACTGGGGGTTCCGGAGCTTCGTTCGTCAATGTCCGGAAAACCCGCCCGTTTTGCGGGGGGTGTGGTACGGCAGAACCGGAGGACGCGCAACGTGGCGCAGTCCACAGCGGACCGTGACGGATGACGCTGTCGCGGCGGGCGATCGACCGCCACAATGCCACTCAATGGCTTTGTCGCCTTTTTTGGGCGGGTCGTTCGTGCCGCTGGGCACGGACGCTCGTTCTTCACTGGGGGCGGTCGGTGCGCCGTCCCCGGTGAGCTGGTCGTAGGAGCACTAACCGATGGGCGAGGGGTACGCATGACCGACACCGGCCAGGTCCCGGGCGAGGGACTGCCGGAGAGCGCAGGCATGGTGGAGCAGCCGGGCGTCCCCGCACACGGCGCGTACACCTACCTCTCCGAGTCTCCCGCCGAGGACGAAGACCTGCTGCTGCCGGGCTCCCAGGGAGCATGGGGCAACGAAGTGCCGCCGCCCGCCCCGGAGCCGGTCGTCGAGGCCGTCCACCAGCCGGGCCCGCACGAGACGTCCGGCCGCGACAGCGGCTCCGTCGACCTGACCGGAGTCCTGCACCCCGACCCCACGGCCGGGCCGCCCGCGCCCGCGTCGCCTCCGCGCCGGCCGCTGCACCTCGGTCCGCCGACCCCCGACGCCTCCGCGAGCCCGGTGCGGTCGCTGGCCGACCGCGGCCCGGCGGGCGCGCCGGTCCGCCAGCCCGTACCGGCCGCGACCGGTGCGGCGCCCGAGCACTTCGACGGCCGGCCGGCGGGCGCGCAGGCGGCCGTGCCGCAGCCGCACGGGGCTCCCCAGGGGGCGCCGCAGGGCGCGGCTCCGTGGGGCGCGCAGGCCGTGCCGACCCTCCAGGCGCCCGCGCCCGCTCCCGTGGTCCCGCAGGCGGACGCGCGGGCGACGGCTGCGGAAACGGTTGTTCCGGATGCCGAGCCGGCCGGTGCGGCCCAGGCCGCCGTGGCCCGGATCACGGCCCAGGCGGAGACAGCGGTTCCCGATGCGCAGCACGCCCCCGAGGCCGCGCCCGAGCCGGAGGGCGTCCAGCAGCCCGCGGACGGGCAGGCACCGGAAGGCGCGGACGCCGAGGCGAGCGGGCCGAACGAGCTGCGCGAGGAGAGCGCGGCGAGCCCGGCGGCTGTCGGGACGGCTCCCGCCACGGCTCACCTGCCCGCTTCCGGCGCCGATGGCGTGACCGATTCCGCGCGTCCGGTGACCGGGCAGGCGCCTGAGGACGGCGAGACCGTCGCCGCCGCGCAGGGCTCCGAGGGCGACTCCGAGGCCGTACCGTCCGGTGACGCCGGTGAAGCTGCCCCCGCCGCGGAGACGGGCGGCGCCTTTGAAGCGGTCGCGACGGCCGAAGCCGCGTCCACGCCTGTGCCCGGGGCTCCCGCTCCGCAAGTGGCACCCGCTGCCGACGAGGTCCAGGCCACGGAGGCCGACCAGGCTCCGCAAGCGACGGCACCTGTGGAGGGCGAGGCCCCCGAGGGCGAGGCCGCTGCGGAGAACGGCCACGCCGTGGAGGCCGTGGCGGCCGCCCAAGCTCCGCATGTGCCGGAGGCTGCCCAGGTCCCCGGTACGGACGGTCTCCCGCAGGCCGTCCAGCACGGCGTCGCCGACGGGACTCCCGCCGCGGCGCAGGCTCCTGTCGCCGAGGAGGCGGCCGTCCCCGAGGAGACCGCGCCCGCCGAGGAGCCCTCCGCGTCCCAGCAGGCCGCCGAGGGCCCGCAGACACCGCAGGGCTCCACGCCGGTTCCGGCGGCCCCGCAGGAGACCGCTGACCCGCAGACGCAGACCCCCGGCGCCCCCGGCGTGGTCGAGGCGGTCGAGGCAGAGGCCGCGCCCGGCGAGTCGGAGGTGGCGGCGCCCCTGCCCGACGCAGCCGCCCAGGACGAGGCCCCGACCGGTGAGGCACCGGCGCAGGCACAGGCCGCTCAGCAGGAAGAAGCCGTGTCGGTCCCCGTGCAGCCCGTCGCCGAGGCGGTCACCCCGCCGACCGCACCAGGTACCCCGCACCCCACCCAGGCCGCCGAGGCGCCCCCGGCTCCGGGAACGCCCGAAGCGCCTCACGGGTCAGAAGCGCCCGACGCACCGAACGCGCCCGAAGCACCGGACGCGCCCGACGCACCGAACGCGCCCGAAGCAGCCGATGCCCTGCCCCCGGCCGATGCCCCGCAAACGCCCCCGGCTCCGGACCCCGCCGACGCCCCCGCAGAGGTTCCCACCGAGGGCTCAGCCCCCGTCGGAGACCCGATCGCCGCCTCGGCGGTCGCCCCCGGTGCGGCAGCGCCCCAGCCCGCCGAGGCCCCCGAACAGCTCCAGCCCGCCGACCCGATCGCCGCCCCGGCGGCCGACGCGCCCGTGGGGCAGTTCCTACCGGTCGAGGGAACGGTGCCGACCGCCCCCCACCTGTCCCCGACCCCGCCGCACCCGCTCGTCGTCCCGCAGGGCCGGCCCTTGGCCCAGCACGCTCAGACGGACCAGCACGCCCAGACGGACCAGCAGGCGCACCAGCAGCCCACCGCCGAGGCCCCGCAGGAGTCCGAGGACCAGCAGCCCCAGGACCAGCAGCCCCAGGACCAGCAGCCCCAGGACCAGCAGCCCCAGGACCAGCAGCCCCACGGGCCCCAGGAGTTCCAGGAGCCGCAGGAGCCCGCGATCGCCGTCCCGGCGCCCCGCGCGGGCGACGCCGTCCCCGCCGCGCCCGACGAGCCGGACCCCGATGTGGTCCAGCGGGCGGACGACCTGGACACACGGGTAGCCGGCCAGGAAGGCTCCGAGGTGGAGTACCCGGAGGAGCCCCAGGAGGGGAACGCGTCCGCCGTGGCCGAGGCACCGCTGCCCACGGGCCCCGCCGCGCCCGGCTACGACGAGGCCGAGCGCGAGGCCGTGCTCAAGGTGATGCGCGAGCGCCGCGACATCCGCAACGGCTTCCGCAGCGACCCCATCCCGCACGAGGTGCTGCTGCGCGTCCTGGAGGCGGCCCACACCGCCCCCAGCGTCGGTCACTCCCAGCCCTGGGACTTCGTCGTCATCCGCTCCGCCGACACCCGCCGGGCGATGCACGAACTGGCCATGCGGCAGCGCGACGCGTATGCCAAGTCGCTGCCGAAGGGCCGCGCCAAGCAGTTCAAGGAACTGAAGATCGAGGCCATCCTCGACACCCCGGTGAACATCGTCGTCACCGCCGACCCGACCCGCGGCGGCCGGCACACCCTCGGCCGGCACACTCAGCCGCAGATGGCTCCGTACTCCGCCGCGCTCGCCGTCGAGAACCTGTGGCTCGCCGCCCGCGCCGAGGGCCTCGGCGTCGGCTGGGTCAGCTTCTTCGACGAGCGGGAGATGGTCCGCGCCCTCGGTCTGCCCGAGCACCTGGAGATCATCGCGTACCTGTGCGTCGGGTACGTCGACGAGTTCCCGGACGAGCCCGAGCTGATGCAGGCCGGCTGGTCCAAGCGCCGCCCGCTGTCCTGGGTGGTCCACGAGGAGACGTACGGCCGTCGCGCCCTTCCCGGCGAGGACCCGCACGACCTGCTCGCCGAGACCGTCGCCGGGATCCGCCCGCTGGACGCCAAGGCGCTCGGCGAGGCCTGGGAGCGGCAGAAGCGGATGACCAAGCCGGCCGGTGCCCTCGGCATGCTGGAGATCATCTCCGCGCAGCTGTCGGGCCTGTCCCGGCAGTGCCCGCCGCCGATCCCGGAGCCCGCGGCCGTGGCGATCTTCGCCGGTGACCACGGCGTGCACGCCCAGGGCGTCACTCCCTGGCCGCAGGAGGTCACCGCCCAGATGGTGGCCAACTTCCTGGGCGGGGGAGCGGTCTGCAACGCCTTCGCGAGCCAGGTGGGCGCCGAGGTCTGCATCGTCGACGTGGGCGTGGCCGCCGACCTCCCGGCCACCCCGGGCCTGCTGCCCCGCAAGATCCGCGCCGGCACGTCCGACATGACCACCGGTCCCGCGATGACCCGCGAAGAGGCCAAGCAGGCCATCGAGGTCGGCATCGAGACCGCCCGCGACCTGGTGGCGGCCGGGAACAAGGCACTGCTCACCGGCGAGATGGGCATCGCCAACACCACCGCGTCCGCGGCTCTCATCTCCGTCTACACCGGCGCCGACCCGGCCGAGGTCACCGGCCGGGGCACCGGTATCAACGACGAGACGCTGGCCCGCAAGACCGAGGTGGTCCGCCGCGCCCTCGACGTGCACCGGCCCGACCCCGCCGACCCCATCGGCGTGCTCGCCGCGGTCGGCGGGTTCGAGCACGCGGCCATGGTCGGTCTGCTCCTCGGCGGCGCGTCGCTGCGTACGCCGGTGATCCTGGACGGCGTCAGCGCCGGCGCCGCGGCGCTGGTGGCCCGCGCGATCGCCCCGGAGGTCCTGGCCGCCTGCATCGCCGGGCACCGCAGCGCCGAACCGGGCCACGTCGCCGCGCTCAACAAGCTCGGCCTGCGCCCCCTGGTCGACCTCGACCTGCGCCTCGGCGAGGGTACGGGCGCGCTGCTCGCCCTGCCGCTGGTGCAGAGCACGGCACGCGCGATGCACGAGGTGGCGACGTTCGACTCGGCGGGCGTCACCGAGAAGTGACGGGTACGGCCGGGGCCGGGACGGGCGCCTCCTGCGCGCCCCCCGGCCCCGCCGTACCCTGAACCCACGTCTAAAATCCGCACGTCAGGGCCGCTCCGGAGCCGCAGCGCCCGCTCAGTACCCCTCAGTACGCTTCGACTGCTTCGATCGCTTCCCCACGCCGCGCACCGCCGCCGCGACCGCCGCCCGGACGAGGAGCCGCACACCCATGGCCGAACACCCCGCCTACCCCGTAGGCCTCCGCCTGACCGGCCGTCGTGTGGTCGTTCTCGGCGGCGGCCAGGTCGCCCAGCGCCGCCTGCCGGCGCTCATCGCGGCCGGCGCGGACATCGTCCTCGTCTCGCCCGAGGCCACGGCCTCCGTCGAGGCCATGGCGGACGCCGGTGAGATCGCCTGGCAGCGGCGGCCGTACCGGGACGGCGACCTCGCGGACGCCTGGTACGCACTGATCGCCACCGGCGACCACGACGCCAACACCCGGGCCTCCGCCGAGGGCGAGCGCCGGCGCGTGTGGTGTGTGCGCGCCGACGACGCCGACGAGGCGACGGCCTGGACCCCGGCCACCGGCCACAGCGCGGGCGTCACCGTCGCCGTGCTCACCACCAGCGCGAGCGATCGCGACCCCCGCCACACCGCCGCCGTCCGTGACGCGGTCGTCGAGGGCCTGCGCGACGGCACGCTCGTCGCCCCCCACCACCGCAACCGCACCCCCGGCGTCGCCCTGGTCGGCGGCGGCCCCGGCGACCCGGACCTGATCACGGTCCGCGGGCGCCGCCTCCTCGCCGCGGCGGACGTCGTCATCGCCGACCGGCTCGGCCCGCGCGACCTGCTCGCCGAACTCCCGCCGCACGTCGAGGTGATCGACGCCGCGAAGATCCCCTACGGCCGTTCCATGGCCCAGGAGGCCATCAACAACGCGCTCGTCGAGCACGCCAAGCAGGGCAAGGCGGTGGTGCGGCTCAAGGGCGGCGACCCCTACGTCTTCGGCCGCGGCATGGAAGAGGTGCAGGCGCTCGCCGAGGCGGGCATCCCGTGCACGGTGGTGCCCGGCATCTCCAGCTCCATCTCCGTACCGAGCGCCGCTGGCATCCCGGTCACCCACCGCGGAGTCGCCCACGAGTTCACGGTGGTCAGCGGCCATGTGGCCCCCGACGACGAACGTTCCCTGGTCGACTGGCCCAGCCTGGCGAAGCTGACCGGCACGCTCGTCATCCTCATGGGCGTCGACAAGATAGGCCAGATCGCCGAGGCGCTGGTGGCCCACGGCAAGTCCCCGGACACCCCGGTCGCCCTGGTCCAGGAGGGCACGACGGCCGCACAGCGCCGTGTCGACGCCACCCTGGCGACCGTCGCCGAGACCGTGCGCGCCCAGCAGGTGAAGCCGCCGGCCGTCATCGTCGTCGGCCCGGTCGTCGCCGTGGGCCCCCGCCCGGCCTGATCCGGGCCGCCCGCAGCAGAAGCCCCGCCGACGGGAACCCACTGACGGGAACCCACCGCACCAGGAACCCACCGCACCAGGGATCCTCCGCACCAGGAATCCTCCGCACCAGACAAGGCAGTATCTTCCCGTGGCCCATCTCATCACCGTCGAGGACCCCGACGACCCGCGTCTGCGGGACTACACGGACCTGACCGACGTGGAACTGCGCCGCCGGCGCGAACCCGCCGAGGGCCTGTTCATCGCCGAGGGCGAAAAGGTCATCCGGCGGGCCGGGGACGCCGGGTACGAGATGCGCTCGATGCTGCTGTCCGCCAAGTGGGCCGAAGCCATGCGCGACGTCATCGACGCGCTCGACGCGCCGGTCTACGTCGTCGCCCCCGCCCTCGCCGAGCAGGTCACCGGCTACCACGTGCACCGCGGCGCCCTCGCCTCCATGCGGCGCAAGCCGCTGCCCACGGCCGCCGACCTGCTGGGCAGCGCCCGCCGCGTCGCGATCATGGAGGCGGTCAACGACCACACCAACATCGGCGCGATCTTCCGTTCCGCCGCCGCCCTCGGCATGGACGCGGTCCTGCTCTCACCGGACTGCGCCGACCCGCTCTACCGCCGGAGCGTCAAGGTCTCGATGGGCGCGGTCTTCTCCGTCCCGTACGCCCGGCTCGACACCTGGCCCATGGGCCTGGGCGCGGTCCGAGAGGCCGGATTCACCCTGCTCGCCCTCACCCCCGACGAGCAGGCCCGCGCCCTGGACGAGGTCGCCCCGCACCGGATGGACCGGGTCGCGCTGATGCTCGGCGCGGAGGGCGACGGCCTGTCCCGCCGGGCGCTCGCCGCGGCCGACGCGTGGGTGCGCATCCCCATGTCCCACGGCGTCGACTCCCTGAACGTCGGCGCCGCCGCCGCGGTCGCCTTCTACGCCGTCGCCACGGGCCGCGCGGACACCTAGAACGACGATCCGTCCGGCGGGTGCGGCGGGTCCGGTGATCCGGCGGGTCCGGTGATCCGGCGGTCTGGCGGATCTGACGGACCCGGCGGTCAGGCGGATTCGCCGGGTTCTGTGGCGAACGCGGCGGAACGCTGGTCCGCCCCGGGCCGGACACCGGAGGCCGAGACGTCCCCCGGAACGTGCGCCTGCCCCACCCGCACGCCGCCCCCGTCGCCACCGAGCCCCCGCGAGGGGCCCTGGCAGCCCTGCGCCGCCGCGATACCGAGCGCCACCAGCAGCGTCACCACCACGAACACGAACAGCCGCTGTCGCAGCAGCCGCGGGTTGGCGGGCCGCAGACCGGTGGACGTACCGCGCGGACGCTGCCGCCCCGGGCCGCCGCGCGCAGCGGGCCGCCCGCCGCCCGTCCGCGAACCGCTCCGGGACGCCGGGATCGACCGCCCGCTGCCTGCGCGGGAGGGCGTGCCCGTCCCGCGCGGTGCCCCGCCGTCCCGCGACGGTGCGCCGCCCCGCGAGGAGGGAGCACCGCCGCGCGAGGACGGCGCGCTGCCGCGCGGCGCGGGCGTACGGGGGGAGGCCGGGGAGGCGGCCTGCGGACGCCGCCGGCCGCGCGCGGGGGAGGGGGTGACCTGCTGCTGCTCGCCGCCGCGCCGCTGCTCGGGGTAGGGGGCGCGCTGCGGTTCCGGACGGGGGGCGCGCTGCCGGCCGGGGTAGGTGGCGCGCTGCTGGTCCGGGTAGGTGTCGACCATCCGGCCGGTCGGCCGGTCCGCCTCTGCGGCGCGCGGCGCCGGCGGCCGCAGCTCGCCCAGGCCCTGTGCCTCGCGCGCGGCGATCTCCTTGAGCCGCAGCGAGAGCTGCAGGGTGCTGGGCCGTACCTCGGGGTCCTTGGCCAGGCACGCCCGGACGAGCGGAGCCAGCGCATCCGGTACGCCGTGCAGCTGGGGCTCCTCGTGCACCACGCGGTACAGCATCACCTCGGAGCTGCCGTGCCCGAACGGCGAGTCGCCCGTCGACGCGTAGGCGAGCGTCGCGCCCAGCGAGAACACGTCGGTCGCCGGGGTGACGGCGGCGCCGCGCACCTGCTCCGGGGCGAGGAACCCGGGTGAGCCGACGGCCGTGCCGACATGGGTGAGCGTCGAGGCGCCGGTCGCCCACGCGATGCCGAAGTCGATGATCCGCGGGCCCTTGGGCGACAGCAGGATGTTGGACGGCTTGAGGTCCCGGTGCACCACACCGGCCTCATGGACGGCGACCAGTCCCTCCGACAGGGCGGCCCCGATGGCGGCGGCCTCCGCCGCGAACAGCGCGCCCTCGTCGGCGACCTTGTCGTGCAGGGAGGGTCCGGGCACGTACTGCGTGGCGAACCACGGGCGGTCCGCCTCCAGGTCCGCGGCCACCAGCCGCGCCGTGCAGCCGCCCCGGATCCGCCGGGCCGCCGACACCTCGCGCGCGAACCGGGAGCGGAACTCCTGGTCCTCCGCCAGATCCGGCCGGATGACCTTCAGCGCGACCCGCTGGCCCTTCCGGTCGGAGCCGAGGTAGACCACGCCCATCCCACCCGCGCCGAGCCGTCGGTGAAGCCTGAACGAGCCGACGACGCGCGGGTCCTCGCGCCTCAGGCGCATCATCGCCATGTTCATCCCCGCTGCCCGGTCCCTGTGACGAGCCACAGCTTACGTTTCCGGGACCGCTCACGCGCAGAGGCCGCGCCCTCTCGACGCGATCGATTGTCAGTGCCGTGCGGGAGAGTTGAGGGGCGGTCAGTGGTTCGGACGACGCGCCCACCGCTCCCCGTAGGAGATCCCAACCACCCGCTCCGGGAGGGGGATTGGGCACCGCCGGGACCAGCACAGACGTACGACGGGCGCCACGGGGGACACCGTGGGGGAGAGGGGGAGGACGGCGGCCGGGACGGACGGCGAGCGCGGGAGAAGGGCGTCCGTCCGGCAGACGGAAGTGAGCGATGTCACCGCCCGTGTCCGGAAAAGCCGGGCAGTCCGGGCACCCCTTCAGGGAAGACCCCGAGACGAGCGAGCGCGTCTCCACCCAGGGGAGTACGCCCCGGCCGACGGCTCATCCTCCGGGAGGCCCGCCAATCGGTACGAGGGCATGACGCCCGGCATCCGCCGTACGCCTAGATTTGAGGTCAAGCGGCGGGTGCAGCACTCGTCCCCCGAGGTCAGACACTCGCCGCTGCCGACGACAACCGAAAAGGTCAGGAGAGGGACCATGGCCCACACGGCACCGCGGACACTGCTCCGCACGCAGGGGCGCCTCACGCGTCCCCGCCGCACGGGCCGCCGCCACCCCCTGGTGGCGACCGTGATGGCCCTTCCCCTGGCGGCCCTGCTCCTGCTCGTCTTCGACGGCTGGGACACAGTGGCCACACAGGCGTCGTCCGTGGGAGTGATGCTGGGGCGCTGAGCGGCGCCCCAGGCCCGGAAGAGCGGTCCGGGCGGGGACATCGACCCATGAAACCCCGTGGGGACGGGGGTGCGGCGGACGGCAGAATGCCGGCGCAGCTGGGGAGCTGCGCCGGCATTGTCGTGCCCGGAACCCTCCCTGTGCCGCCCGCGCCCACCCTGCGCACCCCGCACACACCACGCCCCCGTACACCCGCCGCGCGCGCCCGCCGCCAGGCCGACCCCGTACGCTCACCGCCACCACGCCGTACGTACTCCAGGGAAGTCCGTGACAGCCGCCGAAGCCGATGCCGATGCCGATGCCGAAGCCGAAGTCAATGCCGAAGCCGACGCCGAAGCCGTCGTCGATGCCCATGCCCATGCCCTGCTGCCCGAGTTGACCGCGCGAGTCGCCGAGGCGGCCCACGCGGAGGTGGCCGGCTGCCCCCGCGCGACCACCGTCCTGGCCGACCGCCCCGACGCCACGGTGGTCCGCCACTGCGGCACCGTGGCGAAGGCCCACGCACCCGGCACGGACCCCGCCGCACTCGCCCTCCGCCTCGCCACGGCCGCCCGCCTGCCCGGGATCCTGCTCCCGCCGCTCGACCCGGCCCCCACGGCCCTCGCCGGCCGACTCGTCACCCTCTGGCCGTACGGGACACCCGTGGACGCCGACGCCCCCGAGGCGGCCCCCTGGGAAGCGGCCGCCACGCTCCTCGCCCGGCTCCACCGCAGCCCGGCGCCCGCCGGACTGCCGCCCATGCGCGGCCCGGTCAAGGCCGCCCTGGCCGTCACCCGGCTCCGCGCCGCGGCGCCCGGCCACCCGGCGGCCCGCCCGGTCCTGAGGGCCTGGACCACCCTGCCCGCCTGGGCCCGTGCCGAGGCGCCCATGCCCGACGCGCGCACCGTCTGCCACGGTGACCTGCACCTGGGCCAGCTCGTGCGTCACCCGGTCCCCGGCGGCCCCTGGCTGCTGATCGACGTCGACGACCTGGGCACCGGCGTACCGGCGTGGGACCTGGCCCGCCCCGCGGCCTGGTTCGCCTGCGGGTTGCTGCCGCCCGGCGACTGGACGCGGTTCCTCACGGCCTACCGGGCGGCGGGCGGCCCGGCCGTCCCGGTGGACGGCGACCCGTGGGCGGCGCTGGAGACCGCCGCCCGTGCCCTGACCGTGCAGACCGCCGCACGGGCCGTGGCCAAGGCGGACGCGGCGGGCCGCCCGCTGGACGAGGTGGAGCAGGCCGTGGTGGACGCCTGCGAGCGAATGGCCGCGATCCCCGCCCAGTTGGCCGACGGCCTGCCGAAGTAGGGTGCAACCGACCGCGACCGGACGGAGTCTGTCCAGGCGGTACCCGAAGCAGGACCCACCGGTGAGGAGTTGAGCCGAGCATGCAGTGTCCGAAGTGCCATGCGCCCATGCACACCTACAACCGCAACGGCATCCAGATCGAGCAGTGCAGCGGCTGTCGCGGCATCTTCCTCGACTACGGCGAGCTGGAGGCGCTGACCCGGCTGGAGGCCCAGTGGTCGCAGCCCGCGCCGCCCCCGCCCGCCCCACAGGCCTACCCGGCCCCGCCCGCGCCCGCGTGGGGCGCACCGCACGGCGGCGGCCACCACGGCCACTACGGGCATGGCCACCGGCACAAGAGCTTCGGCCACATGCTGTTCTCCAGCTGAGCCCGGCCCCCGGAGCACCCGCCATGGAGCATCGGGCACGGGGCGCCGGGCCCGGGCGGCACGAAGAAGCCCCCGGTCGTACGAGACGACCGGGGGCATTCTGCGATGTGGACGATACTGGGATTGAACCAGTGACCTCTTCCGTGTCAGGGAAGCGCTCTCCCGCTGAGCTAATCGTCCTCGGGACCGTGACCCGAAGGTCACAGGCTGTGCGTGCGCGATACTGGGATTGAACCAGTGACCTCTTCCGTGTCAGGGAAGCGCTCTCCCGCTGAGCTAATCGCGCGGATCCGGACCATGCCGTACGAGCCGACTGATCCAGTGGACGATACTGGGATTGAACCAGTGACCTCTTCCGTGTCAGGGAAGCGCTCTCCCGCTGAGCTAATCGTCCTTGGAGGTGGAGACGGGATTTGAACCCGTGTAGACGGCTTTGCAGGCCGTTGCCTCGCCTCTCGGCCACTCCACCAGGAGTGCAGGGGACCGGGAGTCCCCTCTTCCTGCGAGCGGACGACGAGGCTCGAACTCGCGACCTCAACCTTGGCAAGGTTGCGCTCTACCAACTGAGCTACGTCCGCCTGTCGGTTCGGTCCGCTTGCGCGTCCCGGCGACGTGTTGAACTCTAGCGGATTCCCGGGCCAGCACAAAAACGCGTTTGCGCAGCGTGCTGCGGCGCGTCCCCGGGAGGACCTGGTCAGACCCCCGCCGGCCCGCACAGGGACCATCAGCCGGGCACCGGACCTAGACTCGGAGCCGTGCTCGACCTCCTCCCGCTGGCCCGTTTCGGCGACCGCGTCGCCACCGGCCTGACCGACGTCACCAGTGATCCCGCCGCCCTGGACTCCACCGGCTTCTGGGCCGTCGCCGCCGACTACGAGGGGCGCCTGACCTGCGCCCGCTTCCGCGACGTACGCAAGGAACCCGTGCCCGCCCCGGCGCCCGGCGCATGGCGCGGTCCGGCCGCCGGTGACTGGACGTCCTCCCTCGACCGCGCCGCGTACACGGCGGCCGTGCGCCGCATCCGCGCGCACATCGCGGCCGGCGAGGTCTACCAGGTCAACCTCTGCCGTGTGCTGTCCGCGCCGGTCACCCCCGACGCCGACGTGGACGCGCTGACCGCCGTGCTGGCCCGCGGCAACCCCGGCCTGTACGCGGGAACGATTCGCCTGCCGGAGCACGGCGTGGAGATCGCCACCGCGTCCCCGGAGCTGTTCCTGCGCCGCGCCGCGCGCGCGGTGGAGTCCGGCCCGATCAAGGGCACCGCCCGCACCGAGGCGGAACTCCTCACCAAGGACTACGCCGAGAACGTGATGATCGTGGACCTGGTCCGCAACGACCTCGGACGCGTCTGCACCACCGGCAGCGTCACCGTGCCCGACCTGTGCGCCGTGGAGAAGTACCCCGGCCTCGTCCACCTCGTCTCCTCCGTCCGCGGCGAGCTGCGCGCCGACGCCGGCTGGCCGCAGCTGCTCGCCGCCGCCTTCCCGGCCGGCTCGATCACCGGCGCCCCCAAGGCGAGCGCCCTGCGCGTGATCGACTCCCTGGAGACCGCCCCCCGCGGCCCCTACTGCGGCGCCGTCGGCTGGGTCGACGCCGACCGGGGCACGGGCGAGCTGGCCGTCGGCATCCGCACCTTCTGGATCGACCGGCCCGGCGGGACACCCGGCGCCCCGGCCGTGCTGCGCTTCGGCGCCGGAGCCGGCATCACCTGGGACTCCGACCCGGACGGGGAGTGGCACGAGACCGAACTGAAGGCGGGCCGGCTGCTCGCGGTAGCGTCAGGGGCGTACGAGGACGGCGGAGAGGACCTGCGGGAATGAAGATCTGGCTCGACGGCGGGCTGCGGGACACCGAGTCCGCGCGCGTCTCCGCCCTGGACCACGGGCTGACCGTGGGCGACGGCGTCTTCGAGACGGTCAAGGCGACCGGGGGGAAGACGTTCGCGCTCACCCGCCACCTGGACCGGCTGACCCGCTCTGCGCGCGGTCTGGGCCTGCCCGACCCCGACCACGACGAGATCCGCCGCGCCTGCGCCGCCGTCCTGGACGCCAACCCGGCGCCGCTCGGCCGCCTCCGCATCACCTACACCGGAGGCGACGGCCCCCTCGGCTCCGACCGGGGCGAGCACGGCACGACCCTCGTCGTCGCCCTCGGCGCGACCACCCGCCGCCCCGAATCCACCGCCGCCGTCACGGTCCCCTGGACCCGCAACGAACGCGGCGCGCTCACCGGCCTGAAGACCACTTCCTACGCCGAGAACGTCGTCGCCCTGGCCCGCGCCCGCGAACACGGCGCCTCCGAGGCCCTGTTCGGCAACACCGCCGGACGGCTCTGCGAGGGCACCGGCTCCAACGTCTTCGTCGTCCTGGACGGCGAGATCCACACCCCGCCGCTCGCCTCGGGCTGCCTCGCCGGCATCACCCGGGCGCTGGCGATCGAGTGGACGGGCGCCCAGGAGACCGACCTGCCGCTCGACGTCCTGGAGCGGGCCGAGGAGGTCTTCCTGACCTCCACCCTGCGCGACGTCCAGGCCGTGCACCGCGTGGACGAGCGCGCGCTGCCCGGCACGGCGGGCCCGGTGACGGCGAAGGCCATGCGGATCTTCACCGAACGCTCCGGCGACGACCTGGACCCGTAGGCGAGCGGTGGCGTGCCCGGGCCCGCACCGGCCCGGCGTCCGTCCCCGCACGGGCCCGGCGGACCGGGTGCGGAAAATGGGCTGACGCGGGCGGTCGTGGCGGGTAGAAATCCCGTGATGACCACGACCCTGCGGCCCACCGAGCCGCTCCAGCACCACGCCGACGGAACCCGTTCGCGCCGCTACCAGGTCTGCGTGAACAGCCGCCCCGTCGGCGTGACCCACCTGTCGACCCACCCCGTCTTCGGACCGGCCGTGGCCCGGATCCAGGAACTGCGCATCGACGCACCGGACCGCGGGCGGGGCCGCGGCACCGTGGCCGCGCTGGCCGCCGAGGAGGTGGCGCGCGGCTGGGGCTGCCGGCGCATCGAGATCGCCGTGCCGGCAGGCGAGGCGGCCGGGCTCCGGCTGGTGACGGCGCTCGGCTACGTCCAGCGCAACCGCGGCATGGAGAAGCAACTCGGCACCACCGCGCCCGAACTGCCCGCCGGTACCCGGGGCAGACCGCTGACCGAGGACGAGTACGGGCCGTGGATCGCCCGGGGCAAGGCCACCTACGCGCAGACCTGGATCGACCGCGGCGTGCCCCCCGAGGAGGCCCGCGCCAAGTCGGAGGCGGACCACGCCAGGCTGCTCCCCCGGGGACCGGCGTCCCCCGGCGTGCTGCTCAGTGTCCTGGAGCACGAAGGCACACCGGTCGGCACCCTGTGGGTCGCCATCGAGGAGGACAGGGCCTACGTCTACGACGTCGAGGCCTGCGCGCGCTTCCGCGGCCGGGGCCACGGCCGCTCCCTGATGCTCCTCGCCGAGGCGCAGGCGGTGGCCGCGGGCAAACGGGTCCTCGGCCTCAACGTCTTCGCGGGCAACACCCCCGCGGAGCGCCTGTACGACTCCCTCGGATACCGCCCGGTCCTCCACTCCTTCTACAAGGAACTGCTGTGAAGGAACTGCTGTGAAGGCACGAGGAACCGTGGGGCGACGAGGAACCGCCGGGAGGGAACGGCCGTAGGGCGACCGGCGGCCGTCAGGCCTCCGGTCCGGACCCCGCCAGCAGCCGGTCGACGATCTCCTCGACGCGCTCGCGCAGCCCCTCCTGGCTCTTGCCGCCGTCCAGGCGCTCGCCGTCCACCACGTACGTGGGCGTGCCCGTCACCCCGATCGCCTTGCCCTCGGCCTGGTCGGCGTCCACGATCAGGATGTGCCGGCCGTCGATGAGCGCGGTGTCGAACTCGTCGGCGTCCAGGCCCAGTTCCCGGGCCACCTCGACCAGGAGGGGTTCTCCCGCACGGCCCAGTTCCTCGACCCGGGCGAGCACCGCCTCGACGTACGGCCACAGCTGCCCCTGCACGGCGGCCTCCTCGGCGGCCTGCGCGGCGGCGAAGGCGTGCTGGTGCTTCTCCAGCGGGAAGTGCCGCAGCCGCAGCTCCAGCCGGTCGCCGTAGCGTGCGCGCAGCGCGCGCAGGTCGTCCAGCGCGGTGCGGCAGTCCGGGCACTGCAGTTCGCACCAGACCTCGAGAACGGGGACCGTGCGGGCGGGGGAGGAGTCGCTCATGCCCCCAGTCTTCCAGGCCCGCCGTGCGAGGCCCAATCACCTAGGGAAGCGATCAGCGCACGGGGCGGGCACCGTCCGGGCCCATCCGCGCACGGGGCGGGCACCGTCCGGGCCCGTGAGCGTCCGGAGCGAGCACCGTCCGGGACGATCAAGGTCCGGGACGGCGTCGAGCGGCACCTGCGGAGGAGGCGACCCGGAGATCTCCCTGATGTCCGTCCCGGACGTGGCCTCCCGGCCCGCGGACGGTGCAGGATGGAAGGGACGAACCGCCCCGACCGCAGAGCGCCGCATGGAGGACCGGATGATTGCCGAGACCGTCTGTTCCGCCGTCTCCGCGGCCGGCCTGGGCATCGCCGCGGTCACCGCGTACCGCAGGCGATTCCTCGCGGCGGCCCGCGTCGCCGCCTACTCGCTCGTCCCGGTCGCACTCGTGATGACCGGCGCCGTCGGCTGGCTGGCGCACACCGCCTTCAGCCCGGCCGCCTGGGCCGGCTTCGGCCTGCTCGGCTGCGCCTGGGTGCTCTTCGCGACCACCCGTGCGGTCGAGCGCCGCCGGGGCGGTACGCGCAAGGAGCGCCGGGCGGCGGCCCGCGCCGCGGCACCCGACGCGGTGGCCCCGGCCGCCTCCGCGCCCTCCCTCGGAGCGTCCGCCCGGCCTGCTGCCCGCCCGGCCGGCACCCCTGCCTCCCGCCCGGCGTCCGCGCCCCGCGCGGAGGAGGACTTCAGCGACATCGAGGCGATCCTGAAGAAGCACGGCATATGACGGGGCCGTGAGGCGCCCTGGTCGACGGAGGGCTGCGGCCCCGCTTCCCCAAGTGATCCCGGAAACGATCAGGCTCGAGCCCGATCCGAAGCGAAGATCATGGAATCCGGCGACGTCCCGGACATTCCGTGCGTGTTGATCGCGCCCCGGGTGCCGACTGCGTCATCATCGCCGCGAAATGGTGGACACGACCCAGAGCGAGGCCGCGCCGCAGAAGGACAAGCCGCGCGGGTGCCTCTTCGCCCTTTCCCAGCCACCGCTGATGATCTTCCTAGCGGTGATCGGGAGTCTGCTGCTCATGGCTGCTTTGCACGACCTGCTGTTGCTGTGAGCCGTACGCGTGGCTCCTCGGCGTCACCCGCCGGGGACCACGGCACCACCGGGAGCGATGTGGGCCGTCAGCCCGCCGCTTCCTTGCGCCGCGCCCGGTACGCGGCCACGTGCAGCCGGTTGCCGCAGGTCCGGCTGTCGCAGTAGCGCCGCGAGCGGTTGCGGGAGAGGTCGACGAAGGCCCGTCGGCAGTCGGGCGCCTCGCAGCGCCTGAGGCGCTCCTGCTCCCCGGCGACCACGAAGAACGCGAGCGCCATGCCGCAGTCCGCCGCCAGGTGGTCGGCGACCGAGGCTCCGGGGGCGAAGTAGTGCACGTGCCAGTCGTAGCCGTCGTGGTCCGTGAGCCGGGGAGTGGTACCCGCGGCGGCCACCAGCTCGTTGATCAGCCCGGCGGCGGTACGGGGGTCCGGGGCCGCGAAGATCCCGGCGAACCGGCTGCGGATGCGGCGCACCGACGAGAGATCGAAGGCCGAGAGGACCCCGACATCGCTCATCTCGTGTTTTCGTACGAAGTCCGCGAGCGCCGCGACGTCCGCCAGCCCGTCCGGCGCCGCGTCGTCCTCCGGCGCGGTGTTCACCAGATCGACCACGGTGTCGAGCGCGCACCGGGTGTCGTGGGTGATCAGCACGTTTCGCTCCCTGGCCTGGGGATCGGGCACACGCCCGCCGATGCAGGCCGATGGTAGTGGCTGCGCCGTCACCCCATGCGCGGGCGCACGGGCACGCACCGGCGCCGGCCCCCCGGTGGGAGGTCCAGAACCGGTGCGTCCTGTGTGCGGTTGTCCTGGCCCGAGCCGTCTCCCCGAGTGGACGGCAACGGGCAGCTCGAAGGGCCTCGACGGCCTACCGCTAACTTTCCGCGAGGATGTGCGACAGCTCCTGATCGAGATCGAAGTGCCGGTGCTCCGTGCCGGGGGGCACGGCCGCGTCCGTCCGCTTCAGGAAGGACTCCAGGGCCCGCGCAGGGGCCTCGAGCAGGGCCTCGCCCTCCGGGGAGCTCAGGGCGATGCACACGACGCCCTGACCATGACTGCGCGACGGCCAGACTCGGACGTCGCCGGTTCCCGTGGGACGGTGAAGCCCTTCGGCGAGGAGGTCGCGGGCGAACACCCACTCGACGGTCTCCTCGGCTCCGGTGTGGAAGGTGGCGTGCACGGCGTAGGGGTCGGCCGTGTCGTACCGCAGGCCTGCGGGGACAGGCAGGGATGACTCGCTCGACACAACGAGGCGCAGGTGCAGCTCGCAGCTGACCGTGGTGTTCATAAGCGCCAGGGCCTTTCGCTCAGTGTGCGCTCGGGGATTCGCACGTCGGCGAAATCGACATGCCACCTACGGTGCCGTTGTAAACCCCTCTGAGTGTTTTGCCTGGCTTTAGGTAACTCTTCCGGCCGAGAACCCGTTCGGGCGGTACGCCCATTCCGGTGACGGGTTTCTCTCCGGTAGGGTTCAGCCGTATGAATACGGGGAGTGACCGGCCGGGTGAGGTTGCCGGGGCGTCGGACGGAGCGAAGATGGAGGCGGAGGCGGACGAGGGGCAGGGTCGGCGGGGCCTCGGCTCCCGGGCGCCCGAATTCATCCGGTCACGCCGCGTGCTCCACGTGAGCTGGCAGGTCGGTGTCTTCGTCGTCGGTCTGGCGGTCGTCGTCACCGGCATCATCCTGCTCCCGCTGCCCGGACCGGGCTGGGTGGTGATCTTCGGCGGCATGGCGATCTGGGCGACCGAGTTCGTCTGGGCCCAGCTGGTGCTCCGCTGGACCAAGCGCAAGGTCACCGAGGCGGCCCAGCGGGCCCTCGACCCCGAGGTGCGCCGCCGCAACATCATCCTGACGGTGACCGGCATCGTGATCATCGCCGTCCTGCTCGGCGTCTACCTGTGGAAGTTCGGTCTCGTCATGCCCTGGGAGATCAGGAACCAGTGACCGGGCCGGGCCGGCCCGGCGTGAGGCGGTCCGGGCCGCCCGCGGCCCCTTCCGGCACCCTGGTCCCGGGCACTGCCTGACATGCGGTAATGTTCTTCCTGTGCCCGGGCGATTAGCTCAGTGGGAGAGCGCTTCGTTCACACCGAAGAGGTCACTGGTTCGAACCCAGTATCGCCCACCCGGACGACGGCCCGTCTGCGAACACGCAGGCGGGCCGTTTTCGTGTCCTGCTGGGCGGCACCGAAGGCGGGGTGGCCGGCAACGCGGTGACGGTCCGTTACTTGCGACGGCGCGCCGGGGAGCGCACCGCGGGGATCAACCGCACCATTGCTCTCTTCGAGAAGAAGTATCCGAAGATCAGTGAAGACGGACTTTTGGGACCGGCGGACTTTTGAGACCGCTTTCTTTCCGGGAGGAGTTCCGGGCCGGGGCCTGCGGCGTAAATCCACCGGGCGTTTTCCGAAACTCCGTCACTTCCCTTCGGCAGTACGACAAGAACAGGCGATGTCCTCCGGCCGGGGGCGGTCCCGGCCGCGCCGCCGGGCAGACTGGGGCCATGGACTGGACGCACTACCGCTTCCGCAGCCTGTGGCCCCTGCCCGCGCCGCCCGCCACCGTGTACACGGCACTGGAGAGGGTCGAGGACTACCCGCGGTGGTGGCGCCAGGTGCGCGAGGTCCGGCGGACCGACGACGTCACCGGCGTCATCCGGATCCGCTCCCTCCTGCCGTACGACATGACCTTCACCGCCCGCGAGGTGCGCCGCGATCCGGCCGCCGGGGTCCTGGAGGTGGCGATGAGCGGCGACGTCGACGGCTGGGCGCGCTGGACCCTGGCCGCGCGCGGCACCGGCACCCTGGTCCGCTACGACCAGGTCGTCGACGTGAACAAACCGCTGCTCAGGCGGCTGGCCGTACCGGGCAGGCCCGTCTTCCGGCTCAACCACCGGCTCATGATGCGCGCCGGACGGCGCGGGCTGGCGGCGCACCTCGAAGCGGTTTGAAGGAAGGCCCCGGGGCCCTGTATCGTTCAGTGCGTTCCCGGGCGATTAGCTCAGTGGGAGAGCGCTTCGTTCACACCGAAGAGGTCACTGGTTCGAACCCAGTATCGCCCACCGGGAAAGGCCGGTCCGCATCGTCGGACCGGCCTTCTTCATGCCGCCGCGGGCAGCTGCGGGCGCAGCGGCCAGGACGGGTCCACCGTCTCCTCCGTGCCGGTGCGCGCGAACCACGCCTGCAGGCCGCGTGCCTGGGCCGCGTGCCAGCCCGTCTGCAGGGCGTGCAGCTCGGTGGGGGACAGGCGCTCCAGCCGGGCCGCGAAGCGGCGGCCGAGCGCCCGGACGACCTCCAGCGCGGCCAGCGCGTCCGCCGCCGCGTCGTGCGCGTCGGCCAGCGCCACCTCGTAGTGCGCGCACAGATCGGTCAGGGTGCGCCGGCCCTTGCGGTAGCGGTCGAGGTGCTTGTCCAGCACCCGCGGATCGAGCACGCAGAGCGGAGACGCCTCCAGCCGGCGGCCCAGCGAGGACGCGCGGTGCCGGCGCAGCTCCCGGTCGAGCAGCGTCAGGTCGAACGGCGCGTTCATCACCACGAGCGGGCGGCCCAGCGCGGCCTGTTCCGCCAGCTCCTCGGCTATCTCGTGCATCACCGGGGCGGGCCAGCGCCCGTTGCGGTGCAGATGGTCCTCCGTCAGCCCGTGCACCGCCGTCGCGGCCTCGGGCACGGGCACTCCCGGGTTCACCAGCCAGCGCACCGTGCGCGGCCGGGCCCCCGGGGCGTCCTGGACGACGACGGCGGCCGACACGATGCGGTCGGTCTCGACGTCGACGCCCGTGGTCTCCGTGTCGAAGGCGGCCAGCGGCCCCTCGTACCAGCAGCACGTCATGTCGACCAACTCCTCGCTCCACCCAGGCGGCTGACGTACCGTCCGCCGCCCGATCCGGTGATACCCGGGCCGTTTGCGCCGTACGCCGGAAGGAGACAACAGGAGTACGGGTCTTTGCAGTTCACGGACCCGCTGCGGGGACCGGGGCCCGCGCCCCGACGACTCACCGGCAACCACCCGGCATTCACTTCGGCACGCACTCAGCAGTTCGCTCAGCACTGCACTCGGCATCTCACTCGGTAATCACCTTGGTTCGGAAGGCTGTTGGTCATGGTGATGGCGCAGCCCGAGCGGGGCGGGCTGCTGCCCGACCGTGCGGACACCCGGCGCGGCACGCTCGCCACCACCGCCTGCATGGAGACCCTGCAGGTGGGCTACCTCCACGCGGTCGCCGCCGCGGCCGGCTGCTCGCTGTCCCAGCCCTTCCCGGACAACGGCATCGACTGGCACGTCAGCCACAGCGCCCCCGGGCACACCGTCGACGACGAGGTGACCATCAAGGTGCAGCTGAAGTGCACGTACCAGATCCCGCCCCACCCGCCGGGCCCGTACTTCTCCTTCACCCTGGACAACGCCCACCTGGCGAAGCTCGCCCGTACCCCGGTCTCGGTCCACAAGATCCTGGTCGTGATGATCGTGCCGCGCTCCCAGGACCAGTGGCTGCGGGCCGGGCACGACCGGCTCGACCTCAGGCACTGCTGCTACTGGGTCAACCTCGCCGGCCACCCCGTCACGGGCCGGCACCGCACCACCGTGCGCATACCGACCTCGCGCATCTTCGACGACCGGGCCCTGTGCGAGATCATGACGCGGGTCGGGACGGGAGGCAGACCATGACGCACCGCCCCCTCGACGAGCCGCTGCGTCCGGCGCGACCGCACCCCGTCGACGCACCGCTCGGCGGCACCCCCCGCCCTGCCGACGTCGACCCGGCCGTGCTCGCCGCCCTGCTGCACCGGCACGGCTGGCAGCGGCACGGCGGCGCCGCCGGACAGTACGGCCGCTGGACGCCACCCGGGCCCGGCGGCGCCGCGACGAGCCTGCTGGTGCCCGTCAGCCGGGCCTTCCCCGACAGCGACGACCTGCTCGGTGAGGCGCTGGACGCACTGGCCCGCAGCCGGACGCCGTCCGCGCGCGCCGTGCTGGTCGCCCTCGCCGTGCCCAGTGACGAGATCCACTGGTGGCGGGACGTGCCGGGCGGCCCCGCGGGGACCGCGCCCTGGACCGTCGAGGAGCGGCTGCGCTCCGCCGCCCGGCAGACGCTGCTCGCCGCAGCGCTCGCCACGCGCGCGCGTGCCGGGTACCACGGCGCACGGCACCGCCGCCCGGCCGCCGCCTGCCTCGGTCACGTCCTCGTCGGCTCCGCGACCGGCGGCGGCAGCCTGACCGCGCTCGTGCCCGTCGATCCCGCCCGGCCGCTCGCCGTACGGCTCCACCAGGCCGTCTACGCCGTCCGCGAGGCCATCGACTACCGGCGGGCCACCGGCGCCCTGGACGCCTTCGACGGCGCGGTCCGAGCCGGCGCCAGCCGCGAGCTGACCGAGGCCCTGGTCGCACTGGTGCGCGGCACCGAGGGTGCCCGGATCGCGGTCGACTGGGCACCGGCCGCGGGCGCCCCGGCGGACTGCGCCGCAGCCGAGGCCGTCGAGTTCTCGCCCGGTGACCTGCCCGTCCTGCGCGAGGCGGGCGCCCGCTACCTGCGCGCCGAGCCGTCCGTGCCCGTGCGCGTCACCGGCGCCGTGGTCCGGATGCGCAGGACCCAGCCGCACGGCGAGGGCACGGTGCGGCTTCGGGTGCTCTCGGGCGCCGAGGTGCCCTACGTCCGCGTGACGCTGGACGAGGAGGACTACCGCACCGCCGGTCACGCCCACCTCGTCGGCCTGCCGGTGCGGGTGCTCGGCCGGCTGGAGAGCCGGGGCGGCTTCCGCCGGATCACGGGCGCCTGCGAGGTCGTCCCCGTACACGTGGACGACGAGGAGCGGGACCGGCTGATGAAGTCGCTGCAGGAGGAGCCGAAGGACACGGACTTCTTCGGGGAGCCGGACCCGGGGCAGGAGCCCGCCCCGGGCGCCTGAGGGACAACCGCTTCGCGGAGCGCCCCCGTGTCTCGGTACCATCCCAGTCATGCGCGCGCTCCCGGTATGGCGCCGCACCCACCTTCAGTCAGGAGAGACCGGTGTCAGACGTCCGTGTGATCATCCAACGCGATTCCGAGCGGGAAGAGCGCACGGTGACGACGGGCACCACGGCCGCCGACCTCTTCGCCGGCGAGCGCTCGATCGTCGCCGCGCGCGTGGGCGGCGAACTGAGGGACCTGGCGTACGAGGTCCAGGACGGCGAGACCGTCGAGGCCGTCGAGATCTCTTCCGAGGACGGCCTGAACATCCTGCGCCACTCCACCGCGCACGTCATGGCCCAGGCCGTGCAGGAGCTGTTCCCCGAGGCCAAGCTGGGCATCGGCCCGCCGGTCCGGGACGGCTTCTACTACGACTTCGACGTCGTGCGGCCCTTCCACCCCGATGACCTCAAGGCCATCGAGAAGAAGATGCAGGAGATCCAGAAGCGCGGGCAGAAGTTCGCGCGCCGTGTGGTCACCGACGAGGAGGCCCGCGCGGAGCTGGCCGACGAGCCGTACAAGCTGGAGCTGATCGGCCTCAAGGGCTCGGCCTCCGCCGACGACGGCGCGGACGTCGAGGTCGGCGCCGGCGAGCTGACCATCTACGACAACCTGGACGCCAAGACCGGCGAGCTGTGCTGGAAGGACCTCTGCCGCGGCCCGCACCTGCCCTCCACCCGCCTGATCCCGGCGTTCAAGCTGATGCGCAACGCGGCCGCCTACTGGCGCGGCAGCGAGAAGAACCCGATGCTCCAGCGCATCTACGGCACCGCCTGGCCGTCCAAGGACGAGCTGAAGCAGCACCTCGACTTCCTCGCCGAGGCCGAGAAGCGCGACCACCGCAAGCTGGGCAACGAGCTGGACCTGTTCTCGATCTCCGACCAGATCGGCTCCGGCCTGGCCGTCTTCCACCCCAAGGGCGGCACGATCCGCCGGGTCATGGAGGACTACTCGCGCCGCCGCCACGAGGAGGAGGGCTACGAGTTCGTCTACACCCCGCACGCGACCAAGGGGAAGCTCTTCGAGACCTCGGGCCACCTGGACTGGTACGCCGACGGCATGTACCCGCCCATGCAGCTCGACGAGGGCGTGGACTACTACCTGAAGCCCATGAACTGCCCGATGCACAACCTGATCTTCGACGCGCGCGGCCGGTCCTACCGGGAACTGCCGCTGCGCCTGTTCGAGTTCGGGACCGTGTACCGCTACGAGAAGTCGGGCGTCGTGCACGGCCTGACCCGCTCGCGCGGCTTCACCCAGGACGACGCGCACATCTACTGCACCCGCGAGCAGATGGCCGAGGAGCTCGACAAGACGCTCACCTTCGTGCTGAACCTCCTGCGCGACTACGGTCTGACCGACTTCTACCTGGAGCTGTCCACCAAGGACCCGGAGAAGTTCGTCGGCTCCGACGAGGTGTGGGAGGAGGCCACCGAGACCCTGCGCCAGGTCGGCGAGAAGCAGGGCCTGGAGCTGGTCCCGGACCCGGGCGGCGCCGCGTTCTACGGCCCGAAGATCTCCGTCCAGGTCAAGGACGCGATCGGCCGCACCTGGCAGATGTCAACGGTCCAGCTGGACTTCAACCTGCCGGAGCGGTTCAACCTGGAGTACACGGCGGCCGACGGCTCCAAGCAGCGCCCGGTCATGATCCACCGCGCGCTGTTCGGCTCCATCGAGCGCTTCTTCGCCGTGCTCCTGGAGCACTACGCGGGCGCGTTCCCGGCATGGCTGGCGCCGGTGCAGGCGCTCGGCATCCCGATCGGCGACGGGCACGTGGAGTACCTGGAGAAGTTCGCCGCCGCGGCGAAGAAGAAGGGCCTGCGGGCCGAGGTCGACTCGTCCTCCGACCGCATGCAGAAGAAGATCCGCAACGCCCAGAAGCAGAAGGTGCCCTTCATGGTCATCGCGGGCGACGAGGACATGGCGAACAACGCCGTCTCCTTCCGCTACCGTGACGGCTCCCAGGAGAACGGGATCCCCTTCGACGAGGCCATCGCGAAGATCGCGAAGGTCGTCGAGGAGCGGGCACAGGTCTGATCCGGCACCATTGATCCGCCACGCCGAAGGCCCCCGGAGAGACTCAGCTCCCCGGGGGCCTTCGCTCGTCGCCCGGCTGCGCGAAGCGCTGCATCAGCCACGACGAGAACGAGCCTGTCACCGCGCCCAGCAGCGCCAGCCCGCAGCCCATCAGGCCGACCGCCACCACCCGGCCCGTCGCCGTGACCGGCACGACGTCGCCGTAGCCGACCGTGGCCAGCGTCGAGCAGGCCCACCACACCGAGTCGCCGAACGTGCGGATCGTGGCGTGCGGGGCGCGGTGCTCCACGCCGTACACGCTCAGGGACGCCGCCAGTCCGAGCAGCAGCGCCGACAGGCCCGCGTACAGCATCACCCGCGCCTGCAGCGGCCACCGCGGGCCCCCGCGCCGGCGCTGTACGGCGTCGTAGACCCGCACGATCCGCACCGGCCTGAGCAGGGGCAGCAGCACGACCAGCGTGTCCAGCCAGTGCCGGCGCACGAAGTGCGCGCCCCGGCCGTTCAGCCGCCAGCGCACGCCGTAGTCGAGGGCGAACACCGCCCAGCTCACGGCCAGCACCGTTCGGCAGCCGACGGCCACGGCCGTGGGCAGGCCCTCGCCGAGGACCAGCACCGCGTACGAGGCGAGGTAGAGCAGGGACGCCACCGCGAGCGGCGCGTCCACCCGCCGCTCCCAGCGGGTCACAGGGCTGTCGTCGTCCACCGGCCCAGCTTGGCCGCACCCCCCGCCCCGGGCGCCCCGCCGACACGCCGCGAACGGCCGAAGCCATATGCTGCCTTGCATGACGAGTGAGCCGGAGCAGCAGATCGGAGTGGGGACGCAGGACGCGTTCCAGCGCCTGTGGACGCCCCACCGGATGGCCTACATCCAGGGCGAGAACAAGCCGACCGGTCCGGGGGCCAAGGACGGCTGCCCCTTCTGCGCCATCCCGGCCAAGTCGGACGAGGACGGCCTGATCGTCCGGCGGGGCGAGCAGGTGTACGCCGTGCTCAACCTGTACCCGTACAACGGCGGCCACCTGATGACCGTGCCGTACCGGCACGTCGCCGACTACACCGACCTCACCGAGGCGGAGACCGCCGAGCTGGGCGAGCTGACCAAGCAGGCCATGCGCGCGCTGCGGGCCGCCTCGGGCGCCCACGGGTTCAACATCGGCATGAACCAGGGCACGGTGGCGGGCGCGGGCATCGCCGCCCACCTCCACCAGCACATCGTGCCCCGCTGGGGCGGCGACACGAACTTCATGCCGGTGGTCGGCCACACACGGGTCCTGCCGCAGCTGCTCGCGGACACCCGGAAGATGCTCGCGGAGGCCTGGCCCGAGTAGACCCGGCCCCCGCCGGCCGGTCCTACGCGTCGTACAGGTCGGCCTTCCTGGGCGAGGCGTCCTGGACCGCGCCGCTGAGCACCGACGAGCGGTTGCCGAACTTCTCCACGTTCACGCCGTTCTCCCTGAGGACCTTCAGCGCCGCGGCGTGCACCACCCGCAGCACCGGGGTGGCGGCGCGCAGCGCGTCGTCGGCCATGAAGCGGTGGCGCCAGGGCTGGTCGGCCCAGGCATGCCGCAGGCCGAACGGCTCGGGCAGGCCCAGGCTGCCGCCGAGCCAGTTGAGCAGCGGCGGGTACCAGGTCAGCGGGGCGCGGGCGGCGAGGCGTACCACCTCGTCGGCGTCGATCAGGGGCAGCTTCACCTTGCGGGTCTCCCAGAACCGGAACGCCTTCTGCACCTCCTTCTCCTTGGCCGCGGGCTTGCCGTTGAACAGCGGGTGGACCGGGCCCAGGGCGTGGCCGGTGACCTCGATGCGCAGGGTGTCGTGCAGCACGGTGACCGTGATGAGCATGGTGATCACCAGGTGGCCGTCCCACAGCGTCCACTGCACGCCGAGGTAGTGGCGGTCGCCGCTGCCGAACTGCTGCTTGTTGCAGATGTCCTGGACCGCGTGGCTGCGGACGGTGTACGCGTCCACGTCCGCGCCGCCCGGCCGGGCGACCTCCTTGGCGTTCTCCCCGATCGGCGTGACGATCCAGTGCGTGATCGTGGGCTTGGGGAAGCCGCCGGTGTTGATGGACGTGCGCTCCAGCATGCCGAGGCCGCCCTGGATGGCGGTGATCACGTCCCAGCTGCGGAACGGGTGGAACTCCTTGCCCGGTTCGGCCGACACCAGGTCTTCGGCCAGCTGCCAGCTGCCCCAGCGGGTGCCCATGCCGAGTATGCCCTTGGGGCCGGCGTAGAAGACGGAGTTGGACCGCTGCTCGGCGCTGAGCCGGGCGAGTTCCTTGCGCACCTGCTCGGCGGCGTCGCCCGGGTTGCCGGGGACCGCCTCCGGGATCTTGGCGCCGACGCCGCCGCCGGAGAGCAGGCCCTCCCAGCGCTCGCGCAGGTCGCGCGCGGTGCGTTCACAGATCTGCTTGGCCCAGAACCAGCCGACGACCGGCATGACGACGGCCGCGCGGGCGTACCACGCCCAGAAGCCGTGGAACGGCATCTTGACCACGAAGAGCACGGCGAGCGCGCCCATGGCGACCAGCAGGGTGGTGGCGAGCACCCCGGCGCGCCTGTCCTCCCGGCGGCTCATCGTGGTGCGCAGCACGAACACCAGCAGCCACACCAGGAAGCCGGGCAGGAACAGCACCCCGCACAGCACGGTCACCGCCGCGAGCCAGTTGTCGCGCTCGCGGCGGATGCGGTGGGCCGCCAGGCAGTGCTCCACGACCACCTGGGGCTCCAGGCCGAAGGACTGGATCAGCGGCTTGCGGCCGGCGCCGAGCATGCGGTCGATGACCGCCCGGGAGAACGCCTCGCCGAGCCGCGGCCGCAAGATCCTCGCCCACCGGCGGGGCGGCTTGACCGTGGACTGGTGCCACTCGTTGTCGGCTTCCTTGATCTTGTCCACTTCGTCGTCCCGGTAGGCCGCGGCGGCCAGCGCGAACGTCGCCGCCGTCTGCCCCGCCGCACCCGACAGGGGAATCTGAGCCCCTGGACTGAAATCGAATCCGTCCGTCACCGCCGCCCCCACTGCCGCCGCCTCTGCACCTGCGGCCTTCCCGACTTCCCTGCCCCGCACACCTGTTGATCAGGTCATCAGCGTATCGGCACCCGCCGGCGCGCGGAGGTGGACGGCCGAAGCCGTCCACCTGTTCGGAGCGAAGCGTCCCGTACGAGCCTGTGGCGTCGCTCCGTTGTGCGCCCGGCGCGCCGACTAGGAGGCCTCACGCTCCTGTTGGCGCCACCGGTCGGCGACCTGCGGCGGCATCGGCTCGTGCCGGGCGTAGCGGCGGTCGAAACGGGCCGTGCCGTGCGACAGGGACCGCAGGTCGATCGCGTACCGGCCGATCTCGATCTCCGGCACCTCGGCCCGCACCAGCGTGCGCCCGCCGCTGACCTGCTCGGTGCCCAGCACCCGGCCGCGCCGTCCGGACAGGTCGCTCATCACGGCGCCCACGTAGTCGTCGCCGACCAGGACGCTCACCTCGGCCACCGGTTCCAGCAGATGGATCTTCGCGTCGGCCGCCGCCTCCCGCAGCGCCAGCGCGCCCGCCGTCTGGAACGCGGCGTCCGAGGAGTCCACCGAGTGCGCCTTGCCGTCCAGGAGCGTGACCCGGACGTCGATCAGCGGATGGCCGGCGGCCACCCCCTTGGCGGCCTGGGCCCGTACGCCCTTCTCCACGGAGGGGATGAACTGCCGGGGCACGGCGCCGCCGACGACCTTGTCGACGAACTCGATGCCCGAGCCGCCCGGCAGCGGCTCCACCTCGATCTCGCAGATCGCGTACTGTCCGTGGCCGCCGGACTGCTTGACGTGCCGGCCCCGGCCCGCCGACCGGTTCGCGAACGTCTCCCGCAGGGAGACCCGGTGCGGGACGACGTCGACCTGGACGCCGTAGCGGCTGCGCAGCCGTTCCAGGGCGACGTCGGCGTGGGCCTCGCCCAGGCACCACAGCACCACCTGGTGAGTGTCCTGGTTCTGCTCCAGGCGCATCGTCGGGTCCTCGGCGACCAGCCGGGCCAGGCCCTGGGAGAGCTTGTCCTCGTCCGCCTTGCTGTGCGCCTGGATGGCGAGGGGCAGCAGCGGGTCGGGCATCTCCCACGGGGCCATCAGCAGCGGGTCGCCCTTGGCGGAGAGCGTGTCGCCGGTCTCGGCACGGCTCAGCCTGGCCACGGAGACCAGGTCGCCCGCGACGGCGTGGGACACGGGGCGCTGCTGTTTGCCGAACGGCGTGGACAGGGCGCCGATCCGCTCGTCGACGTCGTGGTCCTCGTGTCCCCGGTCGGCCAGGCCGTGCCCGGAGACGTGCACCGTCTCGTCCGGGCGCAGGGTGCCGGAGAAGACGCGCACCAAGGAGACCCGGCCGACGTACGGGTCGGAGGAGGTCTTCACGACCTCCGCGACCAGTGGCCCGTCCGGGGCGCACGGCGTCAGCTCGCGCGGGCGGCCGTCGACCGTGGTCACCCCGGGCGCCTCGCGCTCCAGGGGCGTGGGGAAGCCGCGGACGATCAGCTCCAGCAGTTCCACCGTGCCGATGCCCTGCCGGGCGCCCTCCGCGGCCGGGGCGGCGGCGAGCACGGGGAAGAACACCCCGCGTGCGACGGCCCGCTCCAGGTCCTTGATCAGGGTCTCGACGTCGACCGGCTCGCCGCCGAGGTAGCGGTCCATGAGGGTCTCGTCCTCGCTCTCGGCGATGATCCCCTCGATGAGCCGGCCGCGCGCCTCGTCCATGCGCGGCAGCTCGTCCTCGCCCGGCTCGGACTCCTTGCGCTCCCCGGTCGAGTAGTCGAACAGCTTCTGCGTCAGCAGCCCGACCAGGCCGGTGACCGGCGCGTGCCCGTCGGGGCCCTCGGGGCCGTGCAGCGGCAGGTAGAGCGGCAGGACCGCGTCGGGGTCGTCCGCGCCGAACGCCTCGGCGCACACCCGGGTCATCTCCTCGAAGTCCGCGCGGGCGGCCTCCAGGTGCGTGATCACGATGGCCCGCGGCATGCCCACGGCCGCGCACTCCTCCCACACCATGCGGGTCGAGCCGTCCACGCCGTCGGAGGCGGAGACGACGAAGAGCGCCGCGTCCGCGGCCCGCAGACCGGCCCGCAGCTCCCCGACGAAGTCGGCGTAGCCGGGCGTGTCCAGAAGGTTGATCTTGATGCCGTCCCATTCGACGGGCACCAGGGAGAGCTGCACCGAGCGCTGCTGCCGGTGCTCGATCTCGTCGTGGTCCGAGACACAGCCGCCGTCCTCGACGCGCCCCGCCCGGTTCACCGCTCCCGCTGTCAGCGCGAGAGCCTCCACCAGGGTCGTCTTGCCCGCTCCGGAGTGGCCGACCAGCACCACGTTCCGTAGGGACGCGGGTCGGTCGACCGCCGCTGCCCTGCCGGCGGCCCCGGGATGTGTGTGCGCCTTGTCGCCCATGGTCCTGCCTCCCGTGCACGGTGAGGTCACTGTGGGCGCGGACACGCGGCACCGCGTCACTGGCGGCTCCTGCGACGCCCGCGGTCATTCGAGCTTTCCACTCCCGTCACGCCGCGTCCATACGAAGGACCCGATCCCGCCTCCCGGGCGTGCTCCGGCACCCCTCGGCAGGCGCCCGGCGGGGGCCCGCGGGTGCCCGGGCACCGCCCACGCGCGCGCGTGACTACGATGGGCCAGCCGGTGGCCAGCAGGGGCCGCCCGCCGACAGCGACCCTCGGGAAGGCCATGCTGAACAAGTACGCGCGTGCATTCTTCACGCGTGTCCTCACACCGTTCGCCGCGTTTCTCATCCGCCGGGGAGTGAGCCCCGACACGGTCACGCTCCTGGGCACCGCCGGGGTGATCGCGGGCGCGCTGGTCTTCTACCCCCGGGGCGAGTTCTTCTGGGGCACGGTCGTGATCACGCTCTTCGTCTTCTCCGACCTGGTCGACGGGAACATGGCCCGCCAGCTCGGCCGCTCCAGCCGCTGGGGCGCCTTCCTGGACTCCACGCTGGACCGGGTCGCCGACGGAGCCATCTTCGGCGGCTTCGCCCTGTGGTACGCCGGGCGGGGCGACGACAACATGCTGTGCGCGGTGTCGATCTTCTGTCTGGCCAGCGGCCAGGTGGTGTCGTACACCAAGGCGCGCGGCGAGTCGATCGGGCTGCCCGTCGCCGTCAACGGGCTCGTCGAGCGCGCCGAGCGGCTGGTGATCTCCCTGGTCGCGGCCGGTTTCGCGGGCCTGCACAAGTTCGGCGTCCCCGGCATCCAGTACCTGCTGCCGATCGCCCTGTGGGTCGTCGCCGCCGGCAGCCTGGTCACCCTCGTCCAGCGCGTCGTCACCGTGCGCCGTGAGTCGGCCGAGGCGGACGCCGAGGCCGCCCGGCAGGAGAACCAGGGGAGCGGGGCGTCGGCATGAGCGCCCGCGAGCGGCTCGCCGACACCCTCTACGGCCTGGGCTGGAGCACCGTCAAGAAGCTCCCCGAACCCGCCGCCGTACGGCTCGGCCACACCATCGCCGACCTCGCCTGGAAGCGGCGCGGCAAGGGCGTCCTGCGGCTGGAGGGCAACTACGCGCGCGTGGTGCCCGACGCGTCCCCCGAGCGGCTGGCCGAGCTGTCCCGCGCGGGCATGCGCTCTTACCTGCGCTACTGGATGGAGTCCTTCCGGCTGCCCGCCTGGAGCCCCGAGCGGGTGCGCGGCGGCTTCGCCCCCAAGGACGTGCACCACCTGACCGACGGCCTCGCCTCCGGCCAGGGCGTCGTCCTCGCCCTGCCCCACCTGGCCAACTGGGACCTGGCGGGCGCCTGGGTCACCACCGAACTGGACACGCCCTTCACCACCGTCGCCGAACGCCTCAAGCCCGAGACGCTCTACGACCGGTTCGTCGCCTACCGCGAGGGCCTCGGCATGGAGGTCCTGCCGCACAGCGGCGGTTCCGCCTTCGGCACGCTCGCCCGGCGGCTGCGCGACGGCGGCCTGGTCTGCCTGGTCGCCGACCGCGACCTGTCCGCCTCCGGCGTCGAGGTCGAGTTCTTCGGCGAGACGGCCCGCATGCCGGCCGGGCCCGCCCTGCTCGCCCAGCAGACCGGCGCCCTGCTCCTGCCCGTCACCCTCTGGTACGACGACTCGTCCGTCATGCAGGGGCGCGTCCATCCCCCGATCGAGGTACCCGAGACAGGTACGCGGTCCGAGAAGACGTCTGTCATGACACAGGCGCTGGCCGATGCCTTCGCCTCGGGGATCGCCGACCATCCGGAGGACTGGCACATGCTGCAGCGACTGTGGCTCGCGGACCTGGAACCCCGGCCCGGGGACGGGGAGCGCGCGTGAGGATCGGCATCGTCTGCCCGTACTCCTGGGACGTCCCCGGGGGCGTGCAGTTCCACATCCGCGACCTCGCCGAGTACTTCGTCCGCCTCGGCCACGAGGTGTCCGTCCTCGCCCCCGCCGACGACGAGACCCCGCTGCCGCCCTACGTCGTCTCGGCCGGCCGCGCGGTCCCGGTGCCGTACAACGGGTCCGTGGCCCGCCTGAACTTCGGCTTCCTCTCGGCGGCCCGGGTACGGCGCTGGCTGCACGAGGGCCGCTTCGACGTGATCCACATCCACGAGCCCACCTCGCCGTCCCTGGGCCTGCTGACCTGCTGGGCGGCGCAGGGGCCGATCGTGGCCACCTTCCACACCTCCAACCCCCGGTCCAGGGCGATGGTCGCCGCGTACGCCATCCTCCAGGCCGCCCTGGAGAAGATCAGTGCCCGCATCGCCGTGAGCGAGTACGCCCGGCGCACCCTGGTCGAGCACCTCGGCGGGGACGCGGTGGTCATCCCCAACGGCGTCGACGTCGACTTCTTCGCGCGGGCCGAGCCCCGCCCCGAGTGGCAGGGGCGGACGATCGGCTTCATGGGCCGCATCGACGAGCCCCGCAAGGGCCTGCCGGTGCTGATGCGGGCCCTGCCGAAGATCCTCGCCGCCCACCCGGGAGCCCGGCTGCTGGTCGCCGGCCGCGGCGACGAGGAGGAGGCCGTGGCGAGCCTGCCGCGGGAACTGCACGCGCGCGTGCAGTTCCTCGGCATGATCAGCGACGAGGACAAGGCGCGCTTCCTGCGCAGCGTCGACCTGTACGTGGCCCCCAACACCGGGGGAGAGAGCTTCGGCATCATCCTCGTCGAGGCGATGTCCGCCGGTGCGCCGGTCCTCGCCTCCGACCTCGACGCCTTCGCCCAGGTCCTCGACCAGGGCAAGGCAGGCGAGCTGTTCGCCAACGAGGACGCGGACGCGCTCGCCGACGCGGCCGTACGCCTGCTCGCCGACCCGGCCCGCCGGGCCGAACTGCGCGCCCGCGGCAGCGCCCACGTCCGCCGCTTCGACTGGTCGACGGTCGGCGCGGACATCCTCTCCGTCTACGAGACGGTCACCGCGGGCGCCGCGGCGGTGGCCGCCGACGACCGCACCACGGGCCTGCGCGCCCGCCTGGGGCTGGCCCGCGACTGAGCCGGCGTCCGACGGGCTCCGGCCGGGTGACCCGGCGGTCCGGCGGGCTCCGGCCGGAGGTGCAGCGTGGGCGGCGTCGCCGGGGTCCGCCGGGCGCGGCGGGTGCGGGCCGGGGGCGCCCGCCAGGTGCGTGAGGGGCACGGCTCCGGGGCGAACACGGGGATGCACGCGAGGGACCGGCGCATGCCCCGCTGACCGGGGGCCGGCGCGCCCCTCAGCAGTGCGCGCCCCCGGAAACGTCCTCCGGTGTGCGCGGGGCACGTTGCCCGTACGACCGAGGGCGCGCACGCTGGGGAATGGGCCCCGCGCCGGGCGGGCACACCTTCCGAGCGGGACCAGGGCAAGCTCTATGCCGGCCGGCGCACCATCCGCTGCGGGACCAGCACACACCCGTACGGGACCGCACACCCCCGGGACAGGCGCCCCGTCGTACGGGACCAGCGCCACCCCCCGCCCGCGACGAGCCGCCCCCACCGGCGGCAGCCGCCCCTCCCCGCCCCGGTAGCCTTGCCGCCCGTGACCGCAACGCTCATCTGGATCCTTGTCGCGCTCGTCGCCGTCGGGCTGTACCTGAGCTGGACGGCGGGACGACTGGACCGGCTGCACGCACGGATCGACGCCGCCCGGGCCGCGCTCGACGCCCAGTTGCTGCGCCGTGCCTCCGTGGCCCAGGAACTGGCCACCTCGGGAGTGCTCGACCCGGCCGCCTCGATCGTGCTCTACGAGGCCGCGCACGCCGCCCGGCAGACCGAGGAGGACCAGCGGGAGGTCGCCGAGAGCGAGCTGAGCCAGGCACTGCGGGTGGTGTTCGCCGAGACGCAGCAGGTGGAGGCGGTCCGTGCCGCGCCCGGCGGCGAGGCGGCGGCGCGTGAACTGGCCGAGGCGGTGCGCCGCGTGCCGATGGCCCGCCGCTTCCACAACGACGCCGTCGGCGCGGCCCGCAGACTGCGCCAGCACCGCAAGGTCCGCTGGTTCCGCCTGGCCGGGCACGCCCCGTTCCCCCTGGCCTTCGAGATGGACGACGAACCGCCGCAGGCACTGGTCGAGCGCGTCGCCTAGCGGCCGCCCGCCCGGCGCCCCGCCGAAGGGCAGCGCCGAAAAGGATCCACCCACTCACCATTGGCCCTTGCCGTGGACTGGTCCACTCGCGTTTCCTCTGGGGTGCATCAACCCCCTCTTTCCACCCGAGTGAGGTCACCCGTGTCCACCACGCTTCCCGAATCCGCCCAGACTCCCGAGACCGGCACCGCGCGCGTCAAGCGCGGCATGGCCGAGCAGCTCAAGGGCGGCGTGATCATGGACGTCGTCACGCCGGAGCAGGCGAAGATCGCCGAGGACGCGGGCGCCGTCGCCGTCATGGCCCTGGAGCGGGTCCCGGCCGACATCCGCAAGGACGGCGGCGTGGCCCGCATGTCCGACCCGGACATGATCGAGGGCATCATCGAGGCCGTCTCGATCCCGGTCATGGCCAAGTCCCGCATCGGCCACTTCGTCGAGGCCCAGGTCCTGCAGTCCCTCGGCGTGGACTACATCGACGAGTCCGAGGTCCTCACCCCGGCCGACGAGGTCAACCACTCCGACAAGTGGGCCTTCACCACCCCCTTCGTCTGCGGCGCCACCAACCTCGGTGAGGCCCTGCGCCGCATCGCCGAGGGCGCGGCCATGATCCGCTCCAAGGGCGAGGCCGGCACCGGCAACGTCGTCGAGGCGGTCCGCCACCTGCGCCAGATCAAGGGCGAGATCGCCAAGCTGCGCGGCTGCGACAACAACGAGCTGTACGCCGCCGCCAAGGAGCTGCGCGCCCCCTACGAGCTGGTCAAGGAGGTCGCCGAGCTGGGCAAGCTCCCGGTGGTCCTCTTCTCGGCCGGCGGTGTGGCCACCCCCGCCGACGCCGCGCTGATGCGCCAGCTCGGCGCCGAGGGCGTCTTCGTCGGCTCCGGCATCTTCAAGTCCGGCGACCCGGCCAAGCGCGCCGCCGCCATCGTGAAGGCCACCACCTTCTACGACGACCCGAAGATCATCGCGGACGCGTCCCGCAACCTGGGCGAGGCCATGGTCGGCATCAACTGCGACACCCTCCCCGAGGCCGAGCGCTACGCCAACCGCGGCTGGTAACCACCCCATGAGCAGCGAAGCCCCTGTCATCGGCGTCCTGGCCCTCCAGGGCGACGTACGGGAGCACCTCATCGCCCTGGCCGCGGCCGACGCCGTGGCCAGGGCGGTCAGGCGCCCCGAAGAACTCGCCGAGGTGGACGGTCTGGTCCTGCCCGGCGGCGAGTCCACCACCATCTCCAAACTGGCCGTCCTCTTCGGCGTGATGGAGCCCCTACGCGCGCGCGTGCGGGACGGCATGCCCGTCTACGGCACCTGCGCCGGCATGATCATGCTGGCCGACAAGATCCTCGACCCGCGCTCCGGGCAGGAGACCGTCGGCGGCATCGACATGATCGTGCGCCGCAACGCCTTCGGCAGGCAGAACGAGTCCTTCGAGGCCGCCGTGGACGTCCAGGGCATCGAGGGCGATCCTGTGGAGGGCGTCTTCATCCGCGCCCCCTGGGTCGAGTCCGTCGGCGCCGGGGCCGAGGTGCTCGCCGAGCACGGCGGCCACATCGTCGCGGTCCGCCAGGGCAACGCGCTGGCCACGTCGTTCCACCCGGAGCTGACCGGCGACCACCGCGTGCACGCCCTGTTCGTCGACATGGTGCGCGAGATGCGGGCGGCGGAGTCCTTGTAGGATCTCCGGGGGTACCTCCCGGCTGCTTCAGACCCGGGGGCGTTCGTACAGGATGGGTTTACGCGAAGGAGACAGGCAGATGTCCGGCCACTCTAAATGGGCCACGACGAAGCACAAGAAGGCCGTCATCGATGCCAAGCGCGGCAAGCTCTTCGCGAAGCTGATCAAGAACATCGAGGTCGCGGCGCGCATGGGCGGCGTCGACCTGGACGGCAACCCGACGCTCTACGACGCCGTGCAGAAGGCCAAGAAGCAGTCGGTCCCGAACAAGAACATCGACTCCGCGATCAAGCGCGGTGGCGGTCTCGAGGCCGGCGGTGCCGACTACGAGACGATCATGTACGAAGGCTACGGTCCGAACGGCGTCGCGGTGCTCATCGAGTGCCTCACCGACAACCGCAACCGCGCCGCCTCCGACGTCCGCGTCGCCATGACCCGCAACGGCGGCTCCATGGCCGACCCGGGCTCGGTGTCGTACCTGTTCAACCGCAAGGGCGTCGTGATCGTCCCCAAGGGCGAGCTGACCGAGGACGACGTCCTGACGGCCGTCCTGGACGCGGGTGCCGAGGAGGTCAACGACCTCGGTGAGAGCTTCGAGGTGCTCAGCGAGGCCACCGACCTGGTCGCGGTCCGCACCGCCCTCCAGGACGCCGGAATCGACTACGACTCCGCCGACGCCAACTTCGTCCCGACCATGCAGGTCGAGCTGGACGAGGAGGGCGCCAAGAAGATCTTCAAGCTGATCGACGCCCTGGAGGACAGCGACGACGTGCAGAACGTCTTCGCCAACTTCGACGTCAGCGACGAGGTCATGGAGAAGGTCGACGCCTGACGCCCCGCACGCACGGCGGTCCCGGCGGGCCGGAGGGACACGTCCCCCGGCCCGCCGCCGTTGTCAGTGGCACCCGATAGCCTGCGCGGACAGGAGATCGAAGGGAAAGATCGCGTGCGCGTACTGGGGGTGGACCCGGGGCTGACCCGCTGCGGGGTCGGTGTCGTGGAGGGCGTGGCGGGCCGGCCGCTGGTCATGGTCGGCGTAGGCGTCGTCCGCACGCCCGCGGACGCCGACCTCGGCCACCGCCTGGTCGCCGTCGAGCAGGGCATCGAGCAGTGGCTGGACGAGCACCGCCCGGAGTACGTCGCGGTGGAGCGCGTCTTCAGCCAGCACAACGTCCGTACGGTCATGGGCACCGCCCAGGCCAGCGCCGTCGCCATCCTGTGCGCCTCCCGCCGCGGCATCCCCGTCGCCCTGCACACCCCCAGCGAGGTCAAGGCCGCCGTCACCGGCAGTGGCCGGGCCGACAAGGCCCAGGTCGGCGCCATGGTCACCCGCCTGCTCCGGCTCGCCGCGCCCCCGAGACCCGCCGACGCCGCGGACGCGCTCGCGCTCGCCATCTGCCACATCTGGCGCGCCCCCGCGCAGAACCGGCTCCAGCGTGCCGTGGCCCTGCACACCGCCGCAGCGCGCACGAGCGCCCCGCCGCGCAAGACAGCACCGTCCCCGAAGACAGCTCCGCACACGAAAGGCCGGACGGCATGATCGCCTTCGTCAGCGGCACGGTCGCCGCCCTCGCCCCCGACACCGCGGTGATCGAGGTCGGCGGCGTCGGGATGGCCGTTCTGTGCACCCCGAACACCCTCTCCACGCTCCGCACGGGACAGCCCGCCAAGCTGCACACCTCCCTGGTCGTCCGCGAGGACTCGCTGACCCTGTACGGCTTCGCGGACGACGACGAGCGCCAGGTCTTCGAACTGCTCCAGACCGCCAGCGGCGTCGGCCCCCGCCTCGCCCAGGCCATGCTCGCCGTGCACGCCCCCGACGCCCTGCGCCGCGCCGTCGCCACCGGCGACGAGAAGGCCCTCACCGCCGTTCCCGGCATCGGCAAGAAGGGCGCCCAGAAGCTGCTCCTCGAACTGAAGGACCGCCTCGGCGAACCGGTCGGCGCGCCCGCGGTCGGCGCACCCGTCACGCAGGGCTGGCGCGACCAGCTGCACGCCGCCCTCATCGGACTCGGCTACGCCACCCGGGAGGCCGACGAGGCCGTCACGGCCGTCGCACCGCAGGCCGAGGCCGCCGGGGGCACCCCCCAGGTGGGGCAGCTCCTGAAGGCGGCCCTGCAGACCCTGAACCGAGCCCGCTGACGCACCGGGCCCCCGCTAGGAGACATCCGCAGTGAACTGGGACGACACGCCCGACACCGACGCCGCCGAGCGGCCCGCCGGACCCCCCGCCGAGCGGCTGGTGGGCTCTGTCGCCGACCACGAGGACCAGGCCGTCGAGGCCGCCCTGCGCCCCAAGGACCTGGGCGAGTTCATCGGCCAGGAGAAGGTCCGCGAACAGCTCGACCTCGTGCTGCGCGCCGCACGCGCGCGCGGCGCCACCGCCGACCACGTGCTGCTCTCCGGCGCCCCCGGCCTCGGCAAGACCACCCTGTCGATGATCATCGCGGCGGAGATGGGCGCGCCCATCCGCATCACCTCGGGCCCCGCCATCCAGCACGCCGGCGACCTCGCCGCCATCCTCTCCTCCCTCCAGGAGGGCGAGGTGCTCTTCCTCGACGAGATCCACCGCATGTCGCGGCCCGCCGAGGAGATGCTGTACATGGCGATGGAGGACTTCCGCGTCGACGTGATCGTCGGCAAGGGTCCCGGCGCCACCGCCATCCCGCTCGAACTGCCCCCCTTCACCCTGGTCGGCGCCACCACCCGGGCCGGACTGCTGCCGCCCCCGCTGCGCGACCGCTTCGGCTTCACCGCGCACATGGAGTTCTACGAGCCCGCCGAACTGGAGCGTGTCGTGCACCGTTCGGCGCAACTGCTCGACGTGGAGATCGAGGCCGACGGCGCCGCCGAGATCGCCGGCCGCTCCCGGGGCACGCCCCGCATCGCCAACCGCCTGCTGCGCAGGGTGCGGGACTACGCGCAGGTCAAGGCCGACGGGATCATCACCCGCGAGATCGCCGGGGCGGCCCTCGCCGTCTACGAGGTCGACGCCCGCGGCCTCGACCGGCTCGACCGGGCGGTCCTCCAGGCGCTGCTGAAGCTGTTCGGCGGCGGCCCGGTCGGCCTGTCGACGCTCGCCGTCGCGGTGGGGGAGGAGCGCGAGACCGTCGAGGAGGTCGCCGAGCCCTTCCTCGTCCGCGAGGGCCTGCTGGCCCGCACCCCCCGCGGCCGGGTGGCCACCCCGGCGGCCTGGGCGCATCTCGGCCTCACCCCGCCCGGTGCGCCGGGCAGGGGAAACGGACAACAAGACCTGTTCGGGGCGTGACGGCGATCCATTGGCCCGGGGAGGAACCCAGGTGCCATGCTGAGCGTTGTTCCTTGCGCGCGGACTCCCTTAGACTCCGCCGATGCCGCCCTTGTCGGCACCATGCACACCCCCAACCATCAGGCCGCTCCCCATCGCGGTCGTGTGAAGGAAGTTCCGACCCGTGAGTCTCGTGACCCTCCTCCCGTTCATCGTGCTCATCGGGGCCATGTTCCTGATGACCCGGTCGGCCAAGCGCAAGCAGCAGCAGGCCGCCACCATGCGGAACCAGATGCAGCCCGGTAGTGGAATCCGCACCATCGGGGGCATGTACGCGACGGTCAAGGAGGTCAACGACGACACGGTCCTCGTCGACGCCGGGCCGGGCGTCGAACTGCTCTTCGCCAAGAACGCGATCGCGACCGTCCTGTCCGACGACGAGTACAACCGCATCGTCCACGGCATCGAGCACGACCTGAAGTCCGACGCCGACATCGTCCCCGACGACGCCTCCTCCCTCACCGAGACCGACGAGCCCGCCGCCGACGCTTCCGCCGCCTCCGACGACAAGCCCATCGACCTCGGCAAGAAGGACGCGGTCGAGGCGGAGGAGCCCGCCGACGCCCCCACCGAGGCGAAGACGGACGCAGAGCCGAAGAAGACCGACGGCGACTCCGAGGCGAAGTAGTCACCACCCAGGGCGCGCGGCACCGCCCGCGCGCCCTGGGACGTGTTCACTTCGCGCGGGATCCCGACACCATGTCATGGCCGCCCACCGGGCCCACCGGCGCGGAGCGGCCCGAGAGGGAGTACGAGAAGGTGGCAGCACCTAAGAAGGGCCGGAGCGCGAGCGCCCAGAGCAAGCCATGGCGCTCGCTGGCCCTCATCCTGATCGCCATCGTGGCGCTCACCGGAGGCATGTTCGCCTCAGGGCACACCACCCCGCGCCTCGGCATCGACCTGGCCGGCGGTACGAGCATCACCCTGCGGGCGGTCCCCGAGCGCGGTCAGGAATCCGCGATCAACAAGACCAACATGGACACCGCGGTCGACATCATGAACCGCCGTGTCAACGGTCTCGGTGTCTCGGAGGCCGAGGTCCAGACCCAGGGCGATCGCAACATCATCGTCAACATCCCCAAGGGCACGAACTCCCAGCAGGCCCGGGAGCAGGTCGGTACCACCGCGAAGCTGTACTTCCGCCCGGTGCTGGCCACCGAGCCCTCCGGTGCGCAGGCCCCGCCCAGCCCGACGCCGAACCCCTCCTCCAGCGCCTCCGGCAAGCCCGGTGCCGCTGGTGACAAGGCCACGGACAAGACCGGCGGCAAGGACAAGGCGCCCTCCGGCTCCGGCAGCCCCTCGGCGACCAAGCAGGGCCGCGCCGTCACCGACGGCCTGAAGGCCGACGCCACCCCCTCCAACGGTGCCACGGGGAGCCCGGACCCGAAGACGTCAACCACCTCGAAGGGGTCCACGCCCCCGAAGGGCTCCGCCTCCCCGTCGGCGGGCGGCGACGCCAACGCCAAGCTCCAGGCCCAGTACGCCGCCCTGGACTGCTCCAAGGAGTCGGTCCGCGCCACGGCCGGCAAGGGCGTCAAGCCCGCCGAGTCGACCGTCGCCTGCGGCAAGGACTCGCAGGGCCTGTGGTCGAAGTTCCTCCTCGGCCCCGCCGCCGTGGACGGCACCGACGTCAAGAAGGCCCAGGCCGTCTTCAACACGCAGAACGGCTCGGGCTGGACCGTCACCATGGAGTTCACCTCCAAGGGCGCCAAGAAGTTCGCGGACGTCACCGGCAAGCTGGCCCAGAACCAGACGCCGCAGAACGAGTTCGCCATCGTCCTGGACGGCAACGTCGTCTCCAACCCGTACGTCCAGCAGGCGCTGACCGGCGGCAACGCGGAGATCTCGGGCCGCTTCACCCAGTCAGAGGCCCAGGGCCTGTCCAACATGCTGTCCTACGGTGCGCTGCCGCTGACCTTCAAGGAGGACAGCGTCACCACCGTCACCGCCGCGCTCGGCGGAGACCAGCTGCACGCCGGCCTCATCGCGGGTGCCATCGGCCTCGCCCTGGTCGTCATCTACCTGCTGATCTTCTACCGCGGTCTGTCGGTCATCGCGATCCCCTCGCTGCTGGTCTCGGCGATCCTCACCTACGTGATCATGGCGCTGCTCGGCCCCGCCATCGGCTTCGCGCTGAACCTGCCGGCCGTGTGCGGTGCCATCGTGGCGATCGGCATCACGGCGGACTCGTTCATCGTGTTCTTCGAACGCATCCGGGACGAGATCCGCGAGGGCCGGTCGCTGCGGCCCTCCGTGGAGCGCGCCTGGCCGCGCGCCCGCCGCACCATCCTCGTCTCCGACTTCGTGTCCTTCCTCGCCGCCGCGGTGCTCTTCATCGTCACCGTCGGCAAGGTGCAGGGCTTCGCGTTCACCCTCGGGCTCACCACCGTGCTCGACGTGGTGGTCGTGTTCCTGTTCACCAAGCCGCTGATGACGATCCTCGCCCGCAGGAAGTTCTTCGCGAACGGCCACAAGTGGTCCGGCCTCGACCCCAAGGCCCTGGGTGCCAAGCCTCCGCTGCGCCGCACCCGCCGCCCCAACCGTCCCACCGGCCCCGTCGACCCGAAGGAGGCGTGAGATGTCGAAGATCGGCAGCATCGGCGCCCGACTCCACCGTGGCGAGGTCGGCTACGACTTCGTCAAGAACCGCAAGATCTGGTACGGCATCTCCATCCTGATCACCATCACGGCCATCCTCGGCCTGGCGGTGCGCGGCCTGAACATGGGCATCGAGTTCCAGGGCGGAGCGGTCTTCACCACGCCGAAGCACATGAGCGCCTCGGTCGCCGACACCGAGACGTTCGCGCAGGACGCCTCCGGCCACGACGCGATCGTGCAGAAACTCGGCGACGGCAGCCTGCGCATCCAGATCGCCGGCATCGACACCGGCAAGTCCGACCAGATCAAGGACGCGCTCTCCAAGGACCTGAAGGTCAACGCCGAGCAGATCAACGCCGACCTGGTCGGCCCCAGCTGGGGTGAGCAGATCGCCAGCAAGGCCTGGGAGGGCCTGGCGATCTTCATGGTCCTCGTCGTGATCTACCTGGCCATCGCCTTCGAGTGGCGCATGGCGCTGGCCGCGCTGGTCGCCCTGATCCACGACATCACGATCACCACCGGCATCTACGCCCTCGTCGGCTTCGAGGTCACGCCCGGCACGGTGATCGGTCTGCTGACGATCCTCGGTTACTCGCTCTACGACACGGTCGTCGTCTTCGACAGCCTCAAGGAGCAGACGAAGGACATCACCAAGCAGAGCCGCTGGACCTACAGCGACCTGGCCAACCGCTCCATCAACGGCACGCTGATGCGCTCCATCAACACCACCGTGGTCGCGCTGCTGCCGGTGGCGGGCCTGCTGTTCATCGGCGGCGGCGCGCTCGGCGCGGGCATGCTCAACGACATCTCGCTCTCCCTGTTCGTCGGCCTGGCCGCCGGTGCGTACTCCTCGATCTTCATCGCCACGCCGCTCGTCGCCGACCTCAAGGAGCGCGAGCCGCAGATGAAGGCGCTCAAGAAGCGCGTACTGGCCAAGCGGGCGCAGGCCGGCACCGAAGGCGCCCCGATGGCTGACGCGCCCGAGGACGCCCCGGACTTCGACGACGAGCCCGAGGACACCGCAGCCGCCGTGGTCGGCCCGCGCAACCAGCCCGCCTCCCGCGGCCGCGGCCGTGGCCGTCCCTCCGGCAAGCGCAGGTGACCGCGGTGACCGACATCGAGGAACTCCTGCTCAGCCGCATCCGCGACGTGGCCGACTACCCGGAGCCCGGGGTGATGTTCAAGGACATCACCCCGCTCCTGGCGGACCCGGCGGCGTTCACCGCCCTCACCGACGCCCTCGCGGAGATCGCCCAGCGGACCGGCGCGACGAAGATCGTCGGCCTGGAGGCCCGCGGCTTCATCCTCGGCGCACCGGTCGCCCTGCGCGCGGGGCTCGGCTTCATCCCCGTGCGCAAGGCCGGCAAGCTCCCCGGCGCGACGCTCCGCCAGGCCTACGACCTGGAGTACGGCTCCGCCGAGATCGAGGTGCACGCCGAGGACCTGACCGCCGCCGACCGGATCCTGGTCGTCGACGACGTCCTCGCCACCGGCGGCACCGCCGAGGCGTCCCTCCAGCTGATCCGCCGCGCCGGCGCCGAGGTCGCCGGCGTCGCGGTCCTGATGGAGCTGGGGTTCCTGGCCGGGCGTGCCCGCCTGGAAGCAGTCCTGGACGGCGCCCTGCTGGAGGCGCTGTTGCGGGTCTGAGCACCCCGCGCACCCGGGCCGCACACATACAGCACAGCGCACGAGACGGGCCCGGAGGAATCCGGTGCCCGTCTCCCGCGTTTCACAGGTGAACGGCCCGCACAGCGGGCTGGAGGCGATCCGGCAGCCCGGGATCGCTACCATGGGACCTCCGGAGCCTGACCGGGGGACCCGGACCGCGCACGAGGAGTCCTCTTGCCAGACGAGGCCCAGCCACTGACCGCCGCCAAGCCCGAGTCCGCCTCGGCAGCCGCGGCGAAGCCCGCGCCGAACGCGAAGAACGCGAAGAACGCGAAGAACGCGAAGAACGCGACGAACGACGCCCGCGGGCCGGTCGAGCGCGCCTCCTCCGCCCCCGTCGAGAAGGCTGCCGAGTCCGTGCGCCCCAAGCCGGCCCCTCCCGTGCGCCCGGCCACCGGTCAGAGCGCCCGCTCCGGCTCCTCCAACCGCGTCCGCGCCCGCCTCGCCCGGCTCGGCGTCCAGCGCGCCAACCCGTACAACCCGGTCCTGGAGCCGCTGCTGCGGATAGTGCGCAGCAACGACCCGAAGATCGAGACGGCCACGCTGCGCCAGATCGAGCGCGCCTACCAGGTCGCCGAGCGCTGGCACCGCGGCCAGAAGCGCAAGAGCGGCGACCCGTACATCACGCACCCGCTCGCCGTCACCACCATCCTCGCCGAGCTGGGCATGGACCCGGCCACCCTCATGGCCGGCCTGCTGCACGACACCGTCGAGGACACCGAGTACGGCCTGGAGGACCTGCGCCGTGACTTCGGCGACGTCGTCGCCCTGCTCGTCGACGGCGTCACCAAGCTGGACAAGGTCAAGTTCGGCGAGGCCGCGCAGGCCGAGACCGTGCGCAAGATGGTCGTCGCCATGGCCAAGGACCCGCGCGTCCTGGTCATCAAGCTCGCCGACCGCCTGCACAACATGCGCACCATGCGCTACCTCAAGCGCGAGAAGCAGGAGAAGAAGGCGCGCGAGACCCTGGAGATCTACGCGCCGCTCGCCCACCGCCTGGGCATGAACACCATCAAGTGGGAGCTGGAGGACCTCGCCTTCGCGATCCTCTACCCCAAGATGTACGACGAGATCGTCCGCCTGGTCGCCGAGCGCGCCCCCAAGCGGGACGAGTACCTCGCCATCGTCACCGACGAGGTCCAGTCCGACCTGCGCGCCGCCCGCATCAAGGCGACCGTCACCGGCCGCCCCAAGCACTACTACAGCGTCTACCAGAAGATGATCGTCCGCGGTCGCGACTTCGCGGAGATCTACGACCTGGTCGGCATCCGTGTCCTGGTCGACACGGTCCGCGACTGCTACGCGGCCCTCGGTACCGTGCACGCGCGATGGAACCCGGTCCCCGGCCGGTTCAAGGACTACATCGCGATGCCCAAGTTCAACATGTACCAGTCGCTGCACACCACGGTCATCGGCCCCAACGGCAAGCCCGTCGAGCTGCAGATCCGCACGTTCGACATGCACCGCCGCGCCGAGTACGGCATCGCCGCGCACTGGAAGTACAAGCAGGAGGCCGTCGCCGGCGCCTCCAAGGTCCGCACCGACGCGCCCCGCTCCACCGGCAAGGCCGGCAAGGACGCCGCCATCAACGACATGGCGTGGCTGCGTCAGCTCCTCGACTGGCAGAAGGAGACCGAGGACCCCAGCGAGTTCCTGGAGTCGCTGCGCTTCGACCTCTCCCGCAACGAGGTCTTCGTCTTCACGCCCAAGGGCGACGTCATAGCGCTTCCGGCCGGCGCCACCCCCGTGGACTTCGCCTACGCCGTCCACACCGAGGTCGGCCACCGCACCATAGGCGCCCGGGTCAACGGCCGCCTCGTGCCGCTGGAGTCCACCCTGGACAACGGCGACCTGGTGGAGGTCTTCACCTCCAAGGCGGCGGGCGCCGCCCCCTCCCGCGACTGGCTCGGCTTCGTCAAGTCGCCGCGCGCCCGCAACAAGATCCGGGCCTGGTTCTCCAAGGAGCGCCGCGACGAGGCGATCGAACAGGGCAAGGACGCCATCGTCCGCGCCATGCGCAAGCAGAACCTGCCGATCCAGCGCATCCTGACCGGGGACTCGCTCGTCACGCTCGCGCACGAGATGCGCTACTCGGACATCTCCGCGCTGTACGCGGCGATCGGCGAGGGCCACGTCTCGGCGCAGAACATCGTGCAGAAACTCGTACAGGCCCTCGGCGGCGAGGAGGCGGCCACCGAGGAGATCGACGAGAGCGTGCCGCCCGCGCGCGGGCGGGGCCGCAAGCGCCGCTCCAGCGCCGACCCGGGCGTCGTCGTCAAGGGCGTCGACGACGTGTGGGTCAAACTGGCCCGCTGCTGCACCCCCGTCCCCGGCGACCCGATCATCGGCTTCGTCACGCGCGGCAGCGGCGTCTCGGTCCACCGCAGCGACTGCGTCAACGTGGAGTCGCTCTCCCGCGAACCCGAGCGCATCCTCGACGTCGAATGGGCGCCCACCCAGTCCTCGGTCTTCCTGGTCGCCATCCAGGTCGAGGCGCTGGACCGGTCCCGGCTGCTCTCGGACGTCACCCGGGTGCTGTCCGACCAGCACGTCAACATCCTCTCCGCGGCCGTCCAGACCTCCCGCGACCGCGTCGCCACCTCCCGTTTCACCTTCGAGATGGGCGACCCCAAGCACCTCGGCCACGTCCTGCGCGCCGTCCGCGGCGTGGAGGGCGTCTACGACGTGTACCGGGTCACGTCGGCACGCAGCCGCGCCTGAGCACCAGAAGACGCCGAGAGGGCCCCGTACGCGCCGTACGGGGCCCTCTCGGCTTCTGCGCGTTCCTCCTTCGGGGGCTTGCTCAGCCCCCGAACTCCTGGAGGCCCTTGAGTGCCTGGTCCAGGAGCGCCTGGCGGCCCTCCAGCTCCCTCTCCAGCTTGTCGGCCCTGCCGGTGTTGCCCTGGGCCCGCGCCTGCTCGATCTGGCCCCGCAGCTTGTCCACGGCGGCCTGGAGCTGACCGGTCAGACCCGCGGCACGCGCGCGTGCCTCCGGGTTGGTCCGGCGCCACTCGGTCTCCTCGGCCTCCTGCAGAGCCCGCTCGACCGTGTGCATCCGGCCCTCGACACGGGGACGGGCGTCCCGCGGTACATGGCCGATCGCCTCCCAGCGCTCGTTGATCGAACGGAAGGCGGCCCGGGCGGCCTTCAGATCACCGATCGGCAGGAGCTTCTCGGCCTCCTCGGCCAGCTCCTCCTTCAGCTTCAGGTTCTCCGCCTGCTCGGCGTCCCGCTCCGCGAACACCGAACCGCGCGCGGCGAAGAACACGTCCTGGGCACCCCGGAAACGGTTCCACAGGTCGTCCTCGTGCTCGCGCTGCGCGCGGCCCGCGGCCTTCCACTCGGCCATCAGCTCGCGGTAGCGCGCCGCCGTCGCACCCCAGTCCGTCGAGTCCGACAGCGCCTCGGCCTCGGCGACCAGCCGCTCCTTGGCCTTGCGGGCCTCCTCGCGCTGCGCGTCGAGCTGCGCGAAGTGCGCCTTGCGCCGCTTGGAGAACGCCGACCGGGCGTGCGAGAAACGGTGCCACAGCTCGTCGTCCGACTTGCGGTCCAGCCGCGGCAGGCCCTTCCAGGTGTCCACCAGGGCGCGCAGCCGCTCACCGGCCGCCCGCCACTGGTCCGACGCGGCCAGCTCCTCCGCCTCGGTGACCAGGGCCTCCTTGGCGTGCCGGGCGTCGTCCGCCTGCCGGGCGCGCTGCGCCTTGCGCTCCTCGCGCCGCGACTCGACCGTCTCCACCAGCTTGTCCAGGCGGATGCGCAGGGCGGCCAGGTCGCCGACCGCGTGATGCGCGTCCACCTGCTCGCGCAGGTGGCCGATCGCGGCCTGGGCGTCCTTCGCCGACAGGTCGGTGGTCCGCACGCGCTTCTCGAGGAGGCCGATCTCGACCACCAGGCCCTCGTACTTGCGCTCGAAGTAGGCCAGCGCCTCCTCGGGGGAGCCGGCCTGCCAGGAGCCGACGACCTGCTCGCCGTCGGCCGTACGCACGTACACGGTCCCCGTCTCGTCGACGCGGCCCCACGGGTCGCTGCTCACAGCGCCTCCTCCACATGATGCCTGCGAGGGGCTTCGAAGGCTCCCCCGGGCATCGTCCACAGTTTCGTCACGGCCAACATAGGCGACCAGCAGGTTTCCTGTCCGCATCCAGCGAGACCGAAATCAGGCAGTTGACGGTCAGGACTTCGCGACCGTCGCCTTGTCGATCACGACCGTCGCGTTCGGCGCCCCGTCGCCGGCGCCCGTGCTCTCGCCCGCGGCGGCGATCTTCTTCAGTACCGTCATCCCGGACGCGGAAATCGTACCGAACGGTGTGTAGTTGGGCGGCAACTGACTGTTCTGGTAGACCAGGAAGAACTGGCTGCCGCCGGTGTGCTTCTGCCCGGTGTTCGCCATCGCCACCGTGCCCGCCGGATAGACGTTGCCCTTGAGGCTCTTGTCCGAAAGGTTCTCGTCCGGGATCGTGTACCCCGGTCCGCCGGTGCCCGTTCCGGTCGGGTCGCCGCACTGGAGCACGTAGATGCCGTTCGTGGTGAGCCGGTGGCACTTGGTGTGGTCGAAGAAGCCCTTTCCGGCCAGGTAGTCGAACGAGTTCACGGTGTGCGGCGCGGCGGCCGCCTTCAGCGACACGTCTATGTCACCGCACGTGGTCGCGAGCTTCATCGTGTACTTCGCCGACGTGTCGATCGACATCGCCGGCTCCTTCTTCCAGCTCTGCTTCTTCACCGATCCCGCGGCGGGCTTCGCGCACGGGTCGGGCAGCTTGGACGGGGCCGACGCGCTGGGTGTGGCGTCCGCGCTCGCGTTGGCCTTGTCGTCCTTCTTGTCGCTCTTCAGGGCCCCGGTCGTGTACAGCGCGACACCACCGATGACGACCACGCCGAGGACCGACGCGATCACCGAGTTGCGCGTGCGCGCCTTGCGCCGTGCGGCGGTGCGCCGCTGCTGCTGCCGCAAGAACTTCTCCCGGGCGAGCTGACGCCGCCGCTGCTCCTGGCTGACCACCGGGTTCTCTCCTCATGCGTCTCGTGTGTCGACCGGCACCCGCGCGCCAGGTGAACCGGGCGCCCGTGTGTGCCCCGTACCGTATATGGGTTCGCTGAGGATCCGGCAGCGCCGGTAGTCTCTGACCACAGGCGCAGCCACCCGATGCCTCCCGTATCGACACAAACGAAGGACGATCGTGCTCATTGCCGGGTTCCCCGCCGGGGCCTGGGGGACGAACTGCTACCTCGTCGCCCCCGCCGCCGGTGAGGAGTGCGTGATCATCGACCCCGGCCACCAGGCCGCCCAGGGCGTCGAGGAAGCACTGCGGAAGCATCGGCTCAAGCCCGTCGCCGTCGTCCTCACCCACGGCCACATCGACCACGTGGCCTCGGTCGTCCCGGTGTGCGGCGCGCACGGCGTACCGGCCTGGATCCACCCGGCCGACCGGTACATGATGAGCGACCCCGAGAAGGCCCTCGGCCGTTCCGTCGGGGCGCAGCTGATGGGCGAGCTGACCGTGGGGGAGCCCGACGACGTCGAGGAACTGACCGACGGCGCGCGGCTGGAGCTGGCCGGTCTGGAGTTCTCCGTCGCGCACGCGCCCGGCCATACCAAGGGGTCGGTGACGTTCCGGATGCCCGAGACCGCGGACATCCCGCAGGTCTTCTTCTCCGGGGATCTGCTCTTCGCCGGCTCCATCGGACGCACCGACCTGCCCGGCGGTGACATGGCCGAGATGCTCGACTCGCTGGCCCGCGTGTGCCTGCCGCTCGACGACTCGACCGTGGTGCTGTCGGGCCACGGCCCCCAGACGACCATCGGCCAGGAGCGCGCCACCAACCCCTACCTGCGGCAGCTGGCCGCGGGCAGCCGCGAACACGGCGCCGGTGAGGCTCCCCGACGAGGAATGTGACGAGAGACTTCGTGAGCACCTTCAAGGCCCCCAAGGGCACGTACGACCTGATCCCGCCGGACTCCGCGACCTACCTGGCGGTCCGCGAGGCCATCGCCGCCCCGCTGCGCAACTCCGGCTACGGCTACATCGAGACCCCCGGCTTCGAGAACGTCGAGCTGTTCGCCCGCGGTGTCGGCGAGTCCACGGACATCGTGACCAAGGAGATGTACGCCTTCGAGACCAAGGGCGGCGACAGGCTCGCGCTGCGCCCGGAGGGCACCGCGTCCGTGCTGCGCGCCGCCCTGGAGGCCAACCTCCACAAGGCGGGCAACCTCCCCGTCAAGCTCTGGTACTCCGGCTCCTACTACCGCTACGAGCGCCCGCAGAAGGGCCGCTACCGCCACTTCTCCCAGGTCGGCGCGGAGGCCATCGGTGCCGAGGACCCGGCCCTGGACGCCGAGCTGATCATCCTGGCCGACCAGGCCTACCGCTCGCTGGGGCTGAGCGACTTCCGCATCCTGCTCAACAGCCTCGGCGACAAGGAGTGCCGCCCCCTCTACCGGGCCGCCCTCCAGGACTTCCTGCGCGGCCTGGACCTGGACGAGGACACCCGCCGCCGGATCGACATCAACCCGCTGCGGGTCCTCGACGACAAGCGCGAGACGGTGCAGAAGCAGCTGACCGGCGCCCCGCTGCTGCGCGACTACCTGTGCGACGCCTGCAAGGCCTACCACGAGGAGGTCCGCGAACTGATCAGCGCGGCGGGCGTCTCCTTCGAGGACGACCCCAAGCTGGTGCGCGGCCTGGACTACTACACGCGCACCACCTTCGAGTTCGTCCACGACGGCCTCGGCTCGCAGTCCGCGGTCGGCGGCGGTGGCCGCTACGACGGCCTGTCCGAGATGATCGGCGGCCCCGCGCTGCCCTCGGTGGGCTGGGCCCTCGGCGTGGACCGCACCGTGCTGGCCCTGCAGGCGGAGGGCGTCGAACTCCGACTCCCCGCGGCCACCAGCGTGTTCGCCGTCCCGCTGGGCGAAGAGGCCCGCCGCGTCCTGTTCGCGAAGGTCACCGAGCTGCGCAAGGTGGGCATCGCCGCGGACTTCTCGTACGGCCACAAGGGCCTCAAGGGCGCGATGAAGAACGCCAACCGCAGCGGCGCCCGCTACACCCTCGTCGCCGGTGAACGCGACCTCGCCGAGGGAATCGTCCAGCTCAAGGACATGGAGTCCGGCGAGCAGGCGCCGATCGGCGTCAACGAGATCGTGGCGGAACTGGAGTCACGGCTCGGCTGAGCGCGGGGCCCGAAGGCGTCGGGCACCCCGAAGGCGCCGGACACCCCCCGAGGGTGCCCCCGGCGCCTTCTCCCGTCTCAGGGGCGGCCCAGGCCCTCGTCCTGCCGTGCGTACGGTCACGCGGACCGTCAATTCGACGGGCGCGGATTCGTCCTGCCGGACGATTCCCACGCGTGATCCCCACACGCGAGCGTCACGCGCGCGGGGCGGTGGCCGGGGCGCGGCCGAGGACCGAGACCTCTCCCGGGTCCCGGGAGCGGCTGCCCCGGAGGATCTCCACCGTGGTGCTCCTGCCCGCTCCGTCGGTCCCGAGCAGGCCGAAGACCTCGCCTTTCTCGATGCGGAGGTCGCTCGCGTCGCCGGCGGTGACGTCTGCGTGGCGCTCGCGCAGCCCCCGCACGCTCACCACGGGTCCGTTCGCCGTCGCGTCCCGAGCGCCCCCGGGGCCGCGCCTTCAAAGGCGGCCGCGTGCGCTTCCTTATGTGCAACGAACGGTGGACACACACGCGCGTGCGGCACAATGGCCCTGCCCGAAGAAGGTCCAACTCTCAAGTGACGGAATCGGCGTGATGAGCAAGACGACAGTCAGGGACGTCTCCACGGAGCCCGGACCGGAACCCGCGGCCCCCGGACAGCGGACCGTGGGCGGCAGCCGCGCCTTCGCGCTGCTGCTGGTGATCACCGGCGCGGCCGGACTGCTCGCGGCCTGGGTCATCACGATCGACAAGCAGAAGATCCTTGAGGGCAAGCTCAGCGGCAAGACCTTCACGCCGAGCTGCAGCCTCAACCCGATCGTGTCCTGCGGCAGCGTCATGGAGAGCAAGCAGGCCGCCGTCTTCGGGTTCCCCAACCCGATGCTCGGCCTGGTCTGCTACGGCATCGTCATCTGCGTCGGCATGAGCCTGCTCGCCCGCGCCCGCTTCCCCCGCTGGTACTGGCTGACCTTCAACTTCGGCACGCTGTTCGGCGTGTGCTTCGTCACCTGGCTCCAGTTCGAGTCGCTGTACCGGATCAACGCGCTGTGCCTGTGGTGCTCGCTGGCCTGGGTCGCCACGCTGACCGCGTTCTGGTACACGACCTCCTTCAACATCCGCAACGACTTCCTGCCCGCCCCGCGCGCGGTGAAGAACTTCCTCGCCGAGTTCACCTGGGTCATCCCGGTCACGCACAGCGGCGTCATCGCCATGCTGATCCTGACCCGCTGGGGCAGCAGCCTCTGGGCCTGAGCCTTCCGGGCCCGGGTCCACGGGGCCGGGGCCCGGCCGCGTTGTCAGTGGTGTGCCATAGGGTTTCAGCGTGGAGCCCGACCTGTTCACCGCCGCAGCAGAAGAACGCCAGGAGAAGGACCCGGCCGCCAGCCCCCTCGCGGTCCGGATGCGCCCGCGCACCCTCGACGAGGTGGTGGGCCAGCAGCACCTGCTCAAACCCGGCTCGCCGCTGCGCCGGCTCGTGGGCGAGGGCGCGGGCGGCCCCGCGGGACCGTCGTCGGTGATCCTGTGGGGGCCGCCCGGCACCGGCAAGACCACCCTCGCCTACGTCGTCTCCAAGGCCACCAACAAACGTTTCGTGGAGCTGTCGGCGATCACCGCGGGCGTCAAGGAGGTCCGCGCGGTCATCGACGGCGCCCGCCGCGCCTCCGGCGGGTACGGCCAGGAGACCGTCCTCTTCCTCGACGAGATCCACCGCTTCAGCAAGGCCCAGCAGGACTCCCTGCTCCCCGCGGTGGAGAACCGCTGGGTGACGTTGATCGCCGCCACCACGGAGAACCCGTACTTCTCGGTGATCTCCCCGCTGCTCTCCCGCTCCCTGCTGCTCACCCTCGAACCCCTCACCGACGACGACGTGCGCGGCCTGCTGCGCCGTGCCCTCACCGACGAACGCGGCCTGAAGTCCGCCGTCGCCCTGCCCGGGGACACCGAGGACCACCTGCTGCGCATCGCGGGCGGCGACGCGCGCCGCGCGCTGACCGCCCTGGAGGCCGCCGCCGGTGCCGCCCTGGACAAGGGCGAGGCCGAGATCGGCCTGACCACGCTGGAGGAGACCGTCGACCGGGCCGCGGTGACGTACGACCGCGACGGCGACCAGCACTACGACGTGGCCAGCGCCCTGATCAAGTCCATCCGCGGCTCCGACGTCGACGCCGCGCTGCACTACCTGGCCAGGATGATCGAGGCCGGCGAGGACCCCCGGTTCATCGCCCGCCGCCTGATGATCTCCGCGAGCGAGGACATCGGCCTCGCCGATCCGAACGCGCTGCCGACAGCCGTCGCCGCCGCCCAGGCCGTCGCGATGATCGGCTTCCCCGAGGCCGCCCTCACCCTCAGCCACGCCACCATCGCCCTGGCCCTCGCCCCCAAGTCCAACGCCGCGACGACGGCGATCGGCGCCGCCCTGGAGGACGTACGCAAGGGACTGGCCGGCCCCGTGCCGCCCCACCTGCGGGACGGCCACTACAAGGGCGCCGCCAAGCTCGGCCACGCCCAGGGGTACGTCTACCCGCACGACCTGCCCGAGGGCATCGCCGCCCAGCAGTACGCGCCGGACGCCCTCAAGGACCGCGAGTACTACAGCCCGAGCAGACACGGCGCCGAGGCGCGGTACGCGGACGCCGTGGAGTGGACCCGCAAGCACCTCGGTCGGAGGCGGCCCTGAGCACCCTGTAGACTGCCCGGAGCGCTGAGTCCCGTGCCGTCAGAGCGGGACAGTCAGCCGGAGCCCGGTCCGTCGAGGACCGGCTCCAGGAGCGTCGCGCACCGTCGAACGGTGTCGCGGGCAGCCCACCACCACCCGGTGCCCGGGACGGTCGGTGGGCCACTCGCGTGCTGCACGTATGTGCCCAGACCAGGGAAGCGGCTGCCCGGCGGGTCCCTCGCGGACCAGCGGGTTCTCCCGGCTGCGGATGCGACCTCCGTAACCCTGACAAGCCGAGAACTACGAAATGAGAGACAGTGGCGAACCAGTCCCGCCCCAAGGTCAAGAAGTCGCGTGCCCTCGGCATCGCGCTGACCCCGAAGGCCGTCAAGTACTTCGAGGCCCGCCCCTACCCGCCGGGCGAGCACGGCCGCGGCCGCAAGCAGAACTCGGACTACAAGGTCCGTCTGCTGGAGAAGCAGCGTCTGCGCGCGCAGTACGACGTGTCCGAGCGCCAGCTCGTCCGCGCCTACGAGCGTGCCTCCAAGGTCCAGGGCAAGACCGGTGAGGCCCTGATCATCGAGCTGGAGCGCCGCCTCGACGCGCTGGTCCTGCGTTCGGGCATCGCCCGCACGATCTACCAGGCCCGCCAGATGGTCGTCCACGGCCACATCCAGGTCAACGGCCAGAAGGTCGACAAGCCGTCCTTCCGGGTCCGCCCCGACGACGTCGTGCAGGTCCGCGACCGCTCCAAGGAGAAGACGCTCTTCACGATCGCCCGTGAGGGTGGCTTCGCCCCCGAGGGCGAGACCCCGCGCTACCTCCAGGTGAACCTCAAGGCCCTGGCGTTCCGCCTGGACCGCGAGCCGAACCGCAAGGAGATCCCGGTGATCTGCGACGAGCAGCTCGTCGTCGAGTACTACGCCCGCTGATCACCAGCAGGCCGTAGCACCTCAGCCCGCCGTCTCCCCGCCCTTCCGGGTGGGCGAGGCGGCGGGCTCGCGCATGTCCGGGGTCTCCCTCCGCCTCTGCCCCCGCGGCCCCGGCAGCGCCCGCAGCGACCGGGCACCCGCCCGCCCCAGGGCCCGCGACACGGCCGCCTCCCGGCCCAGCCCGGCCCCCTCGCGCACACACTCCTCGTAGCGCTCGTCGCCCAGCCGCTCACGGGCCCGCGCCTCGCACAGCTCGTGCGGCGCGTTGTAGTAAGCCGACCCGAACAGCCGCAGCCCCACCGACGCCCACATCCCGCCCGCCGCGCCCTGCAGCACCGCCGCCTCGGCCGCGTCGCCCTCGCTCACCGTCACCAGCGCCAGCAGCTCCACCGCCAGCACCGAACCGAGCAGGTCGTGGAAGCCGTGCGCGTCGGCGAGGCAGTCGGCGAGCAGGTCGCGGGCGCGGCCCGGATTCCCCTCCTGCCAGGCCGCGTACGCCAGCACGTACAGCGCGTACGCCCGCGACCAGCGCTCCCCGTGGTCGTCGCAGACGCGGCGGACGTCCTCGCACAACCGGACCGCGTCCGGCAGATCGCCCTGGAAGGCGCGCGTCATCGCCAGCTCGACCTGGCCCATCAGCACCGTGCTGTTCAGCTCGCCGAGCTCCCGGTAGCGTTCCAGCGCCGAACGCAGCAGCGCCTCCGCGCGTTCCATGTCGTCCGTGACCAGCGCCAGGCAGCCCGCGCGGTGCTCCGCGTACGCCAGCGCCGTCGCACTCGCCGAGGACCGCGCCGCACGGCGGCACTCCTCCAGCGCGGCCAGCGCCGGCACCGTGTCGCCCTGCAGGATCGTCACGTACCCCAGCACCCACAGCGCCTTCAGCCGGGACTGCTCGTGGCCGCCGTCCAGCGCGACGGCGCGCTCCAGCCAGTGCCGGCCCTCCGTCAGCCGGCCGCACCCCGCCCAGCAGAACCACAGGCAGCCCGCGAGGTACTGGCCCAGATGCGCCTCGTCCGGACCGCTCATGCAGTACTCCAGGGCGCTGCGCAGGTTCGGCAGTTCCGTCTCGATGCGCGTCGCCACCTCCGCCTGCCGCGGCGAGAACCACTCCAGCTCGCACCAGGTGGCCAGACCGACGTACCAGTCGCGGTGGCGCCGCCGCAGCCGGTCGGCGTCCCCCGCCGCGGCCAGCCAGTCGGCGCCGTAGGCACGCACCGCCTCCAGCATCCGGAAGCGCACGCCCGACGGCGTCTCCTCCCGCGCCACCACGGACTGGGCCAGCAACTCGCCCAGCACGTCCAGGACATCGGCGGCGGCCAGCCCGCCGCCACTGCACACGTACTCGACGGCCTCCAGGTCGAACGGCCCGGTGAAGACCGAGAGCCGCGCCCACAGCAGGCGCTGCTCGGGGGTGCACAGCTCGTGGCTCCAGCCGATCGCGGTGCGCAGTGTCCGGTGCCGGGGCAGGACGTCGCGCGGGCCGCCGGTCAGCAGCCGGAACCGGTCGTCGAGCCGTTCCAGCAGCCGCGCCGGCGACAGCGTCCGCAGCCGCCCCGCGGCCAGCTCGACGGCCAGCGGCAGACCCTCCAGCCGGCGGCACAGCTCCCGCACCGCGGGATCCGCGCCGCACACCGGCACGCCGTGCTGGGCGGCCCGCGTGACCAGCAGCCGGACCGCCTCCTCCTCGGCCGGCGGGGCCAGCGGGAACAGCCACTCGCCCGTCACGCCGAGCGGGCGGCGGCCCACGGCGAGCACCCGCACCTGAGGTACCCCCCGCAGCAGTTCGGTCACCAGGTCGGCACAGGCCTCGGCCAGGTGCTCGACGCCGTCGAGCACCAGCAGCAGCCGGTCCCCGGCACCGGACGAGCGGTGCGGCGCGGCAAGGCCCAGGACCCGGGGGAGGTCGAGCAGCGTCTCGCGGGGCGTGCGCGGGGTGTGGTCCGTGAGCCCCAGGGCCTCCACCACGGCATGGTCGACGAACTCCGCATCCCGCAGGGGCGCCAGGTCCACGCGCGCCCAGATCGCCGCCCGTGCCGGGCCGAGGCAGCCGCCCGGCCCCCCGCCGGCTGCCGCCCACCGTGCCGCCGCGTGGGCCGCCGCCCGTGCCGCGAGCCGCGACTTGCCGACCCCGCCGGCCCCCGTCACCGTCACCAGCCGGGCGGCGTCCAGCGTCCGCGCCAGCGCGCCGAGTTCGGCCGCGCGGCCCACGAACGCGTCGAGCTCGGCGGGCGGACCGGCCGCCGTGCCGCATCCCCACAGCGGCGGGTCTGGGGTCGGTTCAGGCATGGCGTCTCGCATGGAACACGGAGCGTACTGAAACGTAATCACTGCGTACAACCGCCCGGAGGCACTCCCCACGCGCGCGCGGTAATCCGGTACGGAGCCCCGCCCGTGGCGCGATAGGCTCGGTCCACGACTTTCTCGATGTTCTCGATGTTCAGGCACGTTTCAGGGAGCGGGTGCGCACAGTGTCCGGTGGTGAGGTGGCCGGGATCCTGGTGGCCGTGTTCTGGGCGATCCTGGTCTCCTTCCTCGCCGTCGCGCTGGCAAGGGTGGCCCAGACGCTCAAGGCGACCACCAAACTCGTGGCGGACGTGACCGACCAGGCGGTTCCACTGCTGGCCGACGCCTCCCAGGCGGTGCGCTCCGCGCAGACCCAGATCGACCGCGTCGACGCGATCGCCTCCGACGTCCAGGAGGTCACGTCGAACGCGTCCGCGCTGTCGACCACCGTGGCCTCCACCTTCGGCGGCCCGCTGGTCAAGGTCGCCGCCTTCGGCTACGGCGTGCGGCGCGCGCTCGGCGGCCGCAAGGAGGACGTGCCCGCCAAGGCGTCGAGGCGTACGGTGATCGTGGGCCGCACCGTCCCGGCCGCCCGGCGGGGGAAGCGGAACAACCGGGAGAAGTAAGGACTAGCGATGTTCCGCCGTTCGTTCTGGTTCAGCACAGGTGTCGCCGCCGGTGTCTGGGCCACCACCAAGGTCAACCGCAAGCTCAGGCAGCTGACCCCCGAGAGCGTCGCCGCGACGGCGGCGAACAAGGCCCTGGAGACCGGTCACCGGCTCAAGGACCGCGCGGTGGGTTTCGCGCTCGACGTCCGCGACAACATGGCGCGGCGGGAGGCCGAACTCGGCGAGGCGCTCGGGATCAACGCCCCTGTCGACCACGGACTCCCTGCGCCCCGGCGGCTCGCCGCCATCGAGAACCACACCAACCCGACGTACGTCGAGGGGTCGACGTACCCGACGTACTCGTACAACCGGAATGAGGACCACTGATGGAGTCGGCTGAGATCCGCCGCCGCTGGCTGAGCTTCTTCGAGGAGCGCGGGCACACCGTCGTCCCTTCGGCGTCGCTCATCGCGGACGACCCGACTCTGCTCCTCGTCCCGGCCGGCATGGTGCCCTTCAAGCCCTACTTCCTCGGCGAGGTCAAGCCGCCGTTCCAGCGCGCCACCAGCGTGCAGAAGTGCGTGCGCACGCCCGACATCGAAGAGGTCGGCAAGACCACCCGCCACGGCACGTTCTTCCAGATGTGCGGCAACTTCTCCTTCGGTGACTACTTCAAGGAAGGCGCCATCAAGTACGCCTGGGAGCTGCTCACCACGCCCCAGGACAAGGGTGGTTACGGCCTCGACCCCGAGCGCCTGTGGATCACCGTCTACAAGGACGACGACGAGGCCGAGCGCATCTGGCACGAGGTCGTCGGCGTGCCGCGCGAGCGCATCCAGCGCCTGGGCATGAAGGACAACTACTGGTCCATGGGCGTGCCCGGCCCGTGCGGCCCGTGCTCCGAGATCAACTACGACCGCGGCCCCGAGTTCGGCGCCGAGGGCGGCCCCGCCGTCAACGACGAGCGGTACGTGGAGATCTGGAACCTCGTCTTCATGCAGTACGAGCGCGGCGAGGGCATCGGCAAGGACAACTTCGAGATCCTCGGGGACCTGCCCAGCCAGAACATCGACACGGGCCTCGGCCTGGAGCGGCTCGCCATGATTCTGCAGGGCGTGCAGAACATGTACGAGATCGACACCTCCATGGCCGTCATCAAGAAGGCCACCGAGCTGACCGGCGTGGCCTACGGCGAGGCCCACGCCTCGGACGTCTCGCTGCGTGTCGTGACCGACCACATGCGCACCGCCACGATGCTCATCGGTGACGGCGTCACCCCGGGCAACGAGGGCCGCGGCTACGTGCTGCGCCGCATCATGCGCCGCGCCATCCGCAACATGCGCCTGCTGGGCGCCACCGGTCCGGTCGTCAAGGACCTGATCGACGTCGTCATCGGCATGATGGGCCGGCAGTACCCGGAGCTGGTCACCGACCGCGAGCGCATCGAGAAGGTCGCCCTCGCCGAGGAGAACGCCTTCCTGAAGACGCTGAAGGCCGGTACCAACATCCTCGACACCGCGGTCACCGAGACCAAGCAGTCCGGCGGCACGGTCCTCTCCGGCGACAAGGCGTTCCTGCTCCACGACACCTGGGGCTTCCCGATCGACCTCACCCTGGAGATGGCTTCCGAGCAGGGCCTCTCCGTGGACGAGGACGGGTTCCGCCGCCTGATGAAGGAGCAGCGGGAGCGCGCCAAGGCCGACGCCCGGGCCAAGAAGACCGGCCACGCCGACATGGGCGCCTACCGCGAGATCGCGGACCGCGCCGGCGAGACCGACTTCATCGGCTACAGCGACACCGAGGGCGAGTCCCGGGTCGTCGGCATCCTCGTCGACGGTGTCTCCTCCCCGGCCGCCTCCGAGGGCGACGAGGTCGAGATCGTCCTCGACCGCACCCCTTTCTACGCCGAGGGCGGCGGCCAGATCGGCGACACCGGCCGCATCAAGGTGGACACCGGAGCCGTCATCGAGGTCCGCGACTGCCAGAAGCCGGTCCCGGGCGTCTACGTCCACAAGGGCGTCGTCCAGGTCGGCGAGGTCACCGTCGGTGCCACGGCCCACGCCTCCATCGACAACCGCCGCCGCAAGGCCATCGCCCGCGCCCACTCGGCCACCCACCTGACGCACCAGGCGCTGCGCGACGCCCTGGGCCCGACGGCCGCCCAGGCCGGTTCGGAGAACCAGCCGGGCCGCTTCCGCTTCGACTTCGGCTCCCCGTCCGCCGTCCCGACGGCCGTGATGACCGACGTCGAGCAGAAGATCAACGAGGTGCTCGCCCGCGATCTGGACGTGCACGCCGAGGTCATGGGCATCGACGACGCCAAGAAGCAGGGCGCCATCGCCGAGTTCGGCGAGAAGTACGGCGAGCGGGTCCGGGTGGTCACCATCGGTGACTTCTCCAAGGAGCTGTGCGGCGGCACGCACGTGCACAACACCGCCCAGCTCGGCCTGGTCAAGCTGCTCGGCGAGTCGTCGATCGGCTCGGGTGTGCGCCGTATCGAGGCCCTCGTCGGCGTCGACGCCTACAACTTCCTCGCCCGTGAGCACACGGTGGTCGCCCAGCTCCAGGAGCTGGTCAAGGGCCGTCCCGAGGAGCTTCCGGAGAAGGTCTCCGCCATGCTCGGCAAGCTGAAGGACGCCGAGAAGGAGATCGAGAAGTTCCGTGCGGAGAAGGTCCTCCAGGCCGCCGCCGGGCTCGCCGGCTCCGCCAAGGACGTGCGCGGCGTGGCCCTGGCCACCGGGCAGGTCCCGGACGGGACGACCCCGGACGACCTGCGCAAGCTGGTCCTCGACGTCCGTGGGCGCATCCAGGGCGGCCGGGCCGCCGTGGTCGCCCTGTTCACGGTGAACAACGGCAAGCCGCTCACGGTCATCGCCACCAACGAGGCCGCCCGTGAGCGCGGCCTCAAGGCCGGTGACCTGGTCCGTACCGCCGCCAAGACGCTCGGCGGCGGCGGTGGCGGCAAGCCGGACGTCGCCCAGGGCGGCGGCCAGAACCCGGCCGCGGTCGGCGAGGCCGTGGACGCCGTCGAGCGACTCGTCGCCGATACCGCCAAGTAAGGAAACGGTCGGAAATGCGCAGAGGCCGTCGGCTCGCGATCGACGTCGGGGACGCCCGGATCGGGGTCGCCTCGTGCGATCCCGACGGGATCCTCGCCACACCGGTGGAGACGGTTCCCGGCCGGGACGTCCCGGCGGCCCACCGCCGTCTGCGGCAGCTCGTCGAGGAGTACGAACCGATCGAGGTCGTCGTCGGCCTCCCTCGCTCCCTCAAGGGGGGCGAGGGCCCGGCGGCCGTCAAGGTCCGTGCTTTCGCGGGGGAGTTGGCCAAGGGTGTCGCCCCGGTGCCGGTCCGGCTGGTGGACGAGCGGATGACGACGGTGACGGCCAGTCAGGGGCTGCGGGCCTCCGGAGTGAAGTCCAAGAAGGGACGCTCCGTGATCGACCAGGCAGCCGCCGTCATCATCCTGCAGCAGGCCCTGGAATCCGAACGGGTGTCAGGCGCAGCACCAGGAGAGGGCGTCGAAGTGGTCATCTGATCGCGATACGGTAACGTTCCGCGCGATGCGGCGGCCCTCGAACAGCCGCCGCACAGCAAGAGGCGGGACGGCAGCGGTCGTCACGCAACGTGACCACCGTCTCGCGGCGCTAGGGGATCGATGACTGAGTATGGCCGGGGCCCAGGCCACGAACCGTGGCATCCGCAGGACCCGTTGTACGGGGACGGCGGATGGTCGGGACAGCAGACCCCCGCGGACCCGCAGTCCTCCTACGGCGGCATGCAGCAGCAGCACCCGCAGCAGCCGCACCCGGATCAGCACCAGCCGCATCCGCAGCAGTACGGCGGCTGGGGTCACGAGCCGCAGCCCGGCTACGGCGACCCCTACCAGCACTACGGCGAGCAGGGCGCCGGGCAGTCCCCGCACCACGACCCGCAGGGCGGCCACCCGTACGGCGACCAGCACCAGGGCCTGCCCCCGGAGCCGTACCAGCAGGCGGGCCAGGAGCAGTACCGGCAGCAGGCGGGCTGGGACGGCACCGGTGCCCACGCGCAGCCGCCCTACGGCGGCGACCCGGGCGACCCCTACGGCGGTGGCCCGTCCCCGGCGTACGGCCCTGACCAGCCCGATCACTACGGCACCCCCGAGGCCTACCCGCCACCCGAACCGCCCAACCGCCGCAGCCCCGAACCGGAGCCGCGCCCCGACTGGGAGCCGGAGCCCGAGCCCGCCCAGGAGGAGGACCACGCCTTCTTCGCGGGCGGCGGTGACGACGCCGACGAGGGCCCCGACGCCGACGCCCCCGGGGCGGGCCGGGGTCGCGGCGAGCGCACGGGGCGCGGAGGCAAGGGCCGCGCGGGCAAGGCCGGCAGGAAAAGACGCAACGGCTGTGCCTGCCTGGTCGTCGTGCTGGTGTTCGGCGGTGGCATCGCCGGCGTCGGCTACTACGGCTACCAGTTCTACCAAGATCGCTTCGGCGCCGCCCCCGACTACGCGGGCAGCGGCAACGGCGAGCAGGTCACGGTCGTCATCCCCAAGGACGCCGGCGGATACGTGATCGGGCAGGTGCTGAAGAAGGCGGGTGTCGTCGAGAGCGTCGACGCGTTCGTCTCCGCACAGACGGCGAACCCCAACGGCAAGCAGATCCAGGACGGCGTCTACACGCTGCAGAAGCACATGTCCGCCGCCAGCGCCGTGCAGCTGATGCTCAGCCCGAGGAGCCGCAGCAACCTGATCATCGCCGAGGGCTCGCGCAACTCGGCCGTCTACACCCTGATCGACAAGCGCCTCGGGGTGCCGGAGGGCACCACCGCGAGCGCCGCGAAGAAGAACTACAAGAAGCTGGGGCTGCCCTCCTGGGCGCTGAACCACCCCGACCTCAAGGACCCGCTCGAAGGGTTCCTCTACCCCTCCAGCTACGCCGTCGCCAAGGGGCAGAAACCCGAGGACGTCCTGAAGGACATGGTCTCCCGGGCCACCGAGACCTACACGCAGCTAGGCCTCGCCAAGAAGGCCCAGAGCCTCGGGCTCGACGGCCCCTGGCAACTGCTCACCGTGGCGAGTCTCGCTCAGGCCGAGGGCACGAGCCACGACGACTTCCGCAAGATGGCCGAGGTCGTCTACAACCGCCTCAAGCCCGGCAACGCGCAGACCAACGGCAAGCTGGAGTTCGACTCCACGTACAACTACGTGAAGAACCAGAGCAAGATCGACCTGAGCATCGCCGAGCTGCGCAAGTACGCCAACCCGTACAACACGTACTACGCGACCGGCCTGCCCCCCGGGCCCATCGACAACCCCGGTGAGGAGGCCCTCAAGGGCGCCCTCGACCCGACGGACGACGGCTGGTACTACTTCATCTCGATGGACGGCAAGACCAGCAAGTTCACCAAGACACTCGCCGAGCACGAGAAACTGGTCGACGAGTGGAACCTCTCCAAGAAGAAGTCCTGATGACGTCATCCCGCCGGGCGGCCGTGCTCGGTTCGCCGATCGCCCACTCGCTCTCCCCGGTGCTGCACCGCGCGGCCTACGCGGAGCTGGGTCTCGCCCACTGGTCCTACGACCGGTTCGAGGTCGACGAGGCCGCTCTGCCCGGCTTCCTGGACGGGCTCGGGTCCGAGTGGGCCGGCCTGTCGCTGACCATGCCGCTGAAGCGGGCCGTGATCCCGCTGCTCGACACGGTCAGCGACACGGCGGCCTCCGTGGAGGCGGTCAACACGGTCGTCCTCGCCGACGACGGCCGGCGCACCGGCGACAACACCGACATCCCGGGCATGGTCGCCGCGCTGCGCGAGCACGGCATCGAGCAGGTCGACTCCGCGGCGATCCTCGGCGCGGGCGCCACCGCGTCCTCCGCGCTGGCCGCGCTCGCCCGTGTCTGCACCGGCGAGGTCGTCGCCTACGTCCGCAGCGCCGCCCGCGCCGCCGAGATGCGCCAGTGGGGCGAACGGCTGGGCGTACAGGTCCGTACGGCTGACTGGGCCCGCGCCGAGCAGGCGCTGGCGGCGCCCCTGGTGATCGCCACCACCCCGGCCGGTACGACGGACGCGCTGGCCGGCGCCGTGCCCGAGCGCCCTGCCGCTCTCTTCGACGTCCTCTACGACCCCTGGCCGACCCCGCTCGCCGCCCGCTGGTCCCTGGCCGGCGGCGCCGTCGTCAGCGGCCTCGACCTCCTGGTGCACCAGGCCGTCCTCCAGGTCGAGCAGATGACCGGACGCTCCCCGGCCCCGCTCGGCGTCATGCGCCGGGCGGGCGAGAAGGCCCTGGCCGACCGCTGACGTCCCCGCCGGGCGGAGCCCGGGCCGCCCGTCCCCCGGCCGAAGCCCCACCGGGAACCCCGGATTCCCCTGAGGGCAACGCCCCTTCCGCGTACGGACAGGACGCTCCGTCCGGTCCGGGTGCCGTCCGGCGGCGTCCGCCTGCTGGACCGGCGGCCGGACTCCGGGCCCGGACGTGGGAGGATCTGAGGTGGCGGGCCAGGGCCGCGCACCCGGTCGCGCCGTCGCAGTTCCAGGCGCGAGCATGAGGAGCATCGTTGAGCAGGTTGCGTTGGCTGACCGCGGGGGAGTCCCACGGACCCGCACTTGTCGCGACGCTGGAGGGCCTTCCCGCCGGCGTGCCCATCACCACCGACATGGTGGCGGACCACCTCGCGCGCCGGCGCCTGGGGTACGGCCGCGGCGCGCGCATGAAGTTCGAGCGGGACGAGGTCACCTTCCTCGGCGGCGTCCGGCACGGGCTCACCCTCGGATCCCCGGTGGCCGTCATGGTGGGCAACACCGAGTGGCCGAAGTGGGAAAAGGTCATGGCGGCCGACCCGGTGGACCCCGCCGAACTGGCCGAGCTGGCGCGCAACGCGCCGCTGACCCGCCCCCGCCCCGGCCACGCGGACCTGGCCGGCATGCAGAAGTACGGCTTCGACGAGGCGCGCCCGATCCTGGAGCGGGCCTCCGCCCGCGAGACCGCCGCGCGTGTCGCCCTGGGCGCGGTGGCGCGGTCGTACCTGAAGGAGACGGCCGGCCTCGAGATCGTCTCCCACGTGGTGGAGCTGGCGTCGGCGAAAGCGCCCTACGGGGTGTACCCGACCCCGGCCGACGTGGAGAAGCTGGACGCCGACCCGGTGCGCTGCCTGGACGCGGACGCCTCCGAGGCTATGGTCGCCGAGATCGACCAGGCCCACAAGGACGGCGACACGCTCGGCGGTGTCGTGGAGGTCCTGGCCTACGGCGTCCCCGTCGGCCTCGGCTCGCACGTGCACTGGGACCGGCGTCTTGACGCCCGGCTCGCCGCCGCCCTCATGGGCATCCAGGCGATCAAGGGCGTCGAGGTCGGCGACGGCTTCGACCTCGCCCGGGTGCCCGGCTCGCAGGCGCACGACGAGATCCTGACCACGGCCGAGGGGATCAAGCGCGCCACGGGCCGCTCCGGCGGCACCGAGGGCGGCCTCACCACGGGCGAGCTGCTGCGCGTGCGCGCCGCGATGAAGCCGATCGCCACCGTGCCGCGCGCCCTGCAGACCATCGACGTGGCCACCGGCGAGGCGGCACAGGCCCACCACCAGCGTTCCGACGTGTGCGCGGTGCCTGCGGCCGGGATCGTGGCGGAGGCCATGGTGGCCCTCGTCCTCGCCGACGCCGTCGCCGAGAAGTTCGGCGGTGACAGCGTGCCCGAGACCCGCCGCAACGTGCGCTCCTACCTCGACCACCTGGCGATCCGGTGACCGGGACGCCGCTCGTCGTCCTCGTCGGCCCCATGGGCGTCGGCAAGTCGACCGTCGGGCAGCTGCTGGCCGACCGCCTCGGCGTCGCCTACCGGGACACCGACGACGACATCGTCGCCGAGCAGGGCCGCACCATCGCCGAGATCTTCGTCGACGACGGCGAGAGCGCCTTCCGCGCGCTGGAGAAGCAGGCGGTACGCCGGGCACTGGCCGAACACGACGGCGTGCTGGCGCTGGGCGGCGGGGCCGTCCTCGACCCCGACACACGCGCGCTGCTCGCCAAACTGCCCGTCGTCTACCTGTCGATGGACGTCGAGGAAGCCGTCCGGCGCACCGGTCTGAACGTGGCCCGCCCGCTGCTCGCCGTCAACCCGCGCAAACAGTGGCGCGAGTTGATGCAGGCCCGCCGGCACCTGTACGAGGAGGTCGCCGCGGCGGTCGTGGCGACCGACGGCCGCGCCCCCGAAGAGGTCGCCCAATCCGTCCTGGACGCTGTGGAGTTGAAGGAAGCATGAGTGAGGCAGTGACGCGGGTCCACATCGGCGGCACCGCCGGTACCGAGCCCTACGACGTGCTGGTCGGCCGTCAGCTCCTGGGTGAACTGGCCGGTCTGATCGGCGACAGGGCCCAGCGGGTCGCCGTCGTCCACCCCGAGGCGCTCGCCGAGACCGGGGACGCGCTCCGCGCCGACCTGGCCGGGCAGGGCTACGAGGCCATCGCCGTCCAGGTGCCGAACGCGGAGGAGGCAAAGACCGCCGAGGTCGCCGCCTACTGCTGGAAGGCGCTCGGCCAGTCCGGGTTCACCCGCTCCGACGTGATCGTCGGCGTGGGCGGCGGCGCCACCACGGACCTGGCCGGGTTCGTGGCCGCCACCTGGCTGCGCGGCGTGCGCTGGGTCGCCGTGCCGACGACCGTGCTCGCCATGGTGGACGCGGCCGTCGGCGGCAAGACCGGCATCAACACCGCCGAGGGCAAGAACCTGGTGGGCGCCTTCCACCCGCCCGCGGGCGTGCTGTGCGACCTGGCCGCGCTCGACTCCCTCCCGGTCAACGACTACGTCTCCGGGCTCGCGGAGGTCATCAAGGCGGGCTTCATCGCCGACCCGGTGATCCTGGACCTCGTCGAGGCCGATCCGCAGGCCGCCCGCACCCCGGCCGGGCCGCACACGGCCGAGCTGATCGAACGCTCCATCAGGGTCAAGGCGGACGTCGTCTCCGCGGACCTGAAGGAGTCGGGCCTCAGGGAGATCCTCAACTACGGCCACACGCTCGGCCACGCCATCGAGAAGAACGAGCGGTACAAGTGGCGGCACGGCGCGGCCGTCGCCGTCGGCATGCACTTCGCCGCCGAACTCGGGCGCCTCGCGGGCCGGCTGGACGACGCGACGGCCGACCGCCACCGCAGCGTCCTGGAATCGGTGGGCCTGCCCCTGCACTACCGCTACGACCAGTGGCCCAAGCTGCTGGAGACCATGAAGGTCGACAAGAAGTCCCGGGGCAACCTGCTGCGTTTCATCGTGCTCGACGGCCTCGCCAAGCCCACCGTCCTGGAGGGCCCGGACCCGGCCGTGCTGCTCGCCGCCTACGGCGAGGTGGGGCAGTAAGAGCTGCGAACAAAAGGGGGCCCCGGCGGGCGGCGCCCGGCACGCGCCCTCGCCGCGTTGCCGAAAGGCCCTGGTAGCTCCGCTACAAGGACCTTCCGGCGCCTTGCGATCGCACGCACCGGACACCGCCCGCTGATCGGAACCCACTTTTGTTCGCAGCTCTAAGTCCCGCCGAGCGCGATCCGTCCCATTCGCCTTGCGCGAGCGGGCACTTCGGGCGGGCCCCGGCCGTTCACCACAGGGCGGCCGGGGACGGTACCGTTCGGTAGGGAGCGGGTTTCGGCCCGCTGCCAGCGCCCATTGCCTTGTACGAGACGGAGTGGCACCGGATGCAGCACGCAGTGGGTTCTCCGCTGCCGCCGCCCCACCAGCCGGGGCACGGACCGGCCCTCGGCTGGTCACCGGCCGCACATCACCCGGGACCGCACCCCCCGGGAGCGCACCAGGCCCCGGGCGCCGTGCCGCCCCCGCCTCCCGTGCCGGGCCACCCGGGAGCCCCGGCCGACCGGCATCCGCCGCTGCCACCGGATCAGGCGTCCGCCGCGCCTGTCGCGCCGCCGCCCCCGCCGGACGTCAGCGGCCACGTCCAGCTGCCGCCGGGCGGCCCGGTCGCCAGGCCGGCCCCGCCGCCCGCCCAGGCCGTGCCCGACCCGACGACCACCACGCTCGCGGTGCTGCTCATCGGCCCCGCGGGGGCCGGCAAGACCAGCGTCGCCAAGTACTGGGCCGAGCACCGCCGGGTCCCCACCGCGCACATCAGCCTGGACGACGTCCGCGAGTGGGTGCGCTCCGGCTTCGCCGACCCCCGGTCGGGCTGGAACGACCACTCGGAGGCGCAGTACCGCCTGGCCCGCCGCACCTGCGGCTTCGCCGCGCGCAACTTCCTCGCCAACGGCATCTCCTGCATCCTCGACGACGCCGTCTTCCCGGACCGGCCGGTCGTCGGTCTCGGTGGCTGGAAACGGCATGTGGGGCCGGGGCTGCTCCCCGTGGTCCTCCTGCCCGGACTGGACATCGTCCTGGAACGCAACGCGGAGCGCAGCGGCAACCGCCGCCTCACCGACGAGGAGGTCGCCCGCATCCACGGCCGCATGGCCGGCTGGTACGGCTCCGGCCTGCCCATCATCGACAACTCCCAGCTCGACGTCCCGACCACGGCCCGCGTCCTGGACGAGGTGCTGACCCGCTCGATAGCGAGCCCGCCCGCCTGGTGACGAGGGGCGCGCGGAGGCACCCCGTCGGGCGCTTACACGCCACCGAGCAGGGGGCCGCCCCGGGCGGCACCCGCCCGCACCCGCGCCCGCCGCCCACTCGGCCCTCCCGAACGGCGATATCCGGTCACGGCTCTTACGCTCGGTTCATGTCAGAGGTGTACGCGGCCCGCCGGACCCGGCTACGGGAGCGCTGCAACGCGGGCGGCAGCGCGGCGGCGCTGGTGACTCGTCCCGCCAACGTGCGGTACCTCGCGGGAGCAGCCCCGCACGGTGCCGTCCTGCTCCTCGGAAAGCGCGAGGACCTGCTGGTGTGCCGGAGCACACCGGACGACCGGCCCGGTGAGGGGCGTCCCGACGAAGCCCTGGGGGTGCGGGTCCTGCCCCAGCCCGGTGGCGATGCGGCCGTCGCCGCCGCCGACCTCGCCCGGGCCCAGGGTGCCGACTCGCTCGCGATCGAGGAGCACCACCTCACCGTGGCCCGCCACCGGGCGCTCTCCTCGGTCGCCCCGCACCTGCGCATCGCCGACCTGGGCAGCGCGGTGGAACAGCTGAGGGTGGTCAAGGACGAGGAGGAGATCTCCTGCCTGCGGATCGGCGCCGAGATCGCCGACCAGGCCCTCGGCGAACTGCTGGAGTCCATCCTCGTCGGCCGCACCGAACGCCATCTCGCCCTGGAGCTGGAGCGACGGCTCGTCGACCACGGCGCCGACGGCCCCGCCTTCCCGACCTCGGTGGCCACCGGCCCGAACTCGGGGCGCCGCGGGCACCGGCCCACCGACCGGCGGGTCGAGGAGGGCGACTTCCTCTCCGTGTGCCTGGGCGCCGCCTACCGCGGCTACCGCTGCGAGATCGGCCGTACGTTCGTGATCGGCACGTCCCCCGCGGACTGGCAGATCCAGCTGTACGACCTGGTCTTCGCGGCCCAGCGGGCCGGGCGGGAGGCGCTGACGCCGGGCGCCGCCTACCGCGACGTGGACCGCGCCGCCCGGCAGGTGCTGGACTGCGCCGGGTACGCCGAAGGCCTGCAACCCCTCACGGGGCACGGGGTCGGACTCGAAATCGACGAGGACCCTCAGCTTGCGCCCGCGGCCATGGGTAAACTGGACGCTTGCGTGCCGGTCACCGTCGAACCGGGGGTCCACCTCCCGGGCCGGGGCGGTGTCCGGATCGATGACACGCTCGTCGTACGCCCCGAGGCGGACGGCGGACCCGAGCTACTCACCATCACGACCAAGGAGCTGCTCGCGCTGTAGGAGTGCGCGCGCCGGGGTCGTACGTCAGTCCAGGAGATTCCGCAACCGTGGCTTCCACGAACGACCTCAAGAACGGCCTGGTGCTCAAGCTCGAAGGCGGCCAGCTCTGGTCCGTCGTCGAGTTCCAGCACGTCAAGCCCGGCAAGGGCCCGGCCTTCGTGCGCACCAAGCTCAAGAACGTGCTCTCCGGCAAGGTCGTCGACAAGACCTTCAACGCCGGTGTCAAGGTCGAGACGGCCACCGTCGACAAGCGCGACATGCAGTTCTCGTACATGGACGGCGAGTACTTCGTCTTCATGGACATGGAGACCTACGACCAGCTGATGGTCGACCGCAAGGCCGTCGGCGACGCCGCCAACTTCCTGATCGAGGGCTTCAGCGCCACCGTCGCCCAGCACGAGGGCGAGGTGCTCTTCGTCGAGCTGCCGGCCGCCGTCGAACTGGTCGTCCAGGAGACCGAGCCGGGCGTCCAGGGCGACCGCTCCACCGGCGGCACCAAGCCCGCCACGCTGGAGACCGGCCACCAGATCCAGGTCCCGCTCTTCATCACCACCGGTGAGAAGATCAAGGTCGACACCCGTACGAGCGACTACCTCGGCCGGGTGAACAGCTAACCGTGGCTGCCCGCAACACGGCCCGCAAGCGCGCCTTCCAGATCCTCTTCGAGGGTGACCAGCGCGGCGTCGACGTCCTCACGGTCCTCGCGGACTGGGTCCGGCTCTCCCGGTCCGACACCCGGCAGCCGCCGGTCAGCGAGTACACGATGCAGCTGGTCGAGGGGTACGCCGAGCACGAGCGGCGGATCGACGAGCTGATCGCGCAGTACGCGGTCGGCTGGACGCTGGACCGGATGCCGGTCGTCGACCGCAACATCCTGCGACTCGGTGCCTACGAGCTGATCTGGGTCGACGAGACGCCGGACGCCGTCGTGCTGGACGAGATGGTGCAGCTGGCCAAGGAGTTCTCCACGGACGAGTCGCCCTCCTTCGTCAACGGTCTGCTCGGCCGGCTGAAGGACCTCAAGCCCTCGCTGCGCCGCGACGCGAGCGACGAGGCGTAGCAAGAGGCACGCACACGCCCGAGGGCCCCGCAGCATCGACGCTGCGGGGCCCTCGGGCGTGTGGGGCCGGTGCGGCCCTCGACGTGCGCGGCCGGTCCTCGGGGGCCGCCGAGGACCCGGAGGCCCGCAGAAAGCCGCCGGGGTGGCCGGAACCATGTAGTTCCGGCCACCCCGGCGGCACGTTTCTGCTGGGCCCGGCGGTTCCGTCGGAGCCGGTGGGACTCAGGCGTCCTCGTGGGAGGCGACGGCGCGGCGCGCGTCCGCGTCCAGGACGCCCCAGCTGATCAGCTGCTCGGTGAGGACCGAGGGCGACTGGTCGTAGATCACGGCGAGGGTGCGCAGGTCGTCCTGGCGGATCGAGAGCACCTTGCCGTTGTAGTCACCGCGCTGGGACTGGATGGTCGCCGCGTACCGCTGCAGCGGGCCCGCCTTCTCGGCCGGCACCGTGGCCAGCCGCTCCAGGTCCAGGACCAGCTTCGGCGGGGGCTCGGCGGCACCGCCGGGGGTGGTGCCCGGCAGCAGCTCCTGCACCGGGACCCCGTAGAAGTCCGCCAGCTCGGCGAGGCGCTGCACGGTCACGGCGCGGTCGCCGCGCTCGTACGAACCGACCACGACCGCTTTCCAGCGGCCCTGGCTCTTCTCCTCGACACCGTGGAGGGAAAGGCCCTGCTGGGTGCGGATGGCCCGGAGCTTGGCCCCGAGCTGTTTGGCGTATTCGCTGGACATATGGCTCCCCGGACACTGTGTCGACGCGGCCTGGCTCGGCTGCCACGCCGGGCGGCTGGTAACTCACTGTGAGGTTACGCAGCGTTACTCTGCCGCGTCAAGCCGAATGGTCCACACCGCCCCTTCCGTGCTAACGCCGGTGCATTGCGCCGAACGGGTGACGCGAACGTGGCCGGAGGTGGTCGGTGCGGTCCCCGGCACCTGCTACCGTGGATGGCGCAATTCCGACGTCCTTTAAGGTCCGTCCCGTGAGGCGGAGAAGGAGGTCCGTTTCGTATGGACAAGCAGGACACACACGCCGGTCCGCAGGCGTCCGATGCACGGCCCGTTCTCGAAGGCCCCGACATCGCCCGCGTACTGACCCGCATCGCCCATGAGATCGTCGAGCGCGCCAAGGGCGCCGACGACGTGGTACTCCTCGGCATTCCGACCCGCGGCGTCTTCCTCGCCCAGCGGCTCGCCGCCAAGCTCGAACAGATCACCGAGCGCAAGGTCCCGGTCGGCTCGCTCGACATCACCATGTACCGCGACGACCTGCGCATGCACCCGCCGCGCGCGCTGGCCCGCACGGAGATCCCCGGTGACGGCATCGACGGCCGCCTCGTCGTCCTCGTCGACGACGTCCTCTTCTCGGGCCGCACCATCCGCGCCGCCCTCGACGCGCTGAACGACATCGGGCGCCCCCGCGCGGTGCAGCTCGCCGTCCTCGTCGACCGCGGCCACCGCGAACTGCCCATCCGCGCCGACTACGTCGGCAAGAACCTCCCCACGTCGCTGCGGGAGACGGTCAAGGTCCAGCTCGCCGAGGAGGACGGTCGCGACACCGTGCTGCTCGGTGCCAAGCCGGCCGCCCCGGGCGAGCCGCAGCCGTAGCCCACGCGCGCGTACGTACCGCCCGCCCGCCGTACGTCCCGTGCCGGTGCCCCCGCGCACCCTCGTGCCCGGCTGTGCTCTCCGGGGGCCCAAGACCCCCGTGCCCCCATAGAACTGCCTTACGGAGCCTGACAGATGCAGCGTCATCTCATCTCGGCCGCCGACCTCACCCGCGACGACGCCGTCCTGATCCTCGACACCGCCGAGGAGATGGCCCGGGTCGCCGACCGGCCGATCAAAAAGCTGCCGACCCTGCGCGGCCGCACCGTGGTGAACCTCTTCTTCGAGGACTCCACCCGCACCCGGATCTCCTTCGAGGCCGCCGAGAAGCGCCTCTCCGCCGACGTCATCAACTTCACCGCCAAGGGATCGAGCGTCTCCAAGGGCGAGTCCCTGAAGGACACCGCCCAGACGCTGGAGGCCATGGGCGTCGACGCCGTGGTCATCCGGCACGGCGCCTCCGGAGCCCCCTACCGCCTGGCCAACTCCGGCTGGATCGACGCCGCCGTCATCAACGCGGGCGACGGCACCCACCAGCACCCCACCCAGGCCCTGCTCGACGCGTTCACCATGCGCCGCCGCCTCCTCGGCCGGGACACCGGCCTCGGCCAGGACCTGTCCGGCAGGCGCATCACGATCGTCGGTGACGTCCTGCACAGCCGGGTCGCCCGCTCCAACGTCGACCTCCTGCACACCCTCGGCGCCGAGGTCACCCTCGTGGCCCCGCCCACCCTGGTGCCGGTCGGCGTCGAGACCTGGCCCTGCGAGGTGTCGTACGACCTCGACACCACGCTGGCGAAATCCGACGCGGTGATGATGCTCCGCGTCCAGCGCGAGCGCATGAACGCCGCCTTCTTCCCCACCGAGCGCGAGTACTCGCGGCGCTACGGCCTCGACGGCGACCGCATGGCGAAGATGCCCGAGCACGCCCTCGTGATGCACCCCGGCCCGATGGTCCGCGGCATGGAGATCACCGCCGAGGTCGCCGACTCCCCGCGCTGCACGGTCGTCGAGCAGGTCGCCAACGGCGTCTCCATCCGGATGGCCGTCCTGTACCTGCTGCTCGGAGGCAACGAGCCCGCCGTCACCCACACCCGCCCGCCCGTCTCCCACCACCACCCTTCCAACGAGCGCTCCGCGCACAGCATTACCGCGGACGAGGAGAAGTAAGACAGCATGAGCAAGATCCTGATCCGTGGTGCGAAGGTGCTCGGCGGCGAGCCGCAGGACGTCCTGATCGACGGCGAGGTCATCGAGGCCACCGCCCGGCAGGGCGAGATCGACTGGAGCGGCACCGGCCTGGGCTCCGAAGGAGTCGAGGTCGTCGAGGCCGGCGGCAAGGTGCTCCTGCCGGGCCTGGTCGACCTTCACACCCACCTGCGCGAGCCGGGCCGCGAGGACTCCGAGACCGTCCTCACCGGCACCCGCGCCGCCGCGAGCGGCGGCTACACCGCCGTGTTCGCCATGGCCAACACCTTCCCCGTCGCGGACACCGCCGGCGTGGTCGAGCAGGTGTGGCGGCTCGGCCGCGAGCACGGCTACTGCGACGTGCAGCCCATCGGCGCCGTCACCGTCGGCCTGGAGGGCAGGAAGCTCGCCGAGCTGGGCGCCATGCACGAGTCGGCCGCCGGGGTCACCGTATTCTCCGACGACGGCAAGTGCGTCGACGACGCGGTGATCATGCGCCGGGCCCTGGAGTACGTGAAGGCCTTCGGCGGCGTCGTCGCCCAGCACGCGCAGGAGCCCCGCCTCACCGAGGGCGCCCAGATGAACGAGGGCGTCGTCTCCGCGGAGCTGGGCCTGGGCGGTTGGCCGGCCGTCGCCGAGGAGTCGGTCATCGCCCGCGACGTGCTGCTCGCCGAGCACGTCGGCTCCCGCGTCCACATCTGCCACCTGTCGACCGCCGGCAGCGTCGAGATCGTCCGCTGGGCCAAGTCCCGCGGCATCCAGGTCACCGCCGAGGTCACCCCGCACCACCTCCTCCTCACCGACGAGCTGGTGCGGACGTACAACCCGGTCTACAAGGTCAATCCGCCGCTGCGCACCGAGCACGACGTGCTGGCGCTGCGCGAGGCGCTCGCCGACGGCACGATCGACATCGTCGCCACCGACCACGCCCCGCACCCGCACGAGGACAAGGACTGCGAGTGGGCCGCCGCCGCCATGGGCATGGTCGGCCTGGAGACGGCCCTGTCGGTGGTCCAGGAGACCATGGTCGACACCGGCCTGCTGAGCTGGGCGGGCGTCGCCGACCGCATGTCGATCACGCCGGCCCGGATCGGGCGGGCCGCCGGCCACGGCCGTCCCGTCTCGCCAGGCGAGCCCGCCAACCTCACCCTCGTCGACACGGAATACCGTGGGCAGGTGGACCCCGCGGGCTTCGCCTCGCGCAGCCGCAACACCCCGTACGAGGGACGCGAGCTGCCGGGCCGTGTCACCCACACGTGGCTCCGGGGCAAGGCCACGCTCGTCGACGGGAAGCTCACGTGACACCTGCAACACTGCTCTCAGCCGGGCTCACCACCCACCTCGCCGCCGGGGAGAAGTCGGCGACGGTCACCGACTGGGGCGGACGGATCGGCTGGCTGATCGGCCTCGCCCTCTTCGTCGCCCTCGTCTACTGGCTGATGCGCGAGGGCTGGAAGTGGCGCGGCACGCTCCAGAGCGACCTGCCGGAGCTGCCCGGCGCGCCGCGGGAGCCCGGCCCGGCGAAACTGACGATGACGGGCCGCTACCACGGCTCCACCACGGCCGGTCAGTGGCTCGACCGCATCGTGGCGCACGGCCTGGGCACCCGCAGCCGGGTCGAGCTGACCCTGACCGACGCGGGACTGGACGTCGTGCGCCCCGGCGCGAGCGACTTCTTCGTCCCGGCGGCGCAGCTGCGCGGGGCCCGGCTCGACAAGGGCATCGCCGGCAAGGTCCTCACCGAGGGCGGCCTGCTGGTGGTGACCTGGGAACACGGCGGCAGGCTGCTCGACTCGGGGTTCCGCTCCGACCGGGCGGCCGAGCACACCGAGTGGGTCGCCGCCCTCGGCTCCATGACCGAAACGAAGCTCGAAACGAACACCACGGAAGGCGTCGAACGATGACCACCTCCATCCAGGGGAACGCCTCGCGCAGGCAGAGGGCGCTTCCCGCCGTACTCGTCCTGGAGGACGGCCGGGTCTTCCGGGGCCGCGCCTACGGAGCCGTGGGGGAGACGTTCGGCGAGGCCGTGTTCTCCACCGGCATGACCGGCTACCAGGAGACCCTCACCGACCCGTCGTACCACCGCCAGGTCGTCGTCATGACCGCCCCGCACGTCGGCAACACCGGCGTCAACGACGAGGACCCCGAGTCGCAGCGCATCTGGGTGGCCGGCTACGTCGTCCGCGACCCCGCGCGCGTGCCCTCCAACTGGCGCTCCCGCCGCTCCCTCGACGAGGAGCTGGCCGCGCAGGGCGTCGTCGGCATCAGCGGCATCGACACCCGCGCCCTCACCCGCCACCTGCGCGAGCGCGGCGCCATGCGCGTCGGCATCTTCAGCGGCGACGCCGTCCAGGACGAGGCCGCGCTGCTGGCCCGCGTCCAGGAGGCCCCCGAGATGGCCGGCGCGGACCTGTCCGCGGAGGTCGCCACCAAGGAGGCGTACGTCGTCCCCGCGATCGGCGCGAAGAAGTTCACCGTCGCCGCCGTCGACCTCGGCATCAAGGGCATGACCCCGCACCGTATGGCCGAGCGCGGCATCGAGGTCCACGTGCTGCCCGCCACGGCCACCCTGGAGGACGTGTACGCGGTCCAGCCGGACGGCGTGTTCTTCTCCAACGGCCCCGGCGACCCGGCCACCGCCGACCACCCGGTCTCCGTGATGCGGGGGGTCCTGGAGCGCGGCACGCCGCTGTTCGGCATCTGCTTCGGCAACCAGATCCTCGGCCGCGCGCTCGGCTTCGGCACCTACAAGCTGAAGTACGGCCACCGCGGCATCAACCAGCCCGTGCAGGACCGTACGACCGGCAAGGTCGAGGTCACCGCGCACAACCACGGCTTCGCCGTGGACGCCCCGACCGACAAGGTCTCCGAGACCCCCTTCGGCCGCGCCGAGGTCTCCCACGTCTGCCTGAACGACAACGTGGTGGAGGGCCTCCAGCTCCTCGACAAGCCGGCCTTCAGCGTCCAGTACCACCCCGAAGCGGCGGCCGGCCCGCACGACGCCGCCTACCTGTTCGACCGCTTCACCTCTTTGATGAGCACAGTCCTGATGGAGGGCCAGCGTGCCTAAGCGCACCGATATCCAGTCCGTCCTGGTCATCGGCTCCGGCCCGATCGTCATCGGCCAGGCCGCCGAGTTCGACTACTCCGGCACCCAGGCGTGCCGCGTCCTGAAGGCCGAGGGTCTCAGGGTCGTCCTCGTGAACTCCAACCCGGCGACGATCATGACCGACCCGGAGATCGCCGACGCCACCTACGTCGAACCGATCACCCCCGAGTTCGTCGAGAAGATCATCGCCAAGGAGCGCCCCGACGCCCTGCTGCCCACCCTGGGCGGCCAGACGGCCCTGAACACCGCCATCTCGCTGCACGAGAACGGCGTCCTGGCCAAGTACGGCGTCGAGCTGATCGGCGCCAACGTCGAGGCCATCCACAAGGGCGAGGACCGCGACCAGTTCAAGGAGGTCGTGGAGGAGGTCCGCCGCAAGATCGGGCACGGCGAGTCCGCCCGCTCGGTCATCTGCCACACCATGGACGACGTCCTCGCCGGCGTCGACGAGCTGGGCGGCTATCCGGTCGTCGTCCGCCCCTCCTTCACCATGGGCGGTGCCGGCTCCGGCTTCGCCCACGACGAGGAGGAGCTGCGCCGCATCGCGGGCACCGGCCTCACGCTCTCCCCGACCACCGAGGTCCTCCTGGAGGAGTCCATCCTCGGCTGGAAGGAGTACGAGCTGGAGCTGATGCGCGACAAGAGCGACAACGTCGTGGTCGTCTGCTCCATCGAGAACTTCGACCCGATGGGCGTGCACACCGGCGACTCGATCACCGTCGCCCCGGCGATGACGCTGACCGACCGCGAGTACCAGGTGCTGCGCGACATGGGCATCGCCATCATCCGCGAGGTCGGCGTCGACACCGGCGGCTGCAACATCCAGTTCGCCGTCAACCCCGAGGACGGCCGGGTCATCGTCATCGAGATGAACCCCCGTGTCTCCCGCTCCTCGGCGCTCGCCTCCAAGGCGACCGGCTTCCCGATCGCCAAGATCGCCGCCAAGCTCGCCGTCGGCTACACCCTCGACGAGATCCCCAACGACATCACGCAGGAGACCCCGGCCTCCTTCGAGCCGACCCTCGACTACGTGGTCGTCAAGGCCCCGCGGTTCGCCTTCGAGAAGTTCCCGAGCGCGGACTCCACCCTCACCACCACCATGAAGTCGGTCGGCGAGGCCATGGCCATCGGCCGCAACTTCACCGAGGCCTTCCAGAAGGCGCTGCGCTCCCTGGAGAAGAAGGGCAGCCAGTTCACCTTCACCGGCGAGACGGGTGACAAGCAGGCGCTCCTGGAGCAGGCCGTCCGGCCCACCGACGGCCGGATCAACACGGTCATGCAGGCCGTCCGCGCGGGCGCCACGCCGGAGGAGATCTTCGAGTACACCAAGATCGACCCCTGGTTCGTCGACCAGCTCTTCCTGATCAAGGAGACCGCCGACGAACTGGCCGAGGCCCCCGAGCTGACCGCCGACCTGCTCGCCGAGGCCAAGCGGCACGGCTTCTCCGACCAGCAGATCGCCGAGATCCGCGGTCTGCGCGAGGACGTCGTCCGCGAGGTCCGCCACGCGCTCGGCATCCGCCCGGTCTACAAGACGGTCGACACCTGCGCCGCCGAGTTCGCCGCGCGGACCCCGTACTTCTACTCGTCCTACGACGAGGAGACCGAGGTCGCCCCGCGCGAGAGGCCCGCGGTGATCATCCTGGGCTCCGGCCCCAACCGCATCGGCCAGGGCATCGAGTTCGACTACTCCTGCGTCCACGCCTCCTTCGCGCTGAGCGACGCCGGGTACGAGACCGTGATGGTCAACTGCAACCCGGAGACCGTCTCCACCGACTACGACACCTCCGACCGGCTGTACTTCGAGCCGCTCACCCTGGAGGACGTCCTGGAGATCGTCCACGCCGAGCAGCAGGCCGGACCGGTCGCCGGCGTCGTCGTCCAGCTCGGCGGCCAGACCCCCCTCGGCCTCTCCCAGGCGCTCAAGGACAACGGCGTGCCGATCGTCGGCACCTCGCCCGAGGCGATCCACGCGGCCGAGGACCGCGGCGCCTTCGGCCAGGTCCTCGCGGAGGCCGGCCTGCCCGCCCCCAAGCACGGCACCGCCACCACGTTCGCCCAGGCCAAGACCATCGCCGACGAGATCGGCTACCCGGTCCTCGTCCGCCCCTCGTACGTCCTGGGCGGACGCGGCATGGAGATCGTCTACGACGAGGCCCGCCTGGAGGCCTACATCGCCGAGTCGACCGAGATCAGCCCCTCCCGGCCGGTCCTCGTCGACCGCTTCCTCGACGACGCCATAGAGATCGACGTCGACGCCCTCTACGACGGCGAGGAGCTGTACCTGGGCGGCGTCATGGAGCACATCGAGGAGGCCGGCATCCACTCCGGCGACTCGGCGTGCGCCCTGCCCCCGATCACGCTGGGCGGCTTCGACATCAAGCGGCTGCGCGCCTCCACCGAGGCCATCGCCAAGGGTGTCGGCGTCCGCGGCCTGATCAACATCCAGTTCGCGCTGGCCGGCGACATCCTCTACGTCCTGGAGGCCAACCCGCGCGCCTCCCGCACCGTCCCCTTCACCTCGAAGGCGACCGCGGTGCCACTGGCGAAGGCCGCCGCCCGGATCTCGCTGGGCGCCACCGTCGCCGAGCTGCGCGCCGAGGGACTGCTGCCGAAGAACGGCGACGGCGGCACCATCCCGCTGGACGCGCCGATCTCCGTCAAGGAGGCCGTCATGCCGTGGTCGCGCTTCCGCGACATCCACGGCCGCGGCGTCGACACCGTCCTCGGCCCGGAGATGCGCTCCACCGGCGAGGTCATGGGCATCGACTCCGTCTTCGGCACGGCCTACGCCAAGTCGCAGGCGGGCGCCTACGGACCGCTGCCCACCAAGGGCCGCGCGTTCATCTCGGTCGCCAACCGCGACAAGCGGTCGATGATCTTCCCCGCCCGGGAGCTGGTCGCCCACGGCTTCGAACTGCTCGCCACCTCCGGCACCGCCGAGGTCCTCAAGCGCAACGGCATCAACGCCACGCTCGTGCGCAAGCAGTCCGAGGGCACCGGCCCGAACGGCGAGAAGACCATCGTCCAGCTCATCCACGACGGCGAGGTCGACCTCATCGTCAACACCCCCTACGGCACCGGCGGCCGCCTCGACGGCTACGAGATCCGCACGGCGGCCGTGGCGCGGTCCGTGCCGTGCCTGACGACGGTCCAGGCGCTCGCGGCGGCGGTCCAGGGCATCGACGCCCTCAACCACGGCGACGTGGGCGTGCGATCGCTCCAGGAACACGCCGAGTTCCTGACCGCGGCCCGCGACTAGCCACCCCGAGGGGGACACCGGAAACGGTGTCCCCCTCTTCATGAGGCCCCCTCTTCATGAAGACTCCTGATCTTCATGAGCACCCCCGAGGACTTCTCCACGATGTACAAGCTCTTCTTCCGTCTCGTCTTCCGGCGGATGGACCCGGAACAGGCCCACCACCTCGCCTTCCGCTGGATCCGTCTCGCCGCCCGCGTCCCCGTGCTGCGCACCTTCGTCGCGGCCGTCCTCGCGCCCCGCCACAAGGAGCTGCGCACCGAGGCCCTGGGCCTGCGCATGCACGGCCCCTTCGGGCTCGCCGCCGGCTTCGACAAGAACGCCGTCGCCATCGACGGCATGTCGATGCTGGGCTTCGACCACGTCGAGGTCGGCACCGTGACGGGGGAGCCGCAGCCGGGCAATCCCGGGAAGCGGCTGTTCCGGCTCGTCGCGGACCGCGCGCTCATCAACCGCATGGGCTTCAACAACGACGGCTCGCTGGCCGTCGCGGCCCGCCTGGCCTCCCGTACGCCCGTCTTCCGGACCGTCGTAGGCGTCAACATCGGCAAGACCAAGGTCGTCCCCGAGGAGGAGGCCGTCGGCGACTACGTGAAGTCCGCCGAGCGCCTGGCGCCCCACGCCGACTACCTGGTCGTCAACGTCTCCTCGCCCAACACCCCCGGGCTGCGCAACCTCCAGGCCACCGAGGCGCTGCGCCCGCTGCTGAGCGCGGTGCGCGAGGCCGCCGACCGCGCCGTGCCCGCCCGCCGCGTGCCGCTGCTGGTCAAGATCGCGCCGGACCTCGCCGACGAGGACGTGGACGCGGTCGCCGACCTGGCCGTGGAACTGGGCCTGGACGGCATCATCGCCACGAACACCACCATCGCGCGCGAGGGCCTCGGCCTGCGCTCGAACGCAGCCCTGGTGAAGGAGACCGGCGGACTGTCCGGCGCGCCGCTGAAGGCCCGCTCCCTGGAGGTGCTGCGCCGCCTCTACGCGCGCGTGGGCGACCGCATCACCCTGATCGGCGTCGGCGGCATCGAGAACGCCGAGGACGCCTGGCAGCGCATCCTGGCCGGCGCCACCCTGGTCCAGGGCTACAGCGCCTTCATCTACGAGGGGCCCTTCTGGGGCCGTGCGATCCACAAGGGCCTCGCCGCCCGCCTGCGCACCAGCCCGTACGCCACCCTCGCCGACGCGGTCGGCGCCGACGTGAGGAAGTCCGCATGAGCCCTCTGGAGCCCTTCGGCACGCGCCTGCGCCGCGCGATGGACGAGCGCGGCCCGCTCTGCGTCGGCATCGACCCGCACGCCTCCCTGCTCGCCGAGTGGGGGCTGAACGACGACGTGGCCGGACTGGAGCGCTTCAGCCGCACCGTCGTCGAGGCGGTCGCCGAGCGGGTCGCCGTCCTCAAGCCGCAGAGCGCCTTCTTCGAGCGCTTCGGTTCGCGGGGCGTCGCCGTCCTGGAGAAGACCGTCCAGGAGGCGCGGGCGGCCGGCGCGCTGGTCGTCATGGACGCCAAGCGCGGCGACATCGGGTCGACCATGGCCGCCTACGCCGAGTCGTTCCTGAGCAAGGACGCGCCGCTGTTCTCGGACGCGCTGACCGTCTCGCCCTACCTCGGCTACGGGTCCCTGAAGCCCGCCGTGGACCTGGCTCGGGGCAGCGGCGCGGGCCTGTTCGTGCTGGCGCTGACCTCCAACCCGGAGGGCGGCGAGGTGCAGCACGCCATGCGCTCGGACGGCCGGAACGTGGGCGCGACCATGCTCGCGCACCTGGCGCGGGAGAACGCCGGTGACAGCCCGCTGGGCTCCTTCGGCGCGGTGGTGGGCGCCACGCTCGGTGACCTGTCGTCGTACGACCTGGACATCAACGGGCCGCTGCTGGCGCCCGGGATCGGCGCGCAGGGGGCGACTCCGGCGGATCTCCCCGCGGTCTTCGGGGCGGCGGTGCGCAACGTGGTGCCGAACGTCAGCCGGGGTGTGCTGCGTCACGGTCCCGACGTCGTCGCGCTGCGTGACGCGGCGGACCGTTTCGCGGACCAGATCCGCGGGGCGGTGCCGGCCGCCTGAGGCCCGCACGAACGGTCGGGCGACGTCCTGAGGCTGGATACATTCTCAAATCAGGGGCAGTATGTCCTAAATGTCCGACCTCATCGAGGCTGACCAGGACTTTTCCGCTGTTCTCGCTGACTCTGGCGCCCTTGACCGCTAGTCTCCGTCGAGTGGGGGCACCTCCCACGCCCTTCAAGGCAGTGGGGGACCACGGGCGAGCGTGTTGCTCGTGGCTCCCCAGGTGTGGGGCGACTAGGTTCCTCACCGGTCCGTATCCGACAGTTCGACATCCGAGGTGACGTAGGCGTGGCTCTTCCGCCCCTTACCCCTGAACAGCGCGCAGCCGCGCTCGAAAAGGCCGCCGCGGCTCGCCGGGAGCGGGCCGAGGTCAAGAATCGACTGAAGCACTCCGGCGCCTCCCTGCACGAGGTCATCAAGCAGGGCCAGGAGAACGACGTCATCGGCAAGATGAAGGTGTCCGCTCTCCTGGAGTCCCTGCCCGGCGTGGGCAAGGTCCGCGCCAAGCAGATCATGGAGCGGCTCGGCATCTCCGAGAGCCGTCGTGTGCGCGGCCTCGGCTCCAACCAGATCGCTTCCCTGGAGCGTGAGTTCGGCAGCACCGGTTCCTGACGTCCGGGGCCCCGGGGCTGGAGTCCCGGGCACTCCGGTATTGCTGGAATAATCGCTGCATGGCTGTAACACCCCGGGGGACGACCCCCGTACCCCCGGACGCACGTCCGCGGCTGACCGTGCTCTCCGGCCCCTCCGGGGTCGGCAAGAGCACGGTCGTCGCTCATATGCGCAAGGAACACCCCGAGGTCTGGCTCTCGGTGTCGGCGACGACCCGCAAGCCCCGCCCCGGCGAGCAGCACGGCGTCCAGTACTTCTTCGTCACCGACGAGGAGATGGACAAGCTGATCGCCAACGGTGAGCTGCTGGAGTGGGCCGAGTTCGCCGGCAACCGCTACGGCACGCCGCGTGCGGCCGTGCTGGAGCACCTGGAGGCCGGGGTGCCGGTCCTCCTGGAGATCGACCTCCAGGGCGCCCGGCAGGTCCGCGAGTCCATGCCCGAGGGCCGGCTGGTGTTCCTGGCCCCGCCCTCCTGGGAGGAGCTGGTGCGCAGGCTCACCGGCCGGGGGACCGAACCGCCCGAGGTGATCGAACGCCGGCTGGAGGTCGCGAAGGTCGAGCTGGCCGCCGAGTCCGAGTTCGACGAGACCCTGGTCAACACCTCCGTCGAGGACGTGGCGCGCGAGCTGCTAGCCTTGATGGACGTCGTGTGATCGTCACCGATCATGACGACTGATTCTTTCCCATCCATCGGAAGGTAGAGCGTGTCCTCTTCCATCTCCGCGCCCGAGGGCATCATCAACCCGCCGATCGACGAGCTCCTCGAGGCCACCGACTCGAAGTACAGCCTCGTGATCTACGCGGCCAAGCGGGCCCGCCAGATCAACGCGTACTACTCGCAGCTCGGCGAGGGCCTCCTCGAGTACGTCGGTCCGCTCGTCGACACCCACGTCCACGAGAAGCCGCTCTCCATCTCCCTGCGGGAGATCAACGCCGGTCTGCTGACGTCCGAGGCCATCGAAGGCCCCGCGCAGTAAGAAGGCACCGCGCAGTAAGTCTTATCTTCAGACGGCGGTAGGTTTTTCCACAGGCCCGGCAGCGCGACTGCCGGGCCTGTGGTGTGTCATAGGAGGCGTGCGCCGCACCCGGCGCACCGCGGCCGAGTCAGGGAGAGACGGTGGACAAGCCGAAGGTCGTTCTGGGGGTCAGCGGCGGCATCGCCGCGTACAAGGCCTGTGAGCTGTTGCGCCGGTTCACCGAGTCCGGGCACGAGGTGCGCGTCGTCCCGACCGCCTCCGCGCTGCACTTCGTCGGCGCCGCCACCTGGTCCGCCCTGTCCGGCAACCCCGTCGCCACCGAGGTCTGGGACGACGTCCACGAGGTGCCGCACGTCCGCATCGGCCAGCAGGCGGACCTGGTCGTCGTCGCGCCGGCCACCGCCGACATGCTCGCCAAGGCCGCCCACGGCCTCGCCGACGACCTGCTCACGAACACGCTGCTCACCGCCCGCTGCCCGGTCGTCTTCGCCCCCGCCATGCACACGGAGATGTGGGAGCACCCGGCCACCCGGGAGAACGTGGCGACGCTGCGCCGCCGCGGCGCCCTCGTCGTCGAGCCGGCCGTCGGCCGCCTCACCGGCGTCGACACCGGCAAGGGGCGGCTGCCCGACCCGGCGGAGATCTTCGAGGTCTGCCGCCGCGTCCTCGCCCGGGGCGCGGGCACCCCCGATCTCGCCGGCCGGCACGTCGTCGTCAGCGCCGGCGGCACCCGCGAGCCCCTCGACCCCGTCCGCTTCCTCGGCAACCGCTCCTCCGGCAAGCAGGGCTACGCGCTGGCGCGCACCGCGGCGGCCCGGGGCGCCCGGGTCACCCTGGTCGCCGCCCACACCGACCTGCCCGATCCGGCGGGCGTGGACCTCGTCCGGGTACAGACCGCCGTGCAACTGCGCGAGGCGGTACTGAAGGCGGCGGCGGACGCCGACGCGGTGGTGATGGCCGCCGCCGTCGCCGACTTCCGCCCCGCGGTCTACGCGGCCGGGAAGATCAAGAAGAAGGACGACCAGGAACCCGCGCCCATCGCCCTGGTGCGCAATCCGGACATCCTCGCCGAGATATCGGCCGACCGGGCGCGGGCCGGGCAGGTGATCGTCGGCTTCGCCGCGGAGACCGACGACGTCCTCGCCAACGGCCGCAGGAAGCTGGCGCGCAAGGGCTGCGACCTCCTCGTGGTGAACGAGGTGGGGGAGCGCAGGACCTTCGGCTCCGAGGAGAACGAGGCCGTGGTGCTGGCCGCCGACGGAGGCGAGACCGCTGTGCCCCACGGGCCGAAGGAGGCCCTCGCCGAAACCGTGTGGGACCTGGTCGCCGCCCGACTGGACTGATCGGTTCCGTCGTGGCGCGCACCACTCGAACACCGCACACCCTCACCCAGGGGCCCTGTTCAATGTCCCCGGGCATTGGGCAGAATGCCCGTGCCGCAGGTCACAGGGCTCCCGAGTGGCGAGACAGGTGGGCCGGCGGCCGAGTGCGACCGATAAACTGTTCTCGGACGACGCCGGGCGCAGCCCCCCGCGCCGTCCGCCAATGATCAGCCAGCAGCCGCTGCAACCACAGGGAGCGTTGTGTCCCGTCGCCTGTTCACTTCGGAGTCCGTGACCGAGGGTCACCCCGACAAGATCGCTGACCAGATCAGCGACACCATTCTCGACGCGCTTCTGCGGGAGGACCCGTCCTCGCGGGTCGCCGTCGAGACGCTGATCACCACCGGCCTGGTGCACGTGGCCGGCGAGGTCACCAC